>JAGABW010000096.1 GCA_017614465.1 Bacteroidaceae bacterium | reverse complement strand
GATTATTCCACCGTTACACTCTTGGCAAGGTTACGTGGACGATCGACATCCTTTCCCTTACATACAGCAATATGATATGCCAGAAGTTGAAGCGGAATAGAAGCGATGAGCGGCTGGAAACACTCGATAGTGTCAGGCAGTTCTATTACATGATCGGCAAACTTACGTATCTGTTCATCGCCTTCTGTAACGAGTGCCGTAACTCTACCTCCACGAGCACGCACCTCCTGAATATTACTTATTACCTTCTCATATAGTTTATCACGAGTGGCAATAACGAAAACAGGCATTTCTGAGTCGATAAGGGCAATAGGACCATGCTTCATCTCGGCTGCAGGATAACCTTCTGCATGAATATATGATATTTCCTTCAATTTGAGTGCACCTTCAAGAGCAACAGGATAATTATATCCTCGTCCTAAGTACAGACAGTTCTTTGCATAAGTGAATATCGGAGCCAGACGCTCAATCTGTTCATTGGTCTTCAATGCCTTCTCCATCTTTTCAGGTATTCTAATCAGTTCTGCAACCATCTCCTTGTACTTCTCGTCACTTATAGTATGACGTTCGTTTGCAAGACAGAGGGCAAGCATAGACAGAACTATAACCTGTCCGGTGAATGCCTTTGTTGATGCCACACCGATTTCAGGACCTACGTGGATATATACTCCAGTTTGAGTAAGACGCGGAATGCTTGCACCTATCGCATTACAGATACCAAACACAAACGCACCTGCCTTTCGTGCTAATTCTATTGCAGCCAATGTGTCGGCAGTCTCACCACTCTGAGATATTGCAACAACGACATCGTCTGGATATAATACCGGGTCTCTGTAACGGAACTCAGAAGCATATTCCACTTCCACTGGGGTGCGACACAGACTTTCAAACAGTTGTTTACCGATAAGTCCCGCATGCCAACTTGTTCCGCATGCCACAATTATTATACGTCGTGCATTTATTAATTTATCACGATAATCAATAACTGCAGAAAGAGTTATATGATAACCTTCAACACTGATACGTCCACGCATACAATCGCGCAGACATGATGGCTGTTCGAATATTTCTTTCAACATGAAATAAGGATAGCCACCTTTTTCCAGTTGTCCAAGAGTCACATCAATCTGCTTTACATTTGGATGCTGTGTCTCGTTATCCATATTCACGACACGCAAATCATGACCTGGCTGCAACACTGCGATATCTCCATCATTCAGATATACGACCTTATCGGTGTATTCAGCTATCGGACTTGCATCGGAAGCTATGTAATATGCTCCGTCGCTGCCTAAGCCTACTACCAAAGGAGAACTCTGACGTGCACAGATTATCGTATCAGGATGTTCACGGTCTAAGATTGCAATTGCATAGGCACCAATAACCTGGTGTAACGCCACTTGCACAGCCTCCAGAAGTTCCAGATTATTACTCTGCATTATGTATTCAATGAGTTGTATCAAAACCTCGGAATCGGTAACACTCTTAAAGGCGATACCTCTGCCTACAAGTTTTTCCTTGACGGTAAGATAGTTCTCAATAATGCCGTTATGTATTAATGCAAGTCTTCCTGAAGCAGAATAATGGGGATGTGCATTTGCGCTGTTAGGCTCGCCATGTGTAGCCCATCGGGTATGAGCTATACCTACACATCCAGAAGTGTCTTTATCTTCACAATAGGCCTCAAGATCAGCAACCTTTCCTTTAGCCTTATATACATTCAGATTACCATTATCATTAATCATTGCAACTCCCGCACTGTCATAGCCACGATACTCCAATCTCTTAAGTCCCTTAATCAAGATTGGGTATGCATGAGTTTTTCCTATGTAACCTACAATTCCACACATAATTATTAGTTATGAATTTATAATTCTGTATTGTTTCTGCAAAAATAAATATTTTTGTTTAAATCATACTCAAATTATCCGCTTATTCTTCAAAAATAATGCGATTTTTCTTAGTTTATCTCATAATAAACAATTCAAAACAAAATTATGTATATGGAATTGGTTACATAGACTATCGGGAATTGCAATGATTATTTAATGACATCGTATGATTTTCATTAATGATATGACAAATACAGATAGTTTGTCTGAGCAGGGTATTCAGCAGCCAATGTGTCAATCTGATTAACAACTGGCATGATTCCTAACTCCTTACGCCACTCACGTACAAGCAATCCGGCTTTCTCCATATTCATACCAGGACCTAAGCCTAATGCACGTGCGATCTGGAAATCTGAGAAACCATATACTTTTGCATCGTATAGCAGTTCCATGAATTCAGGAGTTTCAAGGAATTCCATGAACTCAGTAGATTCCATAAACTCTGACAATTCAGACAAGTATGAGAATTGTCTTAAGTGATCGTCAATATCCATTATATGCTTCAGTTTCTGGAGGAACCAACGGTCAATCTTGGTAAGATTATGGATTTGCTCAATGGTATAACCTCTCTGCAAAGCCTTAGCCACAACAAATATACGCATATCTGTTGGTTCACGTAGTGCTTTCTCTATATCTGTGATCTTTATATCATGATTATCTACAAAACCGTGCATTCCCTGACCAATCATACGTAATCCCTTTTGGATTGCCTCTTCGAATGTACGTCCAATTGCCATGACCTCACCGACACTCTTCATAGATGAACCTAACTGGCGTTTTACACCTTGGAATTTTGTCAAGTCCCAACGTGGAATCTTACAAACCACATAGTCGAGAGCTGGTTCAAAGAAGGCACTTGTTGTCTTTGTTACAGAGTTCTTAAGGTCGAACAAACCATATCCAAGTCCTAATTTTGCTGCAACGAACGCAAGCGGATAACCTGTTGCCTTAGATGCCAGAGCTGATGAACGTGAAAGACGTGCGTTAACCTCAATTACACGATAATCTTCAGACTGAGGATCAAGTGCATACTGAACATTACATTCGCCAACGATGCCGATATGACGGATAATCTTTATTGCAAGAGCTCTTAACTTATGATATTCAGAGTTAGTCAAAGTCTGTGACGGTGCAACTACGATACTTTCACCTGTATGGATTCCAAGAGGGTCGAGGTTCTCCATGTTACATACAGTGATACAGTTGTCAAAGCGGTCGCGAACTACCTCGTATTCTATTTCCTTCCAACCTTTGAGACTCTTTTCTACAAGCACCTGTGGAGAGAAAGAGAATGCTTCTTCTGCCTGACGTTGCAGTTCTTCCTCGTTATCACAGAATCCTGAGCCCAAGCCACCGAGGGCATATGCAGCTCTAAGGATTACAGGGAAACCGAGATGTTCTGCTGCGCGACGAACCTCCTCTACTGTGCTACAAGCCTCGCTCTTTATGGTCTTAACACCAATTTCATCCAATCGCTTAACAAACAAGTCGCGATCTTCAGTGTCGATAATAGCCTGAACAGGTGTTCCAAGTACTTTCACACCATATTTTTCCAACACACCGCTCTTATATAGTTCAACTCCACAGTTTAAGGCAGTCTGACCTCCGAATGACAATAAGATGCCGTCAGGGCGTTCTTTTTCTATGATTCGTTCAACAAACGAAGGTTGTACTGGTTGGAAATAGACGCGGTCTGCCACATCCTTTGATGTCTGCACTGTTGCGACATTAGGATTTACAAGTATAGTCTCTACACCTTCTTCCTTCAATGCCTTTAATGCTTGTGAACCACTATAGTCAAACTCACCTGCTTCACCGATTTTCAAGGCACCAGAACCCAGCAGCAATACTTTCTTTGGCTTTTCTACTGTTTGCTTCTCTGTTGGTTTTATCTGATTATCTCCAACCGATTTATTAGCAGAAGCTGCGTCCAACATTGAGATGAAATCGTCAAAGAGGAATTCTGTATCAACCGGACCTGAACATGCCTCTGGGTGGAACTGAGCCGACATCCATGGATTTGTCTTATGGTGAATACCCTCATTAGAACCGTCATTCATATTTACGAACAATGGTTCCCAGTCAGAAGGCAATGTTGTATCATCTACTGCATATCCGTGATTCTGCGATGTGATGAAACAGAGATCAGAGCCTAAGCGTCTGACAGGCTGGTTGTGACTGCGATGACCATATTTCAGCTTATAGGTCTTCGCTCCAGCAGCCTTTGCCAACAACTGGTTACCCAAACAGATACCCATACATGGTTTTACATCCTTACGATTAAGGAAAGTGCGGATATTGTTTACAGTGACACTACATAGTTCAGGGTCACCAGGACCATTTGCAAGGAACAGACCATCGAACTCCATATTGTTAAAGTCATAGTTCCATGGCACTCTTACCACTTCAACACCACGACGATAAAGACATCGTATGATATTGGCCTTAACACCGCAATCGACAAGAACGACACGATATTTTGCATCTTTTGGCTTATAAGTTATCACGTCCTTACAACTAACGATCTCTACCCAGTTAACAGAATCATAAGCAACTTCCTCAACTGAAGAATCGCTATCAGAGAGCGACTGTGAAGATTGCTGGGTTGGTGAGAGAGTTATCTTTCCTGTCATCACACCATGTTCACGCAACAACATAGTCAGTCGTCGTGTATCTATTCCGGTAATGCCTGGGATGTGTTCACGTTTCAGCCATTCAGACAATGATTCCTTTGCGTTCCAGTGACTATAATTCTCACTATAATCAGAAACGATGATAGCCTTGGCATGGATACGGTCGCTTTCCATGAATAAAGGTAATTTATCATCACCCGATGCAGTATCAGGCACACCGTAATTACCTATGAGCGGATATGTGAATGTTAATATCTGTCCTGCATAACTTGGGTCTGTTAAGCTTTCAGGATATCCTGTCATTGCTGTATTAAAAACCACCTCACCAGACACAGGGCTTTCATATCCAAAAGATTTACCTATAAACTGACTACCATCACTAAGTGTTAATATTGCTTCCATTTTTACCATCTATTATCTTTATCTATTTTTTTAGTATGCTTGTTCATGTACTCCCTTAACTGCACGTCCACTTGGATCATTGAGATTCTTGAATGTTTCATCCCATTCTAGTGCTATCGCTGTAGAGCATGCCACACTTGCCTCACTTGGAACACTACGAGCAGCACTGTCAGAAGGGAAATGTTCTGCAAAGATACTACGATAATAGTATTCTTCCTTATTTTTTGGAGTATTTATTGGGAAACGTTCTGCTGCTTTAGCCATTTGTTCGTCTGTCACGGCTTCTTCAGTTATGCGTTTAAGTGTATCAATCCATGAATAACCTACACCGTCAGAGAACTGTTCTTTCTGTCGCCATACAATTTCTTCTGGCAACAAATCAGAGAATGCCTCACGAACAACTTTCTTCTCTATGACAAACTTATCCTGTCCGGCTTCCTTATCAGGACCGCACATCTTGAATTCTGGATTAAGATCCATAGCCACATCAAGGAATTCCTTGTCGAGGAATGGCACACGTCCTTCTACGCCCCACGCGCTAAGACTCTTGTTTGCACGTAAACAGTCATATAAATAAAGTTTTGACAACTTACGTACAGTCTCTTCGTGGAATGCTTGTGCAGATGGAGCCTTATGGAAATACAGATATCCTCCGAAGATCTCATCTGCTCCCTCTCCAGAGAGAACCATCTTAATACCCATTGACTTTATAACACGTGCCAACAGATACATCGGAGTTGATGCGCGCACTGTTGTAACATCATATGTCTCGATGAAATAAATCACATCACGAATGGCATCAAGACCTTCCTGAATAGTGTAGTTTATCTCATGGTGTACAGTTCCGATATGATCTGCCACAAGACGTGCTTTCTTTAAGTCCGGAGCATCTTTCAATCCCACAGCAAATGAGTGAAGACGTGGCCAGTAGGCTTTTGTCTTACTATCATTCTCAATACGGTGTTCACTAAATTTCTCTGCAATGGCAGATATGATAGAAGAATCCAATCCGCCTGAAAGAAGTACACCGTAAGGGACATCGGACATAAGCTGATGTTTCACTGCTGTTGTCAAAGCGTCCTTGATTCTGTCGCTTGCCTTCTTGAAAGTGTCACCTTCCTTACATAAAGCAGAATCATAATTCATCCATTTTCTTGTGTACCATCTCTTTACTCCTGGTTCACGGCTCCAATAATAGTGTCCTGGCAAGAATGGTTCATAACGTTCACACTGACCTTCAAGAGCCTTAAGTTCGGATGCTATATATACTGTTCCGTCGTTATCATAACCGATATAAAGAGGAATGACACCAATAGGATCGCGTGCTATCAGGAATTCATCGCGTTCTTCATCGTATAAAGCAAAAGCGAATATACCATTCAACTGCTCCAACATATTACAGATTTGAGTTGAAGTAATCTTCTCTTCATTGTCTTTTGCAATAATATCCTTATATAAAGCCAGAATGACCTCACAATCGCTACCTGTCAGGAAATTATACTTACCAGCATATTTCTGACGGATATCCTGATGATTGTAAATCTCACCATTAACAGCCAGAACCTGTTTTCTGTCTGATGTAAACAGAGGCTGACCTCCACTTTCAGGATCAACAATACTCAAACGCTCATGGGCAAGTATCGCGCTGCCACCGACATAGATACCACTCCAGTCTGGTCCACGATGACGTAATTTCTGACTCATGCGTAATGCTTTCTGTCGCAAAGCAGGTGTCTGCTGCTTAATATTGAAAATAGATGCAATTCCACACATAATAACATTTATATTTATTAGTTATAATACTTATTTATTCTTTTTTAAATCCATAAAATCAACAAATGCCTGATTTACAAGTTTGTTGCCTCCAGGAGTTGGATAATCTCCTGTGAAATACCAGTCGCCACGATTATTAGGACAAGCCTTGTGTAAACCTTCAATCGTTTGGAAGATGAACTCAATTGGGGCCTTCATTCCTTCCGGACGTAACATCTCAGCCATCTTCCTATTGATTTCCTCGACTGTAAACGGTGCATATATTCCACACACACAATTTCGCATCTGGTCCTTAGGAAGAAGAAGCTCTTTCTTGCATGCTTCGTATGTCTCTTCTATGACATGTTGCATATTTCTTTCCTCAAGCAATGCTATGGCAGCACGGAATGCGCAGAAATCCTCCAGACGCGGCATGTCGATTCCGTAGAAATCAGGATAGCGCACTTGAGGCGAACTGCTGACCATCACAATCTTACGAGGATGCAAACGGTCAAGAATCTTAAAGATGCTCTCATGTAATGTTGTTCCACGGACAATACTGTCATCAATAATTACCAGATTATCCTCGTATGGCTGCAAGACACCATAAGTAACATCATATACATGTGAAGCAAGATCGTTACGTGAGCCAGCCTCGGTGATGAATGTACGCAGTTTGATATCTTTCCAAGCCACTTTCTCGCTTCTGACATTCAATCCCTTACGTCTTAATCCTTCTACCATTCCGTAGAAAGCAACTTCAGCCGTATTCGGGATAAATGAGAATACTGTATGGTCGGTATCTCCATCAAGGGCATTCAGAATGTTGGTTGTAAGCTGTTCTCCCAGTTGTTTACGCTCACGATAGATATCACAATCAGAGCCACGACTGAAATATATTCTTTCAAAGCTACATTTTGCGTCTGCTTTCTTTGGGATAATGGTTTCAAGCTTACTCTTTCCGTTCTTATTAATGATGAAAGCCTCACCAGCAGGCAGTTCATGTATATCGTCGGCTGTAAGATCGAATGTTGTCTGAAGAACAGGACGCTCGCTCGCCAATGCCATAATCTCATCATCCTGATAATAGAAGGCAGGACGTATTGACCACGGATCGCGGACAGCAAACATCTCGCCACTACCAGTAAGACCACACATCACATATCCACCATCATAATCGGCCATTGTGGTACGCAACACATTACCCATCTCCACATGTTGTTCTATATATTCTGTTATGTCAAGATCCTGTAAGCCCAATCGTTTGGCTTCCTCGAAGTTGCGTTCCACCTCACGATCCAATCGGTGTCCCATCAGTTCCAATGTGATATATGAATCACCATACATACGTGGGGACTGTCCCTGACGAATCATCTTTGCGAAAATCTCGTCAATATTTGTCATATTAAAGTTTCCGCAAAGACACAGGTTCTTTGCACGCCAGTTATTTCTTCTTAAAAAGGGATGTACATAACTCAGTCCGTTCTTACCAGTAGTTGAGTAACGTAAATGTCCCATATAGATTGATGCGTTTTCCCATTCGGGATTGATTCTGCTGAATATTTCAGTAATTGCATCTTTTCCTTCTGCACGCTCACGAAACATATATTCAGAGCCCACAGGTGCATCCATGTTAACACAAGCTATTCCCGCGCCTTCCTGACCTCGATTATGCTGCTTTTCCATCATCAGATACAGTTTATTCAGTCCGTATCTTGATGTACCGTATTTCTTCTTATAATAATCAAGAGGTTTTAAAAGACGTATCATTGCAACGCCACACTCATGTTTCAACTGTTCCATTATCTTAATATATATCTGTTTTAATTATTGTCCTATGCATGCTTTGATAAAACTCATAAATAAAGGATGCGGATGTAACACCGTTGACGAATATTCAGGATGGAATTGCGTTCCTATATACCATTTCAACGATGGAATCTCAACGATCTCTACGAGATTTGAATCAGGATTGATTCCCACACACTTCATTCCGTTATTCTCGTAAGCCTCAACATATCTGTTGTTAAATTCATAACGGTGACGGTGTCTTTCTTTTATAAGTTCTACTTTATCATAAGCTTCCCATGTATGACTGCCTTCAACGATTTTACAGTCATAACTGCCCAAGCGCATTGTTCCGCCTTTCTGATGTATATTCTTCTGTTCCTCCATCATGTCAATTACATTGTTAGGAGTATCAGCATCCATTTCACTGCTGTTGGCATCAGACAGACCGAGTACGTTTCTGGCAAACTCAATAACCATCATCTGCATACCCAGACATATTCCGAAGGTTGGTATGTTATGCGTTCTTGTATATTCTGCTGCGATAATCTTACCTTCTATTCCACGAGTTCCGAACCCCGGACAGATAACCACACCTGCCATTCCGCTCAGCAACTCATCTGCATTTTCCTTTGTGAGATACTCACTGTTGATAAAGTGAGTCTTTATCTTGCGATCATTGTATGTTCCTGCATGTGCAAGACTCTCAATGATACTCTTATATGCATCCTGTAAATCATATTTTCCGACAAGTCCTATATTCAAAATAGAAGTTGCCTTTTTTCTGTGTTCAAGAAAACTGTGCCAAGGACCCAACTCAGGCAAACTGTTAGGTTCGATTCCCATTTTCTTTAAACATATAGTATCCAGTCCCTGACGCTGCATGTTAACTGGTACTTCATAAATACTTGGAAGATCCTGACTCTGTATGACAGCTGGCATGTCTACATTACAGAAATGAGCCACCTTGGCTCTTATATCATCATTCAGTTCATGCTCAGTTCTTAAAACCAAGACCTCAGGCTGTATTCCCAGTCCCTGTAATTGCTTCACACTTGTCTGTGTTGGTTTGGTTTTTAATTCTCCAGCGGCAGCCAGATATGGCACATAAGTCAGATGTACATTTAATGAGCGTGTTGGTCCAAGTTCCCAACGTAGCTGACGTATTGCTTCTAAGAAAGGCTGGCTTTCTATATCTCCGATAGTACCGCCAATCTCGGTTATAACAAAATCAAGGTGTTTCTTTGTTGCATTAAGCTGAATTCTGCGCTTAATCTCATCTGTAATATGTGGAACCACCTGTATTGTCTTACCTAAGTAATCTCCACGACGTTCTTTCTCAATCACACTTAAGTAAATACGACCTGTTGTTACACTGTTGTCACGAGTTGTCTCAATACCCGTGAATCGTTCATAGTGTCCCAGATCTAAATCTGTCTCCATTCCATCTGCTGTCACATAACACTCTCCATGTTCATAAGGATTTAATGTTCCTGGATCAATATTTATATAGGGATCAAACTTCTGAATAGTCACCTCATAACCTCGGGCCTGTAAGAGTTTTCCTAACGACGCCGAGATAATTCCCTTTCCAAGTGATGATGTTACACCTCCAGTAATAAAAATATATTTTGTTTCCATTTATTTATTGAAATGTATGAATGTTTGTTACAGAACTCCTCTCCTCCGCCTAAACAGAAGAGAGGAAAGGAAAATGAAATGATATTATGGATGCAATTGTAATCCAAAAATCAAATATGCTTTCTGATCATGTGGGTTAGTTGCTATGCTCGCAAAAATTGGGATAGTAAACGAATCTGTAATCTTTATATCCTTGGTTGCTTGCACTGCTACATTGATTACGGAGAACTTATTCACATTATAGAAATCAGTTGCATATGGAACTACTCCGAGAGTTGCCGACCAGTCACAGGTAAATAACTTAAACGGTACATTTACATCGAAATAAGAACTGTATGCACGTTTTCCTTTTTTGTTGTATCCGTCATTACCTGCTATGTTGGTGTACCATTGTAATGAGAACTTGTCGAAATCATATCCGATATTTGCCTCAAAGACATGGTTTGTTGAATGGGAATCGTATTTGAAATAACGGTTTTTTGGATCTCCACCTGCGTTGAACCAATAATCGGTGATACCGATGTTGAATCCTCCAGTCGTGTAGGCTAATGTAAGGTCAAGTTCCTTAGCCTCATCTATTGACTTCAGTCCTACACTTCCCCATGAAGTAAGTGAGAGACCTTTATAACTGACTCCAAGTGTTGGTTGCAAAGAGACATCTCCCAAATCCTGACCACGCCAGATATATTGACTTACGATATCAGCACTGATGTCTGTTTCAATCTCTTTGTCTTGTGCATTTGCTGAAGTAACACCTATTATAAATAATGTAGTTATAATGAATGTTATTTTACGTATTGTATTCATATCTTATCCTTTCTTTAAAATTAATAAATATTAGTTGTAACAGTTCTCTCCATGTTCGTAAACATCAAGACCTTCTTCCTCAACACGACTCTCTACACGTAAGCCATGAATCTTCTTTATTGCATAGAATAGGATGAATCCACAAACTGCTGCCCAAAGGTCAATTGCGAGAATACCGAAACTTTGTGCACCGATGAATCCCCATCCATGACCATAGAAGAGACCTTCAGATGTTGATAACAAACCAGTCATCAATGTACCGAGGATACCGCAAACACCGTGTACTGATGAAGCACCTACAGGGTCGTCGATGTGTAACTTATGATCTATGAATTCAATTGCATATACTAATACAACACCGCAAACCAAACCAATGATTACAGCACCTACAGGAGATACAACATCACATCCGGCTGTGATACCTACCAAACCTGCCAAGATACCGTTTAATGTAAGTGACAATGATGGTTTGCCATATTTGAACCATGTTACAAACATTGTTGCTACACCACCGGCAACTGCTGCGAGGTTAGTTGTAAGGAATACATGTGAAATTGCCACACGGTTCACCTCACCACTTGCAGCCAACTGACTACCTGGGTTGAAACCGAACCATCCTAACCAGAGGATGAATACTCCTAATGCAGCCATTGTCAAGTTGTGACCAGGGATAGCTCTGCTCTTACCGTCTTTTCCGTATTTACCTAAGCGAGGACCTAAAGCCATTGCTCCGATAAGTGCAAGAACACCTCCGACACTATGTACGATTGCAGATCCTGCGAAATCATGGAATACAGTTCCGAATGTTTGCATCATAAAGCCATCTGCAGCATCACTACCTAACCAGCCACCGCCCCATGTCCAGTGTCCTTCGACAGGGTAGATAACCAATGAGATGACAGCACTGTAAACCAGATACATTGAGAATTTTGTACGTTCTGCCATAGCACCACTAACAATAGTAGCAGCTGTAGCACAGAATACAGTTTGGAAAATAATGAATCCTTCTACTGGAAGATCGCTTTTGAAGAATGACAAGTCACCCCAGTTTGGCGCACCTATAAATCCAGCACCGTCACTACCAAACATGAATCCGAATCCGATAAAAAAGAACAACAAAGAACCGAACATAAAGTCAACGAAGTTCTTCATCAATATATTTGCAGTATTTTTGCTTCTTGTAAAACCTGCCTCACACAATGCAAACCCCGGTTGCATCCAAAAAACAAGCATGGCCGCCAACAGCATCCATACCGTATCAAGTGATAATCCAATTTCTTCCATAATCTTTAAATTTTGTGTTTGTGTTGTAATTAATATTTTTTACTATCTGAGAAATAGATTAGTCTTTCTATTTTCTATCCTTAAGAACAGTATCGCCATGTTCACCTGTACGAATACTCCATGTGTCGATAACATCGCTTACGAAGATTCTGCCATCTCCAACATTTCCTGTATGGGCTACACGTAATATTACCTTCACTGTTGGATCAACTAACTGATCACGACAAATAATATTAATTGCAACACGTTCTATAACATCGGTACTATACTGTACACCACGATATATACGCTCCTCACGGCTTTGACCGATACCATGCACATTATGATACTCAAACCAGTCTATATCCGACTGTAACAATGCTTCTTTCACATCCTCAAACTTTGTTTTACGGATGATTGCTTCAATTTTCTTCATAGTGTTACGTTTGTGTTGTTAATAATTAATGATTATATAATATATATAAGAACCGAGTGTTAAAATAACTAAACTATCCTTACTCTATTCTCATTTCATAATGTACATATATTTTTACCTTATATACTTATTACTTAACTGATATACAGACTCACAATAATCAAGATAATGCTCAATCTAAGAATCATATGTGATCATCCTATCAACCTCACTAATCCTGTCAAAGAAGAACTTCACTTATATCATAATGTTACTCTTTCTTTGATTTTCGCTGCAAAGTTATATAAGATTATTCGTTTTAGCAATCAAAATGTCAGAAAAATGTCATTTTATTGCATTTTATTGATATTTGTCAATAATATTTCAAAAATCATATACTTTTAATGCTATTTTTTTGCAAATAACAACTTTTTGAAATAACTTTGCAGCGAAAATAAAAAAAAAGACAAAAAAATACTTGATTTCGCGACAAAATGACAAAAAAGATTCATTTTACTAAAATGCATGGGATCGGGAACGACTACATTTACGTAAACACACAATTATATAATATAAGCGATCCTCAATCTGCAGCCCAATTATGGAGTGCGCCTCACACTGGGATTGGTAGCGACGGTTTAGTACTTATAGACAAGTCATCCGTGCCAGAAGCAGATTTCACCATGCGTATATTCAATGCAGACGGAAGCGAAGCCATGATGTGTGGCAATGCAAGCCGATGCGTTGGAAAATATCTATATGAAAAAGGACTTACAACACAAACACAAATCCGTCTACTTACGCTTTCAGGCATAAAGGTACTGGACTTGCACCTGACGCCTGAAGGTGAAGTAGCAACAGTAACAGTTGACATGGGCGAGCCTGTATTTGAAGACAGCTCACTCTTCAACCCATCAATGGAGATTTCACCTCGTGGAAATTTTGTCTCAATGGGAAATCCTCATTACGTGATTTTTGTTGACGACCTTGATTCAGTAGATGTTGCACACGATGGATCATTAATGGAATACCATAAAGCATTTCCACAACGCTGCAATATAGAATACGCAGAAATCTGTCAGGACGGAATCAAAGTACACGTTTGGGAACGTGGTAGCGGAATCACAATGGCATGCGGAACAGGAGCATGTGCGACATGCGTAGCCGCAATAAAGCAAGGTCTTAGCGGAAGAAAAAACCGCATTATTATGGATGGAGGCATATTAGAGATTGAATGGAATATAAATGACAATCATGTATATATGACAGGACCTGCCGCTTTTGTATTTGAAGGTGAAATTGAAATGATAAAATAAAGCATATTATGTCACAGATTAACGAAAATTTTCTTAAATTGCCAGGAGCATACCTCTTTGCAGAGATTGCGCAAAGAGTGAAAGCCTACAAAACGAAGAATCCAGAGGCTGAAGTGATCAGTCTTGGAATCGGAGATGTCACACAACCACTTGTCCCAGCAGTGATAGAAGCCCTGCATCGTGCAACAGACGAAATGGCAAACGCTGCAACATTTAAAGGATACGGTCCGGAACGTGGATATGATTTTCTTCGGAAAGCAATAGTTGAAAATGATTTTCGTACACGAGGTATTGATATTGACCCTGATGAGATTTTCATAAACGACGGAGCCAAGAGCGACACAGGAAACTTTCAGGAATTATTAAGTGTAAACACAAAGATTGCAGTAACCGATCCTATATATCCAGTATATATCGACTCTAACATAATCGGTGGACGAACAGGACTATTAGGAAAAGACGGCCGTTGGTCAAATGTTGTTTACATGCCTTGCACAGCAGAGAACAATTTCGTTCCGGAAATTCCTCAAGAGCATGTAGATATAATCTATCTGTGTTATCCAAACAATCCAACGGGAACAACTCTTACTTACGACGAGTTACGCAAATGGGTGGAATATGCACTTGAAAACGATGCAATTATTCTTTACGATGCAGCATACGAGGCTTATATTCAGAATAAAAACGTTCCTCATAGCATCTATGAGATTGAAAATGCCAAAAAAGTTGCTGTTGAATTCCACAGTTTTTCAAAGACAGCAGGTTTCACAGGTATCCGTTGCGGTTACACTGTTGTGCCAAAAGAGGTTACAGCAGCATCTCAGACTGGTGAGCGTGTAAGTCTCAACCCAATCTGGAACAGAAGACAATCAACTAAATTTAACGGAACAAGCTATCTGAGCCAACGTGCAGCAGAAGCAATCTTCACACCTGAAGGTCACACACAGATTCAACAGACCATAGACTATTATATGAGTAATGCAAAACAAATGCATGACACACTCAAGGATTTAGGATTAAAGGTATTCGGCGGCGAAGATGCTCCATATCTATGGGTAGGTACTCCAAACGGATTGACCTCATGGGAGTTCTTTGAACAAATGCTTAATGACGCAAACGTTGTCTGCACACCAGGCGTAGGATTCGGACCATCAGGAGAAGGATTCATCCGTCTCACAGCCTTCGGACAACACGAACAAACAAAACAGGCACTTGACCGCATCAGTAATTGGTTACGATAAGTTAAATAAAACACATATACAATGTTAAACAAAGGATTATACAGCAAAGCCTACGAGCATGACGCGTGTGGTGTAGGTATGGTGGTGAATATCCACGGTGGCAAAAGTCACGAACTGGTTGATAAAGCACTCAAAGTATTAGAGAATATGGAACATCGTGGTGCTGAGACTCGTGACAAGACTGGGGATGGTGCCGGTATAATGGTACAGATCCCTCATGAATTTATTCTTTTACAAGGTATCCCAGTTCCTGAGAAAGGAAAATATGGTACCGGACTTGTTTTCTTTCCAAAGGACGAAAAGAAACAACAAGCCATTCTATCGATAATGATAGAGGAGATTGAGCGTGAAGGCCTTTCTCTCATGCACTTACGAAACATGCCAACAAACAGTGATGTTCCTGGCTTAGGTGCACGTGAAGCTGAACCAGACATTAAACAAGTGTTCATCACAGGTGTCACAGATGAAAACGTACCTGTATTCGAACGCATTCTTTATAAAATACGCAAGAAAATCGAGAATCGTATTGATGCCTTATATCAACACGAGGACAATGATTTCTATATCTGCTCATTGTCAAGCCAGAACATCATCTACAAAGGTATGTTGACAAGCGGACAGTTAAGAAGATACTTCCCAGACTTGTCTAACGACTACTTCACAAGCGGACTGGCTTTGGTACACTCAAGATTCTCAACAAATACATTCCCTAAATGGAAACTCGCACAACCATTCCGTTTACTCTGTCATAACGGTGAGATTAACACCGTAAGAGGAAACAGAGGTTGGATGAAAGCACGTGAGAGCGTATTGTCTTCTCCTGCTCTTGGAGACATCAAAGAAATACGCCCAATACTTCAGGAAGACATGTCTGACTCTGCAAGTTTGGATAATGTGTTCGAGTTTCTCGTAATGAGCGGATTGAGTCTGCCACAAGCTATGGCAATTCTCGTTCCAGAGTCATTCAACGACAAAAACCCTATAAGCGAAGATCTTAAGGCATTCTACGAATATCATTCTATCTTAATGGAACCATGGGACGGACCTGCTGCACTTATGTTCAGCGACGGACGTTTCGCAGGTGGAATGCTCGACAGAAACGGTTTGCGTCCAAGCCGCTACACAATCACAAAAAGTGGCATGATGGTTGTTGCATCTGAAGTAGGTGTGATGGACTTTGAACCAAACGATGTAGTAAGCAAAGGACGTTTACAGCCTGGTAAGATTCTGCTCATAGATACTCAAGAAGGCAAAATCTATTACGATGGTGAAATAAAGGAGAAACTCGCTAAGGAACATCCATACCGCGAATGGCTTTCAACAAACCGCATTCAGTTGGAAAAACTTAAGAGCGGCCGTCATAT
>JAGABW010000095.1 GCA_017614465.1 Bacteroidaceae bacterium | reverse complement strand
CAACATACTGACTCACATAAGTGTCTGTATGTCATAATAAATCGGATTTAAGTATCCATTGACTGATTATGAAGAATTATTTGGGAAAGAACCATACTCTAAAAAAATATATACAATACGTATTATTCAGTTTTTTGCTGGGTTTTAATTGTCTGTCTGTAAATGCTCAGACAGTAAGTGAGATTCAAAGACGAAAGGCTGAATGCGTTTATTATCAAGCATTAAGACAAATCCATCTGGGGAATATTACAGATGGTTTCCAAATGCTGTTGCATTGTTTGCAAATAGATCCTTCTCAGTCGGGTGCAAAATGTCAGTTGTCAAATTTCTACAGAGTACTATACAATGATAGTGTTGCATCTGCCGTTTTGAAAGAAGCAGTGCAGGATTCACCCAATAATTATTGGTATAAATATGCTTTGGTGGATTGCTATGCAAGACAGGACAATATTGACGATGCATTGTCTGTAGTGGAGGAAATGCTTGAACAATACCCAAATAAAGAAGATGTGTTGATGATGGCTTTGGCGATGTATAAGCAGAATCAGGATTATCCTAACGTAATACAATTGCTGAATCGCCTTGAAGTCAAAGAAGGGAAAAATGAATCTCTAAGCATGGAAAAATATCGTACATTCTTACAAATGGAGGATAAAGAAAAGGCATTCAATGAGATTCAGTCGTTGGTGAAGGAATATCCTAATGAAGCAAAATATCAGGTGCTGTTAGGCGACTTATATTTGAGCAATGACGAGAACGACAAGGCATATAAGATATATTCTGATATTCAAAAGCAAGATTCTTCGAATATCGCAGTTATGGCATCGCTTCTTGATTATTACGTTAAGACCGATAAGAAAGATGAATACCAGAATCTTGTAAAGCGTATATGCGTAGATCCACAATTAGAGAATGAAACCCGAATGAAATTCCTAAGCGCACTTGTTGTCAGGAATCTGAATGAACGCGAGGACTCAACCCTCTTGTTTAATGTATTCGATCAAGTACTTACAATGCCGCAGAATGATACCCAAGTGGCAGAATTGTATGTGAAATACATGCTTACGGTTAAAACCGATTCTACTAAAGTGAAACCGGTTCTTAATAAAATGCTTTCTATTGACCCGGAATGTGATATGGCGCGACACCAGTTGCTTGTTTATGCCATTGAAGAACAGGATACAACTGGTGTTATACGTGTATGCCGACCAGCTGTAGATTATTCTTCGGACAACCCTTTGTTTTATTACTATCTGGGTATCGCATATTACCAGAAAGACAATCCACAAGAGGCCATTGATGTATTCAGAAAAGGTATAAATGTTATTTCTCCTTCTGAAGATCCTCGGTCAACCGAAATAATCATGTCTGAAGAGCATATCCAATTGCTTGCTAACATTTATACACTCATGGGTGATTGTTATCATAAGATGGGAGATATTAAACGAGTGTATGAGGCATATGACTCTTGTCTGTTGTTGAAACCAGATGAAACTATTGTCCTAAATAATTATGCTTATTATCTCTCGTTGGAATCTAAGCAACTTGATAAGGCGGAGAAGATGAGCAAGCGTACTATTGAGAAAGAACCAGATAATTATACATATCTGGATACATATGCTTGGGTGTTGTTTCAACAGAAAAAATATAGTGAGGCAAAAATTTATATAGATAAGACCTTGAGTGTTATGAATAATGAATACAGCGAAGACGATGCTGGCATTATCGAACATGCAGGTGATATCTATGCTAAGAACGGCTTGATGCAACAAGCGATAGATTTCTGGCAACAATCGTCGGATTTAGGAAACAAATCGTCAATTCTTGAGAAGAAACTAAAAAAACAAAAATATTATGCATATTAAAAAAAGTATATATGTATTGTTAGTTGCATGTGGAGTTTTTTCGATGGCTTCATGTTCAACGACAAAGAAAAATATCGAGACTATAGATTCTTCTATTGTCACAGATAATAAATTTCTTTTGGCAAATCATATAGAATCTCTCAGTATGAATTATCCGGCTTTTTCGGGTATTTCATCTAAGATCAAGGTGAAGATTGATGCTAATGGGAAGTCAATCACCACAACTGGAACTTTGAAGATGAAGAAAAATGAAATCATACAACTGACCCTTATCGACCCAATCTTAGGTTTGATGGAGGTCGGAAGAATGGAATTCTCTCCTTCAAAGGTGGTTATTATTGATAGAATAAACAAACAATATGTTGATGTTCCTTATTCTGATGTTGACTTCCTGAAGAAAGCTAATATCGATTTTAATACATTGCAGGCTTTGTTCTGGAACGAGATTTTCCAGCCTGGACATAAGAATATGGATGTTGAGAGTTTCAAGAAGACAAAGGTTCAAGGCGATAATGTAGAGATAGGATATCAGGATAAGCTGTTGTATTATCAGTTTACATCTGATTATAAGACAAATCAACTGAAGAAAACATCTATCAATAACCCAAATGATAAGAAGTATGATTTCTCTTTCAAATACGATGATTTTGTCCAGTTTAATAAACGACAGTTCCCAAAAGACATGGTTATGTCGTTCATAGCTTCAGGACAGACAACTTCATTGGATATGGAACTTGGAACAATGAAAGTATTATCTGAAGAAATCACTCCAACAACTCCTTCCTCTAAATATACAAAAGCAGACTCACAGAAGATATTTAAGATGTTAGTCCGTTAACAAGTATATCATAGGAAAGCATAAAATCGTATAGTTTACTTCATATAAATATGAGTCAAAAACCACATATATCGTTTCTAATAAAAGTATTCTTGTTCTTCGTCGCTTTTAATGTGTCATACATTGCGGTGCAGCCAGTGGTAGCACAAAAAGCTAAGACCACACGAGCTAAGGTTGCAACTAAGACCACCACATCAAAGACTAAGAATAAAAAGGCAGCCAAGCCTGTTGACAAGAAGACTTTGCTTAAAAATGAACAAGCTGCAACACAACGTAAACGTCAACAATCACAGCAACAAATTCAGGTAATCAATAGAAATATCAAGGCAAATCTTGATAGTGTGCTGATTATTGACCATAGAATTAGTAAGCAAATATCTTCAATAGATAGTCTGGATCGTCAAATCAGACAATTGAATGCTAATATCGATACGTTGAATTCCCAAATAAAACAGATTAAAAAAGAACTTCTTGATAAAAAGAAGAAGTATGCCAATGCAATGATTTATATGCAAAAGCATAAATCTGTTCAGGAAAAACTGATGTTTATCTTCTCTGCAGATAATTTGGCTCAGATTATTAGAAGAATGCGATATATCCGGGAATATTCTGCATACCTGAAGGCTCAAGGTGAGATGATAAAACTTAAACAAAAGGAGATGGAGCAGAAACAAGAAGAACTTGTTGCTTCGAAAGCTCAGATGGAAGCGAATATCGCAGAGATGAAACGCAAACGTGCTTCTCTTGAAACAATGAAGAATAACTGCGAGAAGAAAGTACAATATCTGAATCAGAACCTTGGAGTTGTTCAAAATCAGATAAAACAATATCAACAGAAAGAAGCAGATTTAAATGCCCAGATTGATAGAATCATTCAGCAAGAAATAGCCGAAGCTAAGCGTCGTGCAGCAGAAGAGGCAAGACGAAAGGCTGCAGAAGAACAACGTAAGAAAGAAGAAGCAAAACGCCGTGCAGAAGAAGCGAAACGTAAAGCCGAGGAGGCTCGCCGTAAAGCTGAAGAAGCACGAAAGGCTAAGGAAGCAGCCGAAGCAGCAGCAAAAGCAGCCGCGTCGGAGGAAGAAAAACGATTAGCAAAGGAACGTGCCGCTCAAGCAGCATCTGAGGCAAAAGTAGCTGAGAAGGATGTTAAGACTGCAGAAAAAGAAGTTAAGACTGCCGAGAAAGCAGAACGTGCGGAGGCAAAGGCAAACGCTAAAGCTGCAGCAACTACCCCGGTTTCTTCTTGGAAAGTCAATGAAGATACTGATGCTAAATTAAGTACTGGATTTGCGAACAATAAAGGACGTCTTCCTATGCCTATTACAGGTTCATACAGTGTTATAGGCCATTATGGAACATACAATGTGTCAGGATTAAAGAATGTCACATTGGATAACAAAGGTATTGATATCAGAGGACAGCAAGGAGCTATGGCTCGTTCTGTTTTCGATGGTGAAGTATCTTCCGTGTTCCAATATGGAGCAACTTATATTGTGATGGTACGCCATGGTAGTTATATATCAGTTTATTCAGGATTGTCTTCCGTTGTGGTAAGCAAAGGAATGAAAGTGGGAACACGACAAACTCTTGGTAAAGTCGGTTCAGATGCAGAAGGACGCATCACTTTACATTTCCAATTACGTAAAGAGAGTGCAAGACTGAATCCAGAACAATGGGTTAGATAATGACGATATTCTAATGGGAAAAACAAGATAGATTGCAGATTAATTCACAGCATCAAAAAAAGGTGCTGTGAATTTTTTTATGCTGTAAGTTATAAATGCCTATTTGACAGACCTTTTGTGTAAAATACAGATTCATTTTTTGCGCTTTTTAGTATTTTTTATGTAAAAAATATACAGAAAAATAATTAAAATATTAAAGTTCGATAAAAAACTTGAATTTATCGAATGTAAATACAATAAAAATGTATATCTTTGCATGTTAAATGTCTGTATTTGATTAAGTCATATATTTTGCATGTATGGTATTACGTGAGTTGATTCATGTTGATGATATATAATTGATATCATATTGTTATATGCAAGTTATATAAACAATTATAAATATTTAATACATACAGGATATTTTTGCGAGTATTAATGAAGAAAGTAATAATGACAAAGTTTGATTGTAAAGATGACAATTAAGTGATATAATTTTAGGAGAAATAGGTTTAGCAAAATAAAATAAAAGAAATATGAAATTAAAACAATTAACAACAGCAGTTCTCGGCACAATGCTTATATGCTCGTGCTCAGTGAAGAATATAGCCTACTTCAATGATGCTGATCTGTTGAATGGTCAGGCTTCAGTTTTTGAAAAAGAAATCAGAGTTCAACCTAAAGACAAATTGTTTATCATGGTTAATTCATCTAACCGTGATATTGTAAACAGATTGAATCTGCCATATGTGTCAACTCGATTAGGACAGTCAAGTAGTTCTGGACAAGGTTCTTATGGACAGGGCGTCGTAGGATATTTTGTGGATCATGCAGGTAATATTCAGTTTCCAATGCTCGGAGATGTTCATGTTGCAGGAAAGACAAGATCTGAAATAGCTGATTATATACGCCTGAGATTGAGAGAGGCTGGTGAAGCAAAGGATGCAACCGTTACTGTTGAATTCATGAATGTCGTTTATTCAGTAATGGGAGAAGTAGGACGTTCTGGACGTTACTCAATAGATAGAGATGCAATAACAATCATTGACGCCATTGCAATGGCTGGTGATATGAGCATAACAGGTGTTCGCAATGATGTATTAGTTTGGCGTAATGAGGAAGGTGTACAGAAAGTTTATCATGTTGATTTGACCGATGCTCCAAGTTTGGTTAATTCTCCTGCATATTATATTCACCAAAACGATATAATATATGTAAAACCAAATAAGATGCGTGAACGTCAGTCTCTTGCAACTGGAAATACATTGGTGACACCAAGTTTCTGGATGTCAGTAGCTTCCTTTGCAACATCAATGATTTTGTTGATAAAGAAATGGTAATTCATTCAAATTCAATCGGATAAAATCTTTAATCAAATAATATTAAGAAAATCAGTTTTATGCAACCACAAGAGTATAAAGATAATGAATTATTGAAAATAAAGACTGCAAAGGGTGATAGTAACGATTTACAGCGTATCAAAGGCTTGTTCTTTGCATGTCTCTCAAGATGGTATTGGTTTTTAATATCAGTTTTGGTTTGTGTGGGTATTGCATGGTTACATGTTCGTAGAACTCCTCCAACATATGTGCGTTCAACAGATATCCAGATCAAGTCTGAAGGACAGGGTAAATCAATGCCTGGAGGAATACAGTCATTTAACGACCTTGGTATCTTCCGTTCATCAACTAATGTTCACAATGAGTTAAGAACATTCCGTTCACCTGATAATATGTTCGAAATTGTACGTCGACTCAATCTTGATTTGAATTATTCTGTTGACGGACGTTTCCATAAGCATACTCTTTATGGTCGTGAATTACCTGTTAATGTAACAATCGGGGGTATAAAGAACGATCAAACCGCTAATTTTGATATAAATCTTAAAGGAGGTGGAGTCACACTTAGTAACTTTGTTTTTAACGGTGAGGAAATCAAAGGAGAAGTTAAAGGAAAACTAAATGACTCTATAAAGACTCCTATTGGAAACATATATGTTGCTCCAACAGAGATATATTCTGGAAGAGAAGATTATCCTGTAATTCATCTCTCTCGTAACACTGTTTATAATTCAGCTATGCATTATCTTGCAGAGGTTACAGTTGGTGTTGAAGATAAGGAAACAGATGTCATTACTATCACATGTAGAGATGTGTCTCCAGAACGTGCAGAAGACATCCTTGGATTGTTAACTATCGTTTATAATGAGAAATGGATTGCTGATAAAAACAAGATAACAGAAAGTACTTCTGCATTTATCAGAGATCGTCTAGACAAGATTTCTGTAGATCTTAACAACGTTGATGAAGGTATTGCAGACTTCAAGAGTTCAACACTTACTCCAGATATCAGTGCAGCAGCTGGTATGTATATGGGCAGAAGTGTTCAAATGGGTGATGAGATCATGTCATTGAACAATAACCTTACAATGACACACTATATTCGTGATTTTATTGCTAAAGCCCCTAAGGATGCTCTTATCCCTTCTACAGCAGCAATTGGAAACTCATCTTTGGAATCTCAGATTGCATCATATAACTCTCAGATGATTGAGCGTAATAACCTTGTCGCTGCAAGTAGTGAACATAACTCAAGCGTTCAGGAGAAAGATGCAATGCTTGCTACTCTTCGTGGTTCTTTGTTAGCTTCTATTGATAATCAAGAACGTGCATTGAAAACTCAGATTGGTAGTTTGCAAAAGAGTGAACGCCAAACTACTGGTAAGTTGGCTGCAAACCCTGAACAGGAAAAAGACCTTCTTTCTGTAACACGTCAACAGAAGGTTAAGGAAGCACTTTATCTGTTCCTCTTGCAGAAACTTGAAGAGAACGAGTTGTCTCAGGCATTTACTGCTTACAACACTCGTGTAATCAAGGAACCAAGCGGAAGTATGGCTCCTGCATCTCCAGATATGAATAAGTTCCTTATGATTGCGCTTATCATTGGTTTGATTATCCCATTCGCAGTCATCTATCTGAAAGAACAACTTAACACAACCGTACGTGGTCGACAAGACTTGAATGTTCTTACAATTCCATTCCTTGGTGAAATTCCACAAGCTTATCTTGAGAAGAAACGTATGCCATGGCAAAAGAAGTCAGGTGAAGCGAAAGCAACTCATATTGTGGTAGAACAGGGCAAGCGTGATGTTATAAATGAAGCATTCCGCGTTGTAAGAACCAACCTTGAGTTTATGACTAAGGAACATCAGTCAAATGTGATTATCTTCACTTCATATAATGTCAACTCAGGTAAGACATTTACAGCAATGAACATGGCAATCACAATTGCTCTTAAGGGTAAGAATGTGTTGGTTATTGACGGAGATATGCGTAAGGCTTCACTTTCAGCATATGTAGAGTCTCCTGAATATGGTATCTCAAATTACTTGAGTGGTAAATTTGATAATGTTAATGATGTTATTGTTCAGCATCCAGAATATAAAACATTATCAATACTTCCAGTTGGAACAATTCCTCCAAACCCAACAGAACTTATCTCTGAGGATCGATTTGGTGAGGCAATCTCAAAATTACGTAACCAATATGATTATATTCTTATTGACTGTCCTCCAGTAGAAATCCTTGCCGATACTCAGATTATTGAGAAATTAGCAGATAGAACAATATTTGTTGTACGTGCAGGATTAATGGAGCGCGGACTGCTTACTGAACTTGAAGCAATGTATCAGGAACATAAATTCAAGAACTTGTCTGTTATTCTTAATGGTACATTCAGTGAAGGTGGAAGATATGGCGCTCATTATGGTTACGGATACCATTACGGATATGGTTACCATAGCAATTATGGCTACCATTATGGATATGAGAAGAAGAAAAAGAAATTCTTATTCTTCTAAGTTATACATGTATCAGGTATGTTTGAATTGAGAACAGTTCTTACATACCTGATTACTCCTTACTCTTTGGAGTCCTGAAACTAACAATTATAACTAAGCACAATACTATAAGAACATATGTTCAGTTTTTTCAAGAAAAAAATAACAATAGAGTCATCTGGAATCTTGAAAGGTTTCACAGATTTCCATTCTCATATACTTCCAGGAGTAGATGATGGTGTGAAAACCATGGAAGAAACCCTGAAAATATTAAGTGAATATGAGAAATTGGGAATTGAAGAGGTTTGGTGCACTCCTCATATAATGGAGGATATTCCCAATACAACAGAAGACCTCAAGGAACAATTTCAGATTCTTCTGGAAAACTATGATGGCCCTATAAAACTGAATCTTGCAGCTGAATATATGATTGATAATTTATTTGCTGAGAGATTGTCAAAAGATGATTTGTTATATATTGGAAATAAGCAGAATGAATTGTTGATAGAAACATCATACTATAATCCTCCATTACATTTTGAGACAATCTTAGATTCAATTATGAGAAAGGGGATTTATCCGGTTTTGGCACATCCGGAGAGATATATGTATATGAATGATAATTATTATTATAAACTAAAACAGAAAAAAGTTCGTTTTCAACTCAATTTAGGTTCGCTTGGTGTCGCATATGGGCATCACGCATGTAAGAACGCTAATATGTTGTTGGATAAAGGACTTTATGATTACAAAGGAACAGATTTGCATTCAATTAAGTTTATAGATCTCATTAAATCTATAAAATGCCCAAAAGCATTAATAAAATAACAATATAAGAAGGTTTGTTAACATCATTTGTTAGAAAATGATATAAGGCGGAAACATATTATGAAAAAAATATTATTAGAAATAAGACGACGCACAGATAAGTATATTAGTTCGGCAGCAATACTGGCATTTGATGTGTTTTTATCAGTATTGTCATCGTTCTTTACTTTCTTGCTTATATATTGGTTAGCTCAATGGAAGTCTTTTCCAATGGCTTTTACAATATGGTGGATGTTTGCATCATTAGTTATATCCTTTGCATGCTTTTATGTGGCAAGAACATATAGTGTCATAATCCGTCACTTCTCATTGCGTGACATGCCAAGGTTTATAATATGTGTCATTGCAAGATTTATATTTATTGAGTCCTTAATTATCCCTATATTTCACGATGGGAGCGCAACATATTCAAGATTAATAATCATTGGATTTATCGACATGATTCTGTTGTTATGTATGCTTGTCGGTGCTCGCTCTCTCATGGTCTATATGTACGATATTATTAAGACTTCAACTGAAAGAGACTCACGACGTACAAAGACATTTGTATATGGTACAAGTGATAAATCTGTTGCGTTCATTACACGTCTTCAGTTTTCTCCACAATACAATATCGTAGGTTTTATCTCATATGGTGGACCTATGAAGAAATACTCATTAGCCGATCGTCCGATATTGCATTTCCAAACAGTTGAAGATCTTGCAACATTAAAACAGCAATATAATGTAGAGGCGATAATCTTTCCGCGTGAGCAGAATGTAAGAGATGAAAAAGAAAGACTCATCCCGTTCGCAATGGAGTGTGGCATAAAGGTGTTGCTTTCTCCTGCTGTCGATGAAATTGTTGACGGAAAGATAAATCATAATGAGATTCGTCAGATTCGAATTGAAGACTTGCTTGGACGTCCAGAAATACAGATCTCGATGGAGCAAATCTCTTCAAATTTCAATAATAAGGTAATTCTGGTTACAGGTGCTGCTGGTAGTATTGGTAGTGAATTATGCCGTCAATTAGCCTCTATGGGAGTAAAAAAACTTATTCTCTTTGATAATGGAGAAACTCCTATGCATAACCTGCGTCTTGAATTAGACGAGAAATATCCAGAGCTTGATTATGTCCCTATTATTGGTGATGTACGATCTAAACCACGTTTGGATTACGTATTCCGTAATTTCTCACCTCAGATTGTGTTTCACGCAGCTGCATACAAACATGTACCTTTAATGGAAGATAACCCATGTGAGGCTGTGATGGTGAATGTCTGTGGTAGTCATTATGTAGCAAATAAATGTATTGAATATGGTGCTGAGAAGATGGTAATGATTAGTACGGATAAAGCGGTTAATCCTACCAATATAATGGGATGTACTAAACGAATAGCTGAAATCTATGTTCAATCATTAGGATTGGCTGTGGCTGCAGGACAACATCGTGGTATAACAAAATTCGTTACAACACGATTCGGTAACGTTTTAGGCTCAAATGGTAGTGTTATCCCTCGTTTCCGTGAACAAATAGAGAAAGGTGGTCCTGTTACAGTTACACACCCTGATATAATACGATTCTTTATGACCATCCCTGAGGCTTGTCGCTTAGTGATGGAAGCTGCAACAATGAGTAAGGGTAATGAAATATTTGTGTTTGATATGGGACAGCCTGTAAAGATCGTAGATATGGCTCGCCGTATGATAGAATTGGCAGGCTATGTTCCAGATAAGGATATAAAGATTACTTTTACAGGTCTTCGTGCCGGAGAGAAGCTTTATGAGGAGGTATTGGCAAATTCAGAGAACACAATTCCTACAAACCACCAACGAATAAAGATTGCCAAGGTGCGTGAGTATGATTATCAGGAGGTTCATCAGGTCGTAAATAAATTGGTGTATCTGTCTGCTCAAGTGCAGATACCTGAGATGGTGGCATTGATGAAGAAAACTGTTCCAGAATTTAAAACAACCAATGTTAATTTCCAGAAATATTAGTTTATAATAACCAAATAATAGAATAAAACCATTTAATACCAAATTTCTTATGAGAGTAGTTATAACTCCTGACTATGAGTCAGTGTCAAAATGGGCCGCACATTTTGTGGCAAATAAAATACTTGAAGCAAATCCAACTCCAGAACATAAATTCGTTCTCGGTTGTCCTACTGGTTCTTCACCAATTGGAATGTATCGTGAACTGGCAAGACTTAATAAGGCTGGAATTATTTCATTTAAGAATGTAATAACATTCAATATGGATGAATATGTTGGTTTGCCTGAATCACATCCTGAGAGTTATCATTCATTCATGTGGACAAATTTCTTCAATGATATTGATATAGATCCAAAGAATGTGCATATCCTTAATGGAAATGCTCCAGATTTACTCGAGGAATGCAGAAACTACGAGAAAATGATCGAAGAGGCTGGAGGTATAGACCTTTTCATCGGAGGTATCGGACCTGATGGTCACATCGCCTTCAACGAACCAGGTTCAAGTCTTTCAAGTAAGACTCGTATCAAGACTCTTACAACTAATACAATTCAGGCTAACTGCCGTTTCTTCGACAACGATATAAATAAGGTTCCTAAGCAAGCTCTTACTGTTGGCGTAGGTACTGTAATGTCGGCTCGTGAGGTCTTAATCCTATGTAATGGACATCAGAAGGCACATGCTTTAAAACATGCCATTGAAGGTGGAGTAAACCACATGTGGACTGTTAGTGCTCTTCAGATGCATGAACATGGAAATATTGTATGTGATGAGGACGCATGCGTAGATTTGCAAGTGTCAACATATCATTATTTCAAGGACAAGCAAAGAATCGAAGGATTACTTGAACATTATATTGATATGTTCTAATCCGTTAAGTCTTATATACGAATTAGGGGTGTATCCATGTTTGCATGAGTACACCCCTAATTCTTTTTATTATGTTTTCTATTCCTTTATGTATGGAGTTTCATTTCCATTAAAGAATGTTCGTTCTTTGTTGTTTATACATATCTTCTCAAGTACGATACCAGGTTGTTGTGGCGCTACCTGAAGTATGTAATAACCATCTGACTGTGGTTGGGCCTTTAAATCCACAGTTATCTCTATTACTCTTTCTGCACCGGCAGGGTACATCTTATCGTAGCAATGTTGCCAGTTGAAGTCTTTATTCAGCATTCTGGTTTCTTTGTCGCAGCCTTTAAATCCAACCTCAACATAGTGACCTCCATCTACAAATGGCATGATAGTGGCAAATACAAGTTTTACCTTGACCTTATCTGTTGGCTCATTAAACTTAACCTTATATTCAAGCATTGAGCCCTTAGCAGGTTTTGTATAAGGCATAAGTGCCATTCCGCTTAGTGTACGTCCTAAGTCTGGAATAATGGTCCAGTGAGTATCTTTTGTAGCTGTAGCCTTGTAATAATGTTCAGCTTCCATAATTACTTCGCCCTTATGCTCATTAAACACATATCCTCCTTGTTTTGCGTTTTCTGAAGATACTCGTTGAGTTGTAGGCTTAATTTGGAATTGTGGACAGTGCCATGAAGTATATCCGATGTGTACTTCATCCATCATATGATTCCATTTGCCTCCAGACATCTTGTGATTATAATTCCAACAAAGGATAGAATCCCGTTCGTAACAACGGTCCACTCTGTCAGCCCATTCATTTGCACGTATATCGTTCTCTTTTGCCAGTTTACGGTTCATGGCAAGTGAATAATACATATCGTATAGATTTGCCAAGGCCTGTACAGGGAATAATATGATCTGTTGGTATGCATCGTGCTTGCTCTCGTCCATTTCGTTGTATAGGCGCAATGCCATTGTTTCAAGGGCAAGGAAACGGTTGCGTACTGATTCAAACTCTCCTGTTTGTAAATTGTATGTTCTGTCATCAAGCATCTCGGCAGTTCTTATTGATGCAAGTTTGCAATCTTCATTAAGAATTCTTGCTGCCTCATCAGCATATTCCTCACCAAAATTCTGTCGGCAGAACTCACGTGTATAGTCCATTAAATTGTTCTCGTTGAACTTGGTTGGATCCCATGCCATATCCATCAAGAAACTGAGAGGGAACTCGTCTGGCTTTATGTCGCCCACATTTATCATCCATAGGCGGTCTATACCATAATCATATGCAAACTGCATTTGTTCCCATATCTTTTGTATTTGTGAGTGTTGAATCCATTTATAAGCTCTCGGACCTCCATAGTATCCAAGGTGGTAGTACATACCATATCCGCCTTTTCTTTTCAGATCAGTTGTTGGAACCTTTCGGATGTCTCCCCAGTTGTCATCACATAACATAAGTGTGATATCATCTGGAATCTTAAATCCGTCATTGTAATAGTCGAGAAGCTCACTGTATAGTGTCCATACCTGTGGCATCTCCTCTGCAGGTTTTCCTGTAACTTCCTTTATTATGCGTCGTTGGTCATCGAAGATTGTTCGGAGCAACTTCATATTTTCTTCTCTACTTCCTGCATCAACCATAGGACGGTCTTCATCTCCACGCATTCCCATGGTAATCATACATTCATAGTCTTTTGTATTTTCGATTCCCTCTTTGAAGAAACGTTGAAGCGCGTCTCTATTTGTCATATAGTTCCATTCTCCGTTTCCATAGTTCTCTCTTCTTCTAAGCCATTCTTGTTGTGAACGTTGCATAGGCTCATGATGAGATGTTCCTATAACAACACCATAATCATTCGCAAGTTTTGGATTAAGCGGGTCATCGTCATTGAAGTCGTTTCCTTCCCAGTTACCGTTTTCGTCCTTTAAAATGGTTTCAAGAGGACGATATTCCTTGAAAGAGCCCCACATGCCCGGCCATAGGATATTGCCTTTCAGACGTAATATAAGCTCATAAACATGAACGTACATCTTACTGTTCATTCCGCCGAACTTCTCTCTTGCCCATTGTTGCATACAAGGATTCTCATCATTGATAAAGATACCACGATACTTTACTTTTGGTTCTCCGTCTGTATAAATGCCGTTTTTTATATAGATTTCATTGTGTTTTTCTACAGGAACATCAGCCCACCAATACCATGGAGATACACCTAACTGACGTGAGAATTCGTAAATTCCGAATATAGTTCCTCGTCTGTCACTTCCTGCAATAAACAGTTGTCCGTTATAAGTAGTGATAATGTATTTTTCCCATTTGTCCTTCAACTCATTACGTTTGATAATACCCTTTTTGATGGCATTGTCAATGAGTTTGCTATGCCCGATTGTTCCGATAATGATATTCCCTTTTTCACCATTAATCACTGGTTTTCTGTTGGTGACATTGAAGATATCATTCTGTAGGTTTTTTGCTGCAATCTTCACCCCTTCGTTGTCGTTTTCATCAATAATGATACTAATATCATTACATAAGGAAGTGCAATTATCCGTTTTATTGAACAATACAAATTGTTCTGTTGCATAGAGACTTTTGGCAACAACTAATAAAACGATTGATAAGATTAGATGTTTCATATATAAATTTTCAGTTCTGATTATAATGTCTGTAATTATAAAGTTTGGACTCTTTTAATAAATGAGGTGTGTATCCTTGAATAAATGATACACACCCTTTAAAAAATGTTGACAGTTTTAATCTATAGTTAAATGGTAATAATCAAAATCTACATATCCTCCAGTTGCTTCTGTCGCATAGTTGTAGAGTAATGTACGATATCCCATAAACATATCAAGTGTATATTGCATCTTTAGAACAACTCCGCTGTCTGTCCATGTCTTTCCGTCGTAGCTGTATGACAGACGTGCTGTATTGGCTTGACCTTTTGTTGCTTCATTGTCGTAGAATACATAACTGATTCGCAGGTAAACTTTGTCTTTCTTCAGCTTCTGTGCGAGTACAACTTCAGAATCATCCTCTTTTGAGATGAATGCAGCTCTGGATTTACCTTTTGAAGAACGTGTACGAACCACGAGTTGTTTCTTTCCCTTTGCGTTCTTTTCTACACCAATACTTGCGTAATTGCTTTGAAAAGCACATATACCTGCACGGTCTCCTGCTTTCATTCCTTTTGCATCCATGAGTACTTCAGTTGTACAGCGTGGACCAGGTAAACGTTGACTAATAGAATTGCGAGCAAGGAAGATGTGTGGAGCAACTGAAGCTGTTTTTAGTCTAAGCCATCCTTCTTTCTCTGTAAGGCTCCATGCTTCATTTATTGGGTTGTGATTCCATTGCCATGCAGGACCGACTGCTATACAGTTTGTGTTACCAGCGTTGTATTTCCCGTCGAATTCATCGGAAGAAGTGATAGCTTCCTGTATTGTTCCAATTGTTGGCGATGTAGAATTCTCATATTTAGTAGGGAATACAGGCCATCCATCTTTCCATTCCATCGGAACAAATATAGGAGCACGTCCTAAAGGTCCCTGATCCTGAAAGAAGAAACCCATCCAGTCACCATCAGGTGTATCTACAATACCTCCCTGAGCAATACCGTTTCTGCCAAATCCGCCAACTCCGGCATTGATAGTGGTTTCTATGACTGTTTTACGTTCCCATTCACCGAAAAGATCCTTTGCTCTATAGCATGTCTGACGACGTACACTATTACGAGGCCAATCGATATTGAAAAGATAATAATAGTCTCCATGGCGATAAAGGTGGCTTCCTTCAGCACCTAAACCACAATTAGGGTCGCGTGCGTCAACAAGAAGCTGATGAACACCATCTTCTTTCAAAGCAGTAAAATCAGGTGTAAGTTCGTGTACCATAATTCTACCGTTTCCATATGCTACAAATGCACGTCCGCTTGTTTCATCATAGAATAATGCTGGATCGTGGAATTTTCCCTGGAATTCACTCCTTTCCCAGTTCTTTGTTCTAAGATCCTTGGTGTGATATATGTATGTCTTGTTTTGTTCATTTGCTACGAAACAGATATGGAACATGCCGTTTACATATTTGATAGAACTTGCCCATGAACCATTTCCATAAGCTTCTCCACCATTGAGAGTGGCATTACCGTTAGTTTCTAATATGTCATATACATAATTGATGATTTCCCAATTCTTAAGGTCGGTTGAGTGCATAATTGGAACACCCGGACATAAGTGCATTGTTGTGGAAGTCATGTAATAGTCATTACCTACTCTGATTATGTCAATGTCTGGGACATCTGCGAAGATAATAGGATTTGCAATGCTTTCAGCTGGTTTCTCCATTGTTATGGATGTTGCATTACCAACTATTGGACATAACAATCCTAATGCCAAAAAGGTTCTAAATAATTTTTTCATTAGTTGTATTTGATTAATAGTAATAATAATTCTCTTTGCAAAGTTAGCAATAAAAAACAAATAAACGTCATATCTTGATAAAAATGCTATGCTATTATCTTCTATAAGCAGTATATGATAGGTAAATCCCTGTATATATATGTATTAGCATATGAAAGTGTAAACAAAAGATCGGTTATTACGATTCTTTTTTGTTTATTTCTCGTTGAATTCCAACGTAAGTACATCCGTTCTGGGGATTGCGAAGTATCGTACTATTTGCGCCTATGGTAATGTCATTTCCTATCTTTAATTGTTGAAGAACAACAGATGACACTCCAAAGAAATTGCCATCACCAACAGTTAATTCACCTGAAAGGCGTACTGCAGGCATTATTGCATTGAAATTACCGATAGTGCCGTCGTGACCTATTGTGACATATTCGTTTATGATATTATAATCACCGATTTTTATATTGCATGAGATGAAGCAGCGTGAACAGATGATATTGCCTTTTCCTATTGAGAAATTATTTTTATCTAAGAAAACCACATCGGGAGATACGATGTTTGGCCAGTTTATCAACTTATTTGTAGTTTCTGCAACAATCTTTCTCATGATTCTTGGTGTTGCTATTGCAATTACCACATTTAATGGTTTTGACCATGCGTTCAATTCAGATAAACCGCCTAAGATTACACCATATTCATTGTGTGTTCCCTTTTCTTTTCCATCGTCGAAGAAACCTATTAAGTTCCATTTTTCTTCATCATTTGAAAGGCTCTCATTGATGATTCTTATTAAGCATGCAACCTCACGTCCCATACCGCCAGCCCCATAAATTGCAATATCTTTCATATGTATGTCCTTTAATAGTTTCTATTAATGTATTTATCTGAATTATAACATTATTGTAGTAGTACAATAATTATTGCAAATATACACCTTTTTTGCTAAATACATTACATATTTAATTAAAAGATGACTAATTTTATGCTTTATGTATGACATTCGTCATTTGTTTCTTCAGTCAAAATTACCGTTGCTCATCTGTTTACATTATATGTCAGATTCATTTAAAATGGTTTTCCTCGTCATACGACTGATTAGTAGTATGACCGATACCAATAGCAGATAACACATTATAACGCCGAGAAGATTTAGCCTGAATTCACAAATTGCCCATTTCATCGATGAAATCCAGTCTGTAATATCGTTCATCAGTGATGCCGTGAAGTTCATACATGTTCCTATAAATCCTTGAATAGTAGGTATAAAGTACATGATCCACCATAAAACGGAGAATAATAGTAGGAAATAAGCGATAAAGGTTATAATGACATTGGTAAGTATGGATGTTAGTGGAAAATAACCGAAATAATATGTGATAAGTGGAAATGTAAATAAACTGCATGTGATGGTGCAACATGTTAATGACCATACATTATTTAGAAGTCTGTTTTTTATAGTCAATAGGTTTGACATCGGACGACACACTGTGCATAGTCCTATCATAGAGGCAAATGATAGTTGAAATCCTACATCGAATAGCATAAGCGGATTGTATGCAAGCATAAGGATTGCTGCAAGACTCAACGAATTCATCGATGAATTGTCGTTTTGAAAAATACTTGTAATACTCATTAAGGTACATATAATTGTTGCTCGTACTAATGATGCTGGAGCTCCTGCTATTATTGTAAAGGCTATAATCATTATTATGGAGAGACATTGAGTGACTATTCTCCATTTCCGTGGTGCAATATATGCAAACAATAACCATTCAAGCATGGTGTATAGCAGGGTAAGATGAAAACCTGAAAGTGCTAATATATGACTTACGCCTGCATGTGAGTATTTTTCTTTTGTCTGCTTTGATAAACTTGCTTTGTTACCTGTAGTCATGGCTGTAATTACAGCTCCCTCATTGCCTTCAAATCCTGCTTCTTTATATTGTTTGATCATTGATTCTTGTAGAGAATGAATCCGTGTATAGATGTTGTTGCTTTCTTCGTTAGTTAGTCGCCATTGTTCTTTTCCAGCATAGCAGGTTGCGGAGAAGCCAGAATAGAACAGATAATTTCTATAGTCTTTGTAGGTGGAATCAGAATCATATAAAGGACATGTTGATTGTAGTCCATACGAAGGTTGTAACTCTATGATATCACCTGTTCTTGGTTGACAATACGGATGTAAATATGCTTTTATCTTTGTCCCATTATCGGTTTTTAGGTCAACAGCCCAAGAATGTGCCGATTTTATCGGTGTTTTTATGATTTCTCCCCTTATATATTGATTGTTCATGTTTATTCCGTCCTTCACTTCGTTGAATCGTATGAGAAACAACAGAGCCCCAGTAAAGAAACAGAATAAGGTGGTTGATAACTCAAATATATTTGGCATTCGCATCTTATTAAAACCGATCATACCTATAAACCACACTATTGCAAGTGCAAGCAGATAGATTGTGTCTATATGTATATAATCTATTGCTATTTTGCAGGTGAATATCCCTGTGATAAATGCGATTGCTATGATTATGATTGGTGTAGGTTTGCCCATGATGTATAGTTATAAATTTGCATAAGGGATTATAAATTAGTGACTATCATCATATATAGATATGAGATGTCATGCTTATACTTTTTTATTTCTAACTCTTAAAATTAAATGTATGTAACTTTATTGTTGTTTCTAAAAAATAATCATCGATGATATGCTATAAAAAAGTCCACTAAAATAGTGGACTTATGCGCTTCAGGATGGGCTTGAACCAACGACCCCATGATTAACAGTCATGTGCTCTAACCAACTGAGCTACTGAAGCGGGTTACGAGTGCAAAGGTAAGAATAATTTGTTATTCAGCAATATTCTAAAGCATTTTTTTTCTTGAATCTTTATTTTTTATTGTTTTTTATGCGAAAACAGCATCAAAACAAGTAAAAATGACATTATAATTGCTGCATATCGTTTAATCGCTTATAATAACCATTCTGTGCAATAAGCATATCGTGTGAACCTTGTTCCACGATTTTTCCTTCGTGTAAGACATATATGCAGTCTGCATTTTTTATTGTTGACAAGCGGTGCGCTATGGCAATGGTTGTGCGTGACTTCATCAGATGTTCCAATGCCTCCTGAACCAGTCTTTCGGATTCAGTGTCTAATGCAGAAGTGGCTTCATCTAAGATTAATATAGGAGGGTTCTTAAGTATTGCGCGTGCTATACTTATGCGTTGACGTTGTCCGCCAGAAAGACGGCAACCGCGATCTCCCACATTTGTATCATAACCATTTTCCATGCCCATTATGAATTCATGCGCATTGGCTATTTTTGCAGCTTCTATCACCCGTTTGCGTAGTTCCTCCTTATTGCATTCGTCATTTGCTTCTAATCCAAAGGCAATATTGTTGAATACTGTGTCGTTGAAGAGGATTGCCTCCTGATTCACATTTCCTATCAGACTGCGTAGTGAGTGTATGCTCATTGTCTTAATGTCAATGCCGTCAATCAGGATTTGTCCTTCCTGAATGTCATGGTATCTTGGAATTAAGTCAACAAGTGTTGATTTTCCAGAGCCTGACTGACCAACCAATGCAATGGTCTGACCTTTCTTAACTTTGAGGTTTATATCTTGTAGAACCTTATGAGATTCGTTGTATGAGAAAGAAACGTTACGAAGTTCTATTTCTGAATGCAAGTCATCGATTTCAACGGCATTTTCTCTCTCTTTTATGTTATTTTCCGCATCCAGTATCTTATTGATTCTTTCTAATGATGCCATACCTTTTTGAATGCTGTATCCAGCTCTCGATAGATCTTTTATCGGTTGTAGGATAGAATACAAGATAACAAGGAAGAAAATAAATGTACTTGCATCAAACGATGAATGTTGAGAGAAAATGAGATAGCCGCCAAACCATAATACAATCACAATCATTAAGGTTCCGAGAAATTCGCTCACTGGATGGGCTGCTGACTGACGGATTGATACCATCATGTCGGCGCGTCTGTATTCGTTGTTTACTGCGATGAAACGGTCTTTCATCTTTTCTTCAGCAATAAACGCCTTTATGATTCTCAGACCTCCCAAAGTCTCTTCCATCTGACTGAATCCCTCACTCCATTTCTGCTGTACATATAAGGATTTGTTCTTCAGTTTTTTTCCAATACGTCCTATTCCTAATGCAAGGAAAGGAACAACGAGGAATGTGAATAATGTCAGTTCCCAACTGATTGTGAACAGGGTTATGACATATACAAGTATGAGTATAGGATTCTTTATGATCATATCCAATGAACTGCCTATGGAAGCGTTCACTTCGTTTACGTCAGTACTCATACGTGTTAATATATCACCCTTGCGCTCATCTGTAAAATATGAAAGTGGTAATGAGAGGATTTTTCTGTATATCCTCTCACGGATGTCACGCACAATACCCGATTTTATCGGCATAAGTGAGGCAGAACCACCAAAATATGCTCCGGTTTTAAGAAGTGTCAGAAATGATAATGCAAGTCCGAGAAAGAGCAGGGTGGTTGCTTGACCGTATTCGTTGACTAAATACTGTGAGTAATAGAACAGATTGTTGTTTGCAGCATCACTTAAGTATTTTATCTGGTCGTTGAACGAACCTTCGTTTGTGGTCCATTCCATGAAGTGATATATTTTATCATCTACTTTGAAAAGTATCTTCAGGATTGGTATAAGCAATGCAAACGAAAATACATTGAACAAGGCAGAAAGGATATTTAAAATAAATGTCCCAACGATATATTTCTTATAAGAAGTGAGATATTGTTTTATACTTTTAAAGAATCCTATCATTTTCTGCCAAAGTCTGCAGGAATTTCACCCCAGTCTTTTGTTTGCCAAACCTCAATAGGGTTTGAATATTGATTTTCTCTTAACCATTTTTCTGCTCGTTGTACTAATTCCAAAGTCTGTGCAGATTTTTCGGTGGAATCGAGCTTTGTCTTACATTTTTTCTGCTCAATCCATTTACGTGCTACATAACTGTCAGAATATATTGGCATATTAGAACCACGCTGTTTCAGTAATGCTAAACCATGTACAATAGCTAAAAACTCGCCAATATTGTTAGTCCCCCATACAGGACCGTAATGAAAGATCTGTTTTCCCGAAGGTATATGAACTCCGCGATATTCCATCTTTCCAGGATTACCACTGCAAGCTGCATCAACACAAAGGGCTTCCCCAATAGGTTTTGAACAGTTTGCATTATTATGGCTGATGCCATTGTCTGAAGTACATTTATCACCAGAACCTTCCGTTTTTGTTGAAACGGATTGCTTGGTTTGTACTTCTTCTGGCGTATTCATCGGATAACCGCATCTTGGACATGCTATTGCTTTGTCAGAGACAAGGTTGCCGCATTCTTTACAGGTTATTAATGCCATAATTATTCGTGATAACTATCAAGGATGAAATATCTTAGTCAATCATCTCGTTTTAATAATGGTTGAGAATGACTGGATTGTACAAATCTCTCCTATATTACATTCTTTCAGGCATTTCGATGCCAAGAAGTCCCATTCCTGATTTAAGGACTTTTGCAACAGTCTGTGCTAATACAAGTCTGAACTGCTTTATTTGTTCATTATCAGCACCGAGAATTGAATAGTCATGATAGAACTGGTTAAATTCCTTAGTCAACTCATAGCAATAATTTGCGATACCTGAAGGACTATAGTCGATTCCAGCCTGACGTACTGCTGCTGTAAATGCGTTAAGCTTTTGTATTAATGATATCTCTTTTTCGCTTAATTGGATATTGCTGCAGTCGATATTCTCATAGTTTATGCCTTGTTCTGCAGCTTTACGCATAATAGAAGCAATACGAGCATATGTATATTGAATAAAAGGACCGGTATTTCCGTTGAAATCGATACTTTCTGCAGGATTGAATAGCATGTTTTTGCGTGCGTCAACCTTGAGAATGAAATACTTTAAGGCACCGAGACCTACGATTCTTGCAACTTCGGCCTTTTCTTCATCGCTCATATCTGTGAATTTGCCGGCTTCATCGCTTGTTTGGCGTGCATCAGCAATCATACTTGCGATCAAATCGTCTGCATCGACAACTGTTCCTTCACGGCTTTTCATCTTTCCGTTTGGAAGTTCTACCATACCGTATGAGAAATGTACAAGATCTTTACCCCATTTAAATCCAAGTTTGTCCAAAAGGATAGATAATACAGTGAAGTGGTAATTCTGTTCATTTCCTACTACATATATCATCTTGTCAATAGGGAAGTCTTGGAAACGCAGTTTGGCTGTACCTATGTCTTGTGTCATATATACAGATGTTCCGTCTGAACGTAAGAGCAGTTTCTCGTCAAGTCCTTCTTTTGTAAGATCGGCCCATACCGAACCATCCTCACGGCGGTAGAACAGACCTTTGTCAAGTCCTTCTAACACTTTCTCCTTGCCTTCAAGGTATGTGTCTGATTCATAATATATCTTATCGAAACTTACTCCCATCATCTTGTAAGTCTCGTCAAAGCCGGCATATACCCATTCGTTCATCTTGCGCCAAAGAGAACGTACTTCTTCGTCTCCTTGTTCCCATTTTACCAGCATGGCGTGAGCTTCCTTGATAAGAGGTGCTTCCTGCTTTGCCTTTTCTTTTGCAGCTTCTACATCCATTCCTTCTGAGATGTATTGTTGCTCCAGTTGATTACATTCTTCTTTGTAATGCTTGTCGAAGGCTACATAATAGTCTCCGATAAGATGGTCGCCTTTCTTACCTGAAGATTCAGGTGTCTCTCCGTTTCCATATCTTAGCCATGCAAGCATAGACTTACAGATATGAATACCTCTGTCGTTTACTATATTGGTTTTTACAACCTTGTTTCCGTTAGCTTCAACTATACGTGCAAGTGCTGAGCCGAGAAGGTTGTTGCGTACGTGACCGAGGTGAAGCGGTTTATTTGTGTTAGGAGATGAATACTCAATCATCACAAGTGGAGAGTTCTCAGTCACTGGTAAGAAACCGAATTGAGAATCGCTTGAGATTTCCTGAAGAAGTTCAACCCAGTATTTATCTGCGATTACGAGGTTTAGGAAGCCTTTTACTACGTTGAAATCGGCAACTACGTCGCTTAGATTCTCGCGCAGATAATTACCTAAGTCCTGAGCAGTCTGTTCCGGACCTTTGTGTGAGGCTTTAAGGAATGGAAAGACAACAAGAGTCAGTTGTCCTTCAAATTCTTTACGAGTGGCTCCTAATTGAACTAATTTTGTATCTATATCAGCTCCATACAATGCTTTTACTCCTTGTATGGTTGCATTACTTATTCTTTCTTCTATTGTTTGCATATCCGAAAAATTAATCAACGTGAACACTTTAGGCAATTCTTATATTAATTAATGCCATGCAGTGTTCTTGTCTTTACCGTATTTATAGATTTTCGCTAATTTTATGTCAAAAATCAGAGTGGAAGACGCTGGTATATTTGCATCTGAATTGTCTTCAGTTCCATAACCAAGGTATGAAGGTATGTAAACCATCCATCTGTCTCCTTCTTTCATATACATCAGAGCTGTAGAGAATCCGGAAGTTCCTTGATTCACTCCCATTAATGATGGAACGTCGGTAGCTTCGTCAAGTGTATTTGTACTATAGCTCTTGCCAAACATATATCCTTCAGGGTATATGTCTGTGTGAATCAAACGTCCGCAATAGTGTATTCTGACTGAGTCATTGAATAATGGAGACTCGCTTCCAGTTCCATCCTCTATCTTATGTATGTATATAAAATAAGAGTTGGCGCTGTTGTCTATTGATATTGCTTCTCCCAAATTGTATGCTTTTTTTATCATCCACTTTCCGTCTGCATTTAACTTTGCAACGTTTGCAATTGAATCGATGAAAGTTGTATTGCGGCTCTTCCAGTTACTGAAATCGTTGGTTTCCTCCTGTTCGCTACATGAAATCATACTGATAAGCGACATGCATAATGCAAGTATACCAAAAAACTTTTTGTGATTTCTTAAAAACATACTATTGGTCGATTTTAATATTTATTATTTTTGTTACATAGATTTTATAGCAAAGAATATATCATCGAATTACTGCAGAATATATCATTTGCTATTAAATCTATTTAGTAACGATTCATTTATTTTGTTGTAGCAACAACGTTAAGTTTCTTCAATAAGTTTGTGATTGTAACCTCTTTCTCAATAATACCGCAAAGATCGTTGATTGCAACACGTTTTTGTTCCATTGTGTCGCGGAAACGGATTGTTACAGTATTGTCCTCGAGAGTTTGGTGGTCAACAGTCACACAATATGGAGTACCTATCGCATCTTGACGGCGATAACGTTTTCCGATTGTATCTTTTTCTTCGTATTGGCAGTTAAAGTGGAACTTCAAATCATCGATGATTTCGCGTGCTTTCTCTGGAAGTCCGTCTTTCTTTGTAAGTGGGAAAACAGCGAGCTTGATAGGTGCCAATGCTGCTGGTAAACGGAGAACAGTACGAGTTTCGCCATTCTCGAGTTTTTCCTCGCAATAACTGTGGCACATGATTGATAAGAACATACGGTCAACTCCGATACTTGTTTCGATTACATATGGAGTGTAGCTCTCATTAAGTTCAGGATCGAAATATTTGATGCTCTTTCCAGAGAATTTCTCATGTTGTCCAAGGTCGAAATTAGTACGGCTGTGGATACCTTCAACTTCTTTGAATCCGAATGGCATTCTAAACTCGATGTCAGTTGCTGCGTTTGCGTAGTGAGCTAATTTCTCATGGTCGTGGAAACGATAGTTTTCAGCACCGAATCCAAGGTTTTGATGCCATGCCATACGTGTTTGCTTCCATTTTGCAAACCAGTCGAGTTCTGTACCAGGTTTGATGAAGAACTGCATTTCCATTTGCTCGAATTCGCGCATACGGAAGATAAACTGACGTGCTACGATCTCGTTACGGAATGCCTTACCGATTTGTGCAATTCCGAATGGAATCTTCATACGGCCTGTCTTCTGAACGTTAAGATAGTTTACGAATATACCTTGAGCAGTTTCTGGACGAAGGTAGATTGTAGAGGCTCCGTCAGCAGTACTTCCCATCTCAGTCTTGAACATAAGATTGAACTGACGAACTTCAGTCCAGTTGCGAGTACCGCTAATAGGACAAACAATTTCTTCATCAAGGATGATCTGACGAAGTTCTTCGAGATCAACAGCATTCATAGCTTTGCTGTAACGTTCATGCAAAGCATCGCGTTTTGCTTGTTCTTCAAGCACGCGTGGACTTGTCTCTCTGTATTTTTGTTCATCGAAACTGTCACCAAAACGTTTCTTTGCTTTGGCTACTTCTTTTTCGATTTTATCATCATATTTTGCAATTTGTTCTTCGATAAGAACATCGGCACGATAACGTTTCTTAGAATCACGATTGTCAATCAATGGGTCGTTAAAAGCATCTACGTGTCCACTTGCTTTCCAGATTGTAGGGTGCATGAATATACAAGAGTCAATACCTACGATGTTTTCATGTAACAGTACCATTGACTGCCACCAGTATTGCTTGATATTGTTTTTTAATTCTACTCCGTTTTGTCCGTAATCATATACTGCGCCTAACCCATCATATATTTCACTTGAAGGAAATACAAAACCGTACTCTTTACAGTGGCTAACCACTTTCTTAAAAATGTCTTCTTGCTGTGCCATTATTTTTTTGAATTTATTTTATTGGGTGCAAAGATACACATTATTTATAATTTAACAATGTACAATGTGTAATTTTTAGTTATTTTAATGTTTGGTTTGGAGATTGACTGATTTCTTTTTGAAAATAATCAAAAATATTTGTTAGTTCGAAAAAAGTGCGTATATTTGCAAAAGAAACTAAAAGTAAACTTTTTAAAATGAACGGAATATCTAATAATGTTTGGTGGCAAAGCTCAAGATTTTAAGAGTCGTGAGTAACTAAGGCATATTAAGATTTTCTGATTAGAATACAAGGCCTGTCGTACTTACGACAGGTTTTTTGATATAACGCGACATAAAACCTATAAGATTAAAAAATATAATCAAAACTAAAAATAATTATGAGCACAAAGCAAAAAAGATTCTTCCTTAGTGAAGATGAATTACCACGTCAATGGTATAATATTCAGGCTGATATGGTAAACAAACCAATGCCTCCGTTGAATCCTAAAACTAAGAAACCTCTTGCTCCAGAGGATCTCTTCCCAATCTTTAGTAAAGAGTGTTCTCGTCAGGAACTTAATATGACTGATGCATGGATTGATATTCCAGAGGAAGTTCGAGATATGTATAAATATTACCGTAGTACTCCTTTGGTTCGTGCATATGGTTTGGAGAAAGCATTGAACACTCCTGCTCATATATATTTCAAGAATGAGAGTGTGAGTCCGGTTGGAAGTCATAAACTTAACTCTGCATTGGCGCAGGCTTACTATTGTAAGCAAGAAGGTGTGACTAACGTTACAACTGAAACTGGTGCCGGTCAGTGGGGAACTGCTTTGGCATATGCTGCAAAGGTGTTCGGACTTGAAGCTGCTGTTTATCAGGTGAAAATCAGTTATGAACAGAAGCCTTACCGTCGTAGTATCATGCAGACTTTCGGTGCACAGGTAACTCCTTCTCCTTCAATGTCAACTCGTGCTGGTAAGGATATCCTGACTCAAAATCCTAATTGTCAGGGTTCGTTAGGAACTGCAATTAGTGAGGCTGTGGAATTGGCTGTTTCTACTCCGAACTGTAAATATACTCTTGGTTCGGTTCTTAGTCACGTAACACTTCACCAGACTGTTATCGGACTTGAGGCTGAGAAGCAGATGGAAAAGGCAGGCGAATATCCTGATATGATTATCGGTTGTTTCGGTGGTGGAAGTAACTTCGGTGGTATTAGCTTCCCATTCATGCGTCATACAATCAAAGAAGGAAAGAAAACTCGTTATATAGCTGCAGAACCTGCATCTTGTCCTAAGTTGACAAAGGGTGTGTTCCAATACGATTTTGGTGATGAAGTGGGTTATACTCCATTGTTGCCAATGTTTACTCTTGGACATAATTTCATGCCTGCTAATATTCATGCGGGAGGACTTCGCTATCACGGTGCAGGAGTTATTGTCAGTCAGTTGTTGAAGGACGGTCTTATGGAGGCTGTTGACATTCCTCAACTTGAAACATTCGATGCTGGTCTTTTGTTCGCAAAGGCAGAAGGAATTATCCCTGCTCCAGAATCATGTCATGCTATTGCTGCTACAATTCGTGAAGCAAAGAAATGTGCAGAAACTGGCGAAGAAAAGGTAATCCTCTTCAATCTTTCAGGACATGGACTTATCGATATGACAGCATATGATCAATATCTCAGCGGAAATCTTCAGAATTACGAAATTACCGATGAAATGATTAAGAAAAACATCGATGAATTGGAGAAAATAATCTAATTGGATCGTTCTTTTAATCGATATATACCGATGGCGAATTCATGAATTTGTCATCGGTTTTTTATATGCTTTATTTCTATGAATTTATGAAAGACTGATGGTAGGTGCGACAGTAAACTGTACTAATCAATCAGTTGTTTCATATATGCTTTAATGATACTTATTTATAATAAAGAATTAAAAAACGGAATAAAGGCTGAGATTTGTCAAAATTTATTCGTACTTTTGCAAATAATTGTAGTTATTGCTATAAGCAAAGATAAATTAAAGCAATAGATTATGGAAAAGATTGGAGTCTTCTGTGCTTCATCGGATAAAATGGATGCTGTTTACACAGAAGAAGCTAAAAAATTAGGTGAATGGATAGGTAATCAGAACAAGACACTGATTTATGGTGGAAGCAATGTCGGACTGATGGAGGTTGTTGCGCAAGGAGTTAAGCATACAGGCAAAGGTATTGTCGTCGGTGTCGTTCCAAAGATTCTGATCGAAAGAGGTATGGTTAGTGAATGCGTAGGAATAAAAGTCCCTACAGAAGACCTCACAGACAGAAAAATGTGGATGATGAAACTAAGCGATGTGTTTGTTGTTCTGCCTGGAAGTGTAGGAACATTAGACGAGGCTTTTTCTGTAATGAGTCAAAATGCAATAGGCATTAGCAATAAAAAAGTCATATTTTGGAATATAAATGGCTTCTGGAATAAATTGTTTGAGACATTCGATTGGTTAAGCCAATCAGGTGCGGCTAATAAACCATTTAATGACCTGATGCTGAAAGCAAATAGTCTGGAAGAAGTAATTGAGTTAATAAATAAAGCATAAATCATAATAAGATGAGAAGAATAATAGGAATAGGTGAAACGATAATGGATATAATCTTCCAAAATGGACAGCCAATAGCTGCTGTCCCAGGAGGCTCTGTATTCAATTCCATGATTTCATTGGGACGATTAGAACAAAATACCACGTTTATCAGTGAAACTGGAAACGACCGTGTTGGTAAGGTTGTGCTTGACTTTCTTGCCGACAATGGTGTGAATAATGAAAACGTATGTGTGTATTACGATGGACGAACACCTATTTCGTTAGCTTGGCTCAACGACAAAAACGATGCTGAATACGAATTCTATAAAGATTATCCAAAGGCACGTCTGGATGTTATTTGGCCAAAGATTGAGAAGGATGATATTGTGATGATGGGCTCATATTTTGTGTTGAATCCAGTGCTTAGACCTAAAGTGATTGAATTCTTGAAATATGTGCGCGAACGTGAGGCTATTGTTTATTATGATTTCAATTTCCGTAATTCTCACAAAGAAGAAGCCATAAAGTTATATCCTGATATTCTTGACAATATGGAGCATTCTGATATTGTGAGAGGTTCGACTGAGGATCTTGAGAATATGTTCGGCAACAACTTCCCTGAACAGGTTTATGCAAAAGAAGTTGAATATTATTGCAAGAACATGATATGTACTGATGGCGGAAAAAATGTGAAATTGTTTACTCCGACAATTCGTAAGGAATATTTTGTCCGTAATATTGATACCGTTAGTACTATAGGTGCAGGAGACAACTTTAATGCAGGTATAGTTTTCGGTCTGATGAGAGAAAATATCCGAAAAGAGGATATCCCTACTTTGAAAGAACAAGATTGGGATAAAATCATACAATGTGGAATGGATTTCTCAGCCGAAGTATGTAAGAGCCTTAATAACTCCATATCAAAGGAATTTGCTCATAATTACCTTCACGGAGGTGAACCTTTGGAAATGAAAATGTGTAAATAAATTCTGTAAATAAAAATAAATCGATAATAGTAGATTTCTAAAGAATCTTCATTAAAAACAATAATATGAAAGTATTTCAGAACGTAAGTGATCTTGGCGACTTAAACCAAGCCTTAAAAGAAGCATTCGAGATCAAAAATGATCGTTTCAAATATCAGACATTAGGAAGAAATAAGACTGCTTTGCTTATCTTCTTCAATAACAGTTTAAGAACTCGTCTGAGCACGCAGAAAGCAGCCATGAACCTCGGAATGAATGTGATTGTACTTGATGTAAATCAAGGTGCATGGAAACTCGAAACAGAAAGAGGTGTTATTATGGATGGCGATAAGAGTGAACACCTGTTAGAGGCAATACCAGTAATGGGATGTTATTGCGATTTAATTGGAGTTCGCAGTTTTGCTACATTCGAAAACAGAAAGAATGATTACGAAGAAAAGATATTAAATCAATTTATCAAATACTCAGGAAAACCAGTATTCTTTATGGAGAGTGCTACAGTGCATCCATTACAAGCATTTGCAGATCTCATAACAATCGAAGAATACAAGAAGACTGCACGTCCAAAAGTGGTACTTTCATGGGCTCCACATCCAAAAGCATTGCCTCAGGCTGTTCCAAATTCATTTGCTCAGTGGATGAATGCTGCTGACGTTGATTTTGTGGTAACTCACCCTGAAGGCTATGAATTGGATCCGATGTTTGTCGGAGACGCACGTGTCGAATACGATCAGATGAAGGCTTTTGAAGGAGCAGACTTTATTTATGCTAAGAACTGGAGTTGTCCTGGTGTGACAAATCCTGCTGATTATGGTAAAATCTTGTCAAAAGACATGTCATGGACTGTAGATAAGAAACATATGGATGTCACAAATAATGCTTTCTTCATGCACTGTTTGCCTGTACGTCGTAACATGATTGTTACTGATGACGTGATTGAGGCTCCAACAAGTCTGGTTATACCAGAAGCAGCTAATCGCGAAATCTCAGCTACAGTTGTACTTAAACGTATGCTTCAAGCATTATAAATTATAAACAAATTTACGATCAATTCGGATAAAGTGTTGATAACACAAATAAAATATATTAGATAAAGAAATGGCATTAAAAGCTGGTATAGTAGGACTACCAAACGTAGGTAAATCAACTCTCTTCAATTGTTTGTCAAGTGCAAAGGCACAGGCTGCAAACTTCCCATTCTGTACTATAGATGCTCAGATGGGGCAAATTAGTGTTCCTGATGACAGATTGACAAAATTAGCTGAACTCGTACATCCTGGACGTATCGTTCCTGCAACTTGTGATATCGTTGACATCGCAGGATTGGTGAAAGGTGCAAGCAAAGGTGAGGGACTTGGTAATCAGTTCCTTGGAAATATTCGTGAATGCGATGCAATCATCCATGTGTTACGTTGTTTTAAGAACGATAATATCGTACACGTCGATGGCTCTGTTGATCCTGTACGCGACAAAGAGGTGATTGATACAGAACTCCAATTGAAGGACCTTGAGACTGTTGAAACAAGAATAAAGAAGGTTGAGAAACAAGCTAATGTCGGTGGCGATAAACAAGCAAAAGTGGAACTTGAACTTCTTTTAAGATACAAGAATGCACTTGAACAAGGTAAAAGCGCCAGAACTGTTGAGCTGGAGAATCAAGATGAGATAAATGCTGCAAAACAAATGTTTCTGCTTACTACCAAACCTGTGTTGTATGTATGTAATGTAGATGAGAAGAGCGCAAGTACAGGTAATGAATATGTGGAGAAAGTAAGAGAAGCGATAAAGGATGAGGACGCAGAATTGATTATTATCTCTGCTCAAACTGAGGCTGACATCGCAGAACTCGAGACATATGAGGAAAAACAGATGTTCCTTGAGGATCTTGGACTTTCTGAGAGTGGATGCAACCGACTGATAAAGGCAATCTATTCATTGTTGAATCTTGAAACATTCATCACTGCTGGTGAAATGGAAGTTAAGGCGTGGACATACCGAAGAGGATGGAAGGCTCCACAATGTGCCGGTGTCATTCATACCGACTTTGAAAAAGGATTCATTCGTGCTGAGGTAATAAAATACGATGACTATATCAAATACGGTTCTGAGGCAGCTGTGAGAGAAGCAGGTAAACTCGGTGTCGAAGGCAAGGATTATATCGTTCAAGACGGAGATATAATGCATTTCCGCTTTAATGTGTAATCGGAATATAGACGGTTATTTTCATCTGAAATGACATAAAGGTGAAATTTAAGGATGTTTATTGTATAAATAACAATTATTAAAGATTATGTGTAACAATCTCCTATTCATTGATTGGCAACCAGATATAGAGCTACTGAATGTCGGTTCATTCAGTATTCGCTGGTATTCCATCATGTGGATTGTTGGTTTGGCTTTAGCTTATTTCATCGTAAAATTCCTTTATGAGAAACAGCAGATTCCAAAGGAGAAATTTGATCCTTTGTTTATTTATTGCTTTTTGGGCGTGATAATAGGTGCTCGATTAGGACATTGCCTGTTTTATGAACCAGATTATTTTTTAGGTTCAATGAAGGGATTCATCGAAATGTTCCTGCCAATAAGGTTTGCTCCTGATTCTTGGAACTGGACCTTTAGCGGCTATTCTGGACTGGCAAGCCATGGAGGAGTCATCGGAGTATTTATCGGAATGTTACTTTACATGAAGAAAACTAAGGTCTCATTAATGATAACATTGGATAATGTTTCGATTGCAGCACCAATAACAGCTTGCTTTATACGATTGGGAAATCTGATGAATTCTGAGATTATCGGCAGTCAAACCGATGTTCCATGGGCATTCCTCTTCCATACAAGAGAAGCTGTAGTGGATGGGCAGATTGTACCACGACACCCTGCTCAGTTATACGAAGCAATCGCTTATCTTATCATATTTGTAATAGGTTTACTTATATATGTCAAGCATAATAAGACGAGCCTTAAATCCGATGAAATCGTACAAAAGAACCGAAAATATGTTCCTGGTACAGGTTTTTACTTCGGATATTGTATTGCAACGATATTTTTATTCCGTTTTTGCGTTGAATTCATCAAAAAAGAACAGGTTGATTTTGAACGTGCAATGATTCTTGATATGGGACAGATTTTAAGTATCCCATTAATAATAATTGGCTTTTATTTTTTATTTAGAAAATCGTCTGAAACGAAAAACAAATAGAATATGAAAAAAACAGTCATTACAATAATCGTCTTTCTGATTCTTGGGGCTGCCGCTTTCTTTATTTGGAGAAGTTGCAGTAACAAAGAAGAAGCTCTTGACCTGGATAACTATACCCCGTCTAAGGAATTCAAGGCTGCTGCCGATGCGTTGGAACAACAACCCGAACCTCAATACGATATAGAAGAAACTGTACGTATATTGAACGGTTTGGAGGTGGCTCAATCCCAATCCGAGGACTTTATGTCGTTCTTGGAATATATGGCTAAACAAGATTATAGTCGTGTACCTAAGGATGTGTTAAAGGCAAAGGAACGATTACTTCCTATTCTTCAGAAGATGTATGAACTTCAAAAAGAATATGATGAATTGGATAATCTGTGGATGCTTGCAAGAAGTGCAACCAGCGGGGCAACAGAATTTGCCGAGAAATCCAATCCAATTGGTGTAATGTCTGCTATATTCACTGGCAATCCTTTTGATGCCGTAAATATAAACAAGAATCTGGCTGAAGCAAAGACAGTTGCTTTTGAACAATACGAAAAAGACAAAAAACTGAAAGACTCGCTAAAGAAGCAGATTGAGCAGTTACATATGTCATATGTTGACTATCTTTCAGAATATGCTCCTGTATATTTCAAATATATGAAAGAATGGGATCGCCTTTGTTTGGATCGCGATAAAGCATATCTTGATATTTATTCAGGAAGAACTGTCGATGCTTATAACGCAATAGAAAAGGTTCTTGCAAATTATCCGACTAATAGAGAAGCACTCCTTTTAAAATCGCTTACACTTATTCAGTTGGCTGGTAATAAACCTAATAATGAAAAGAAACCAGATGATTTGACATTGCCTACTCCAATGAGCATTACCAAGGATGTTGATTCTGTCAGATTGCAACAAACTGATGCAAAACTGATACAGGCTAATGCTATCCTTGATAATTATATGGATTTATATCCTAAACGTTCAGCTCCTGCATTAGTACTGAAAGGACTTATTAAATTGAAAGAAGGAAACGAGGCTAAGGCCATGTCTTATTTTGATCAGGCAAGTGTCGAATATCCTCGTCAGGCAGCAGCATTAACAGACTTGCTTGATTCATATAAGAATCGTTCATATCTCAATAAATCATCGGAAGGTAAGTACTTGCTCAAACTATACCGTTCTACAATGGAAGGATATGGAATGTTTAGTCCAAATCTCTTAAAGGCAAAATACTATTCTCAACAAGGTGATTTAGAAAAGGCAAAAGAAGAAATCTTCAATCACTTCTACAGAAGAGGTAATCAGGGAGTTTATGATTGTCTTCTTAGCGATATGCAATATTGTGAGGAGAATATGTATAGCATCTTCAAACAATTGTTGATGGAACAATCCTTTATTGATGTCAGTGTTGAACCAACAAAGAACTGGTTGCTGTCTAACAATGAAGATGAAGCCAGAGTGATTATTAATAATCGTTCGGATGTTGACTTGGAGAATGTCCGAATATTCTTATGTCTGCATTATACTGATATGTATAAGGATGAATATGATGTTGTAAAGTGTCCGTCAATAAATATAATCAAACACCATGATAAGACCGAGATTGGTGTTGTGAAACTGAATTATAATGACAAGACATACAACGACATCACCAGAATAAGGGCAATTGCAATGACTGATGACAAAATATGTTGGATTGATGATGTTGAGTATAAATACATACATGCATACGAGGCATCAAAGGCTAAAAACAATAATAAGAAGAAAATGGGTGTTAATAGCCGCCGTGAAGAATTCTTGAAAGATTTCAATATCGATTCCAACACAATTACCGATGCTATAGCTAAGGGTATCACAGTATATAGTGCAATCAAGTCCGACGACAAATCATTCTGGGATAATGTCACAAATATATGGGCTGGAAGTGATGATAAGCTCAAGATTGAACTGCCAAGAATGTTGTCACTCATCGATCCTGTCTTCTCATTAAACCAGCTTAAGGATAAAGAGAATGCGATATTACCAGTTGAGAACTATCTCACAGGTAATAACATCAGATTGAAATTCGACTATAAACCAAAGGAAGGTGAAACTATCCCTCTGTATATATATAGTGATTACATCAGTTTGAAAGTAACAATTAAGTTTAATAAAGGTAAACCGGAAATAAAGGATATCAGTGTAATTTGATACTTTTTCTGATTTATTCTTAAATAATATTATTTTATTCACGATTATATATGAGAAAAAGAAATTCTTATTATCTTTGCAGAAAACATTATATAATCTAAAAAACGAAACATTATGGAAATTACAAGTGAAAATTACAACGAGATAATATCTCAAAGCAAACCTGTCGTTTTAGATTTCTGGGCAACATGGTGTGGCCCATGTAGAAAGATTGCTCCAATAGTTGAAGAACTGGCTGAAGCATATAGTGACCAAGTTATTATCGGAAAGGTAAATGTTGAGGAAGATGACGATTTAGCTTCTAAATACGGTATAAGAAATATCCCAACACTACTTTTCATCAAAAATGGCGAAGTCATCGATAAATTCGTTGGTGCAGCTACAAAAGATGTGATAGAAGAGAAGATCAAGGCATTATTATAAGCCTGACAGTTTGGGTATTGCCCCTTCTTATTCTGTTATTAATAAACTAAATAATAAAATCTTAAAGAGTATAACTATGGCAACAATAGATGATGAAATATTACAAGGTGCAGAAGAAGATGCACAAGAAGTAGCGTATATATTAAACTATTTACCACAAGAAGTAAAGGAAAAATTCGATGAAGACGACATCTATTATTGCATAGATGTTATTCTCGAGCATTTCTCTACAACCCAACCTGACAAAGATGGCTATTACGATATCGACCTCGATCAGTTGACTGATATGATAATCAAGAAAGCCAAGAAAGAGAAGATTGGTGAGTGGGAACATGATGATGTGTTTTTTATTGTTCAGGCAGAACTCGATTACAACGAGCGCATGGATGAATAATCTTTCTGTCGGTTTCATCGATAGAAATAGCACTCTTTTCTTTTGTGAGAATACTAAGTATATGTAGCTGTTGATACCTCATATATAAAACGATAATAATTTCATATATAACAAGATAAAAGTTATTACAAATATGTTTGATGGTTATTATGGATATGGGAATGGAATATCTTCATTATTCTCATCATTTAATTCGATATATTGGATTTTATTCTTTGGAGTTTCTTTAATCAGTTGGCTCGTTCAAGCTAATCTCCAGAGTAAGTTTAATAAGTATTCTAAGATACCAGCCTTTTCAGGTATGACTGGTAAAGCTACTGCCGAGAAAATGTTGAGTGATTATGGAATAAAGGATGTAAGTGTGGAATGTATAAGCGGACAACTTACAGACCATTATAACCCATTAACAAAAACATTGAATCTCAGTACAGCTGTATATAATGGTAATAGCATCATGGCTGTAGCTGTGGCTGCCCACGAATGTGGTCATGCAGTACAGCATGCAACAGCATATAGTCCTCTTACATTGAGAAGCAAGTTGGTTCCTGTTGTAACCTTCTCTTCAAAATGGATGACATGGGTCTTGCTTGGCGGTATGCTGATTTTAAGTTTCTTCAATAATCCATGGGTGTTGGGAGCAGGAATTGTACTGTTCTCATTCACAACATTATTCGCATTTATCACACTCCCAGTGGAAATAAATGCGTCAAGTCGAGCAATAACATGGTTGGACCAACGTGGAATGACCGATAAAATAACACATGAATATGCGGTTAAGGCTTTACGTGCAGCAGCTTATACATATGTTGTCGCAGCATTAAGTTCTTTGGCTTCATTATTGTATTATTTGATGATATTCTTATCTGGTTCAAGAAGAAGATAATGCCGCAAACGCAAGGACAGAAACAAATTCAGACAGAACGTCAGTTGTTGAGGCTTTCACCTCAACAACTGCAACTTGTTAAACTCATTGAGATGCCCGTCAATGAATTGGAAGAGCATATTAAAAATGAGGTTATAGATAATGTTGCATTAGAAGAAGGACGTGGCAATAGGGATATTGAAGGAAGTGACGAGGATGAACCACTCGATAACGAACAAGTTGCAGGTGGCGCAGATTCTGATTCCATATTCGATGATTATGCCTCACCTGATGATGTTCCGTCATATTTATATAATCAGCGAGAAACCGACCGCTCAGAAATGCCAATAGGTGATACTCGCTCTTTTATAGACGATCTTACCGCACAAATAGCAGAACACGACCTAAACGAACATGAAATCCAGTTAATAGAATATTTGATTGGATCTCTTAATAATAATGGTTTTATTGACCGCTCCTTATCAGACTTGGCCGATGACCTTATCATATATCAAGGTATCGAAACGAGTGAAGAAGAACTTGAACATATGATTAAGATTCTTCATCAGTTTGATCCTGCAGGGATAGGGGCACGAAATATTCAGGAATGTCTTCTTATTCAACTCGAACGAGACAATATGAAGGATTCGCTGGAATACAAAATTATAGAGAAATATTACGATGAATTCGTAACACAACGCACAGAAAAACTCTCAAGAGAACTTTCAATCACTGCCGATAGAATTCATGAGGCATTTAGCAATCTGTCGCGACTAAATCCATATCCGGGTATTTCCTTGTGTGAGTCCTCAATAGATAGAGTTCAGACAATAATCCCCGATTTCATCGTGGAAACAACCCCTGATGGAAATATTTCAATAACTCTTAACGATGGTGATATCCCCGAACTGCATGTCAGTAAGGAATATGCTGAACAGTTAAAGAATTATATGAATAATTCAAAGAATATGTCGCGTAGCGAAAAAGAAGCATTTGAATATACGCGTCAGAAGGTTGAATCGGCACGTTCTTTTATAGCATCCATACAACAACGCCATAATACATTGTATCAGACGATGAAAGCAATAGCGCATTATCAAAAGGATTTTATCCTTACTCAAGATGAGACAATGCTGAGAACAATGCGTCTGGCCGACATCGCAGAACAAGTAGGACTGGATCTTTCCACAATATCCAGAGTACGAAACAGTAAATATGTCCTTATCGATGGCAGTTTGTATTCTTTGGATATATTCTTCCGACGTTCGCGCATCAATGCCGAAGGTGAGGAAATGGAGCATTCACTGATTACAGATACTATAAGACAGTTGATTGATTCTGAGGATAAAGCCAATCCTTTGTCAGACCAACAATTGGAGAAACTCCTACGCGAGAAAGGCATAAACATCAGTAGGCGTACAATAGCAAAATATCGCGGTCAGATGGGTATTCCATCAACCATGCAGAGAAAGGATGTGTAGGCAAGCTATTGAATTGATTGATAGAAATGATAAATAAATAATATTTGATTATACAAATAAATTGCCAAGGTTATGATTAATATAACAACACGAAGTTTAATAAAGGCAGCCAAGATCTATTCAATGGTCTTTTCGCCTTTTTATGCCCCATTCTGGGCTTTCGTTTGGCTTTTTCTTTTCAGTCATCTTAGATTGTCTCCATGGAGCTACAAATTATATGTGTTAATAACAGTATTGATGTTTACTATCGTTATTCCACGTATAACAATCAATATATTTCGTAGGATCAATAAATGGACTCATTGGCAATTAAGTCATCGTGAACACCGATCAACTCCTTATTTCATCACAATTGTTAGTTATATCGCGTGTGTGATGATTTTCATGAATCAGAATCAGGCGCAGTTCATGAGGGGAATACTTATCGCTACGTTGGTTTCCGGTTTAACATGCGCAGTATTGAATATATGGTGGAAGATTAGCACTCATATGGCAGGAATGGGAGGATTGTTGGGAGCAATCATTGCTTTTGGCTATTTGTTTTATTTCAACCCGTTGCCAATGATGTGTGTCCTGCTCTTTATGTCGGGACTTATGGGTACAAGTCGTATGGCATTGCGTCAGCATAGTTTGTCTCAGGTTATCATCGGATTCTTTATAGGACTTGTCTATGCTTTGATTTTCATCCTGATTGGGTGGTAACTTGCATATGAATATTGACATTAATTATAATCAACAAATAAATAAAAAAGATATGGTATCAATCATCATGGGCAGTCAATCTGACATGCCAGTAATGGAAAAGGCAAAAGCCTATCTTGAGGAACAAGGTGTTCCTTATGAAGTAAATGTTATTTCTGCTCACAGAAATCCAGAGGGAGTGGCAGAATTCGCAAAGACAGCTAAAGAACGTGGTGTAAAAGTTATAATTGCAGGTGCAGGAATGGCTGCAGCTCTTCCTGGTGTTATTGCTGCATATACTTCATTACCAGTTATTGGTGTTCCAATCAAATCTGGAGCATTACAGGGTATGGATGCCTTACTCGCTATCGTACAGATGCCTCCTGGAGTACCAGTAGCAACTATGGCTATTGACGGAGCAAAGAATGCGGCTGTGTTTGCATGTAAAATATTAAGTTTATGCGCAGAAAAACAATAGAAGTCCATGTCGGAAATCTTCCGATGGGTGGCGATAATCCTATTCGTGTACAGTCTATGACTACATGTCCGACAACTGACACAGAAGGGTGTATCGCACAAATAAAGCGTATTGTCGATGCCGGAGGAGAATATGTCCGTCTTACCACACAAGGTATTCGTGAGGCTGAAAACCTAAAGAATATACGTGAAGGATTGTTACGCGATGGATATAATGTCCCATTGATTGCTGATGTACATTTTAATGCTAAGGTGGCAGATGTGGCCGCATTGTATGCTGATAAGGTCAGAATCAACCCTGGTAACTACATTGATCCTGCACGTAAGTTCAAGCATATCGATTATACCGATGAGGAATACCGAGATGAAATAAAGAAACTTGATGCTCGATTCATTTCGTTCTTGAACATCTGTAAGGAACATCATACTGCCATCAGAATTGGTGTGAATCATGGTAGTCTTTCCGATAGAATCATGAGCCGATATGGTGACACTCCTGAAGGTATGGTGGAGAGTTGTATGGAATTCCTTCGTGTGTGCGTTAAGGAGAACTTCACTGACGTTGTAATCTCTATCAAGGCTTCGAATACTAATGTTATGGTAACAACCGTACGTCTTCTTGTAAAGACTATGGATGAGGCTGATATGCACTTCCCTCTGCATCTTGGTGTTACCGAGGCAGGCGAAGGTGAGGATGGACGTCTCAAAAGTGCAGTAGGCATTGGTAGTCTTTTGGTTGATGGAATCGGTGATACTATACGTGTAAGCCTTAGCGAGGCACCGGAAAAAGAAATTCCTGTTGCCTTTGGTATTCTTCAGGCAGCTGGCGCCCGAATCACAAAAACAGAGTTTATCTCATGTCCAGGCTGCGGCCGTACCTTGTATAATCTTGAGGAAACCATCGCTAAGATAAAAAAGGCTTTCACTGAGTTTGAAAAGGAACAGGCTGCGAATTCATCTAATAAGTCTCCAAAAGCATTGAAGATAGCAATAATGGGTTGTATAGTCAATGGCCCTGGTGAGATGGCAGATGCTGATTATGGCTATGTCGGTGCTGCAAGAGGCAAAGTCAGTCTGTATAAGCAAAAACAATGTATTGAGATGAATATTCCTGAGGACGAGGCTGTAGAACGTCTGATAAGTTTTATAAAGCAAGACCTCAAATAGCATTCTCATTATAGTTGACAGGCAACGATGTTGCAATTGATAATTAATGATTGGTAATTAGGCTTAATCAATGTATTGAATTCTCTGGTGAATACGAAATTTTAAAATGAAAGTTGGAGGTTCTCAGGGAATACAAAAATAATTATCAGTTATTAATTATCAGTTGCGCTTCAGTGCCACCAGTATCCTTAAAAAATGTTGATTTTTTTGTTAGGTTCAATAATAATCTTTATCTTTGCTTATATATTAACCTATAAAACACCAAACAGTTATGTACAAGAAAAATCTCCTTACCTTACTGCTTATTTTCTTTGTCGCAGTATTCGGACATGCTCAGGTAATCAGCAAGGCAGAACCAACTCCTCAAGATTATATTAATCTGCTCAACAAACAAGGGTATTATGTTGCGGCTCTTGATATGTCTGCATTCGAGAAAGACAAATATCTTATGACTCCAGTTATCAATGTTTATTCCAACGGAGAACTACAATGTAATCTGTTTGAAGAGTTTGGAATCGGATACACGAATAGTGAACCCAGAATCACAGTAGGTATAGTCCCTAAGTCGGATTCTTTGATTGCATGCAATTTTCAATTCGACAAGAAATGTAGTATTGGGTTGACTTTACCTCTAAAATCTATTAGAAACGAATCTGACGATTCTGATGTTTTCTTTTATAAACTTCGCCCCTTTGTCGCACCAGCAGAATGGAATGAGAACGATGTAATCCCAATCCTATCTTATAGTAGTGCGTGGTATGATCCAGAATCGCAAATTTGTAGAAACTGTGATGAGGATGAGTTTGATAAAGACTTTATCAATAGCGTTACCTTTAGGAAAAGTTCTCATGTTTATGTCTTTGGCATAAAAATAAGGAAGTTATAAAATGAAATACATATTAATCCTTTTATCTTTTTGGGCTGTGACAATGCAATCGCAGCCTCTACAGTCTGCTACCATTAAGGGTTATTCTCCTGCTTTGAAAGATAATACAATCGCCGAATGTATTATAGATAGGACACGAGTGGCATCAGATACAGTGAAATCAGGACATTTTTCGATGACCGTTCCTGTGGAAAAATTGACTGAAGGTATGCTGTTCCTTAAGGGAGAAGGTTGTCCGAGGTATTTGAAGAAATTCTATCTGGCTCCAGATGTTGAAGTGAATATGACAGGTACGGATTGTATATATCCGACATGGAAAGTGGAGAGTTCGCTACCTGAACAGATTACGTCTAACCGTATCTTTGAACGTATAAACAATGCCCTTACGGAATATATACAACTTGGTTTTGATAATGCCCCATACGAGAAACAGGATTCAGTCTATGACATTATAATAAAACAAACTATAGATATCCTGCCTACCTTGCCAATAGATTTGGCTGTATTGGATGAACTTGAGGGAGTAGCCTTATATGCAACAGATGCAGATGAGTTTCCCTACATGGATCAGTTGAAAACAATAGAAAAGTCAATTGCAATCCGTGCCCCCAAGATATATGAGGATAAACTTGCTTACATCCATTCGCTTTTATATCCATCTCATATTCTGCAAATAGGTGAAGAGGCTATAGATACTGATTTCTTTGATATGGAAGGCGGTATTCATCACTTAGCCGAATTGTATGGACGCTATCTGCTTCTCGACTTTTGGAGCCTTGGTTGTGGTCCTTGTGTTAAGGCAGAGCCCGAGATGCGATATGTACGTGGGCTGATGAACGATAAGATGGAAATTATAGGTATAAATATGGATAAGTTGTCGTCTTGGCAAGAAAACGATTGGAGTAAACAACTCGTATGGAAGAATTGGAGTGATGGTAAGATGGGAAAAAACGGCACAAATATTGCGTATTGCGACAAAGCGACCGTACCATATTATGTGTTGATTTCGCCAAATAATCGCATAGTTTGGAAATATGAAGGGTATATTCCAGGCATGTTTTTAGGCATGTATGAATCAATAAATGGTCCAAAGCAAGATAATAGTATAAATTTATCACTTGCTATCCGACATGTTGAAACTAATCCAATCGGCACTACGATTAGTTTTCGTTATTATGGTAGCAATAAATCTAACTTCTTAATATCAAGTAATTCTTATATCATTGCTAATGGTCGCAAATATATGTTGAAGACTGCCGATGGTGTAACACCTGATCGAGACAATTATCCTTCGCAGAGTGTATGCGAAAACAAGGATTATAATCTTAATTCGCTGTTTTACACCGATTTTAAACTTACCTTCGACCCTTTCGAGGAGATACCGGCCTCTTTCGAGTTTAGAAGTGGTGATGGCGATGGTAATTATGTTATACAGAATATCTCAATACAATAAAAATAGACTTAATATGAGAACAATAATT
>JAGABW010000013.1 GCA_017614465.1 Bacteroidaceae bacterium | reverse complement strand
GTAACCGTACCGGGGGTTCGAATCCCCCTCCTTCCGCCAAGAGGATTTTTTTATTATCTGATATCAAGGCGCTTTCGTCTAGCGGCTAGGACACATGCCTCTCACGCATGGAACACGGGTTCGATTCCCGTAGGCGCTGCATAATCTTCAACATTTACCAATCGGTAAATTTCTCCCACCAAACAAACATTATATCATTTTTTCATTACGGCATAAGGATTATTGTCTTGTGCGGTTTTTTGCATTGTGTTTGACTAAATCAACGCATATGGCTAAAGCATGACTTTATAAACAAAAAAGATAGTGCGCCATTGTCATAACGACAGTTGACACACTATCACACAGTTTATATAAAAAGATTAAAAGATTTGTTAGAAGTTGCCTGGTCCACCGAATCCGCCACGCATGCCGCCTCCCATGCCGCCGAATCCTCCGAAATTACCTGGTCCGCCAGGGAAGCCGCCTCCGCGCATGTTCATGCCTCTGCCAGCTCCTCCAAACATGCCAGACATGCCACGAGATTGAGTCAGTAATTGCGCAACCTGAGCAGGGGTAAGGATTTGAAGAAACTTAGATTGGAAACTCTTGTCGATTTCAAGTTGTTTTTGTTGACGTTCGCTGTTTTCAGCAATTTGTTTTGTTTGTTTCTCGAAATATTCCTTTAGATATTCTTCAGCTTCTTCGTCGGTCATATTTTTGAAGTCAGGTTGTTGCTCACGTTGTGCACGCATTTGTCCGTTAGGGTTAGATGCGTTAAATCGTTCAGTTTGCCAATCAAGAAATAAGGCAACGAACGAGTCCTTTTGATCTTTCTTTAATTTTAGGTTCTTGAACCACTCATTTGCTTGTCGATTATACATGTCGGTCATGTCAATCTTACTAATACGGTCTTGGCGACTTTCAGCGTTGTTGTTCTGTGCATTAACAGTTAATGTAATTAATGCAAACATTGACAATAAAAATATTTTTCTCATAATTAAACGATAAATACTAAAAAATAAACAAAATAATAAACTATACACTATAGACAATCGTAAAACTAAAAGGTTTAAGAGCTGACGGCAACAAACGGCACGCAGTTACGATAAAATCGTCACTTACAAGTTAAAATTGACTAAATTATAATAGAATATCTTGTATTTACATCCTATATTAAACCATAGGTTGCTTGAATTAGGGAAATAATTATTAACTTTGCAAAATAAAAATAATAGTAGTGGGAGTTCCACATCAAAATCTATTAAAAGATATAAATCATGGATGCAAATTTTTTAAAGACAGAAATACGCAGAATCGCAAAGGAGAAGAATGCGATTATCATGGCGCATTATTATACTGATGGTTCAATTCAGGACATAGCAGACTTTGTGGGCGATTCTTTGGCTTTGGCACAATATGCCGCAAAGACAGATGCTGATATCATCGTTATGTGTGGTGTGAATTTCATGGGTGAGACTTGTAAGATATTATGTCCAGAGAAAAAAGTGCTTGTGTTAGACACAAATGCAGGTTGTTCTCTTGCCGACAGTTGTCCTGCTGAGGATTTGAAGAAATTTAAAGATGAACATCCAGGTTATAAGGTGGTGACATATGTAAATACAACTGCTGCGGTTAAGGCTTTGTCGGATGTTGTTGTTACCAGTTCAAATGCCCGATTGGTTGTGGAAAGCTATCCAAAAGATGCCAAACTGATATTTGCACCAGACAAGAACCTCGGAGCATATTTAAATAGTATCACAGGCAGAGACATGTTGTTGTGGAATGGCGGATGTCATGTGCATGGACGTTTTTCATTAGAAGCAATTCTGAATCTTAAGAAGGAACATCCTGCAGCAAAGGTACTTGTACACCCAGAGTGTCCGGCAGCCATACAAGCTGTAGCTGATGAGATCGGTTCAACGGCTGGTTTGCTCAAATATTCTATAAACGACGACGCAACAGAATTTATTGTTGCCACAGAGAGCGGTATTCTTCATAAGATGCAAGCCGCTTCGCCAGACAAGAAATTCTATCCTGTTCCACCTGAGATGACAGAAGGAATCGGCTGTAGTTGTAATGAATGTAGCTATATGCGCCTCAACACACTTGAGAAGTTGTATAATACTCTTCAAACAGAGCAACCAGAGATCAATGTTGATCCACAACTTGCAGCAGAGGCTATTCGTCCAATAAACAAGATGCTTGAACTTTCAAAATAGAAAAAACGCGAATATTCAATATAATCAATGAAATCAGTAGCAGCATTAGTGTCGGGTGGGGTAGATTCCGCTGTGAGTGTACATATGCTCAAAGAACAAGGATACGACCCACATCTGTTTTACATCAAGATAGGTCCGGAGGAAGACACCGAATGGAATTGTACATCAGAAGAGGATGTAGAGATTTGTCAGTGGCTTGCTAAGAAATACGGATGCAAACTTGATGTGGTTGACTTGCACAAAGACTATTGGGATAAAGTGGTAGGTTACACAATGGATAAGGCCCGTATGGGACTTACGCCAAACCCTGATGTCATGTGTAATAAACTAATCAAATTCGGATGTTTTGAAGATGTTGTCGGTAAACATTTCGATTTAACATCTACTGGTCACTATGCCACAACTGAAATTGATAATGAGGGATTTAAATGGCTCTGTACAAGTCCGGATCCGGTAAAAGACCAGACAGACTTCCTTTGTCAGATAGATTCATTACAGATTTCTAAACTGATTTTCCCGATAGGGCATTTATGGAAGCACGAAGTGAGAGAAATCGCCGAAAAAGCAGGTTTGCTGAATGCAAGACGTAAAGACAGTCAGGGAATATGCTTTTTAGGAAATATTGATTTCAGAGAATATATAAAGAAATATTTAGGTGAGAACCCAGGTGATGTGCGTGAACTTGAGACAGGACATAAGATCGGGCAACATCGTGGTCTGTGGTTCTATACAATAGGACAACGTAAAGGACTTGGTTTTGGCGGCGGTCCATGGTTTGTTGTGAAAAAGAATATAAAACGTAATATTCTGTTTGTCAGTCATGGCTATGATCCGGAGAAAGTATATAAAGATCATATAGAAATGGTTGATTTCCACACTATAACAAAACCATTACCAACAGACAAGGATATTAAGGTGACATTTAAAATCCGTCATGCACCAGAGTTCTTAAATGGTGTGTTGTCGTATGGTAGTGATAATGTTTGGAAATTAAAAGCCGACGAAAAAGTACACGGAGTTGCTCCAGGACAATTCTGCGTTGTATATGACGAGAATCATCACAGATGCTTTGGTAGTGGGGAAATCATGTAATCATGTGATGCAATAATTCAATATTTATTGTATAGAGATTAAAAATCTATCATAGAAAAAACGATGGAAAAATAGTATAAGATGGGTATATAAAATAAAAAAAGGGGTAACGCCTTACCCCAACCTTTGTTAACCTTAAATCTAATACTATGAAAAACACGTCGCAAAGATAATATATATTTTTTATATAAACAATCCTTCGGTACTAAAAAAGTGGTATTTTTAACATAAATGACATGTTTTTCAGTCAAAAATAACATTTATTAAGAATTAAATACCCTTAAATAATGATTTTTGTGCTGATATCATGGTATTGGTATTCAAGTTTTTATCTTTTTCTATAAAAAAATCATCTAAGAACTAATATATTTGCTAATAGTTTTGTTCATATTGGATTTTTCTCGTAACTTTGCATTTAAATTGGCAAGACATTAGTTTCGTTGTTTGCGTTTATTGTAAAATAAATAAGCAAATAGGGCGAACAAGTCACCAATAAAAGAAAATGAAATATAAAACAAAGCAGATTTGTATTAATTAAAAATGAAAAGGATTTCATATATTTTTTTAGTTATATCAATGCTGATGTTCAGCATGGCAACTAAAGCACAGCAACGTCACGAAGTAAAATCAGGTGAAACTCTGTATAGTTTAAGTCGTACATATGGCGTGACTGTAAAACAGATAATTGCAGCCAATCCGGGAATGTCTGAAAACATAATGGCAGGACAAATCATACAAATCCCTGTTACTAAGAGTGTGTCACTTAATCAATTAACTCAGTCTGCTACACGTCCGTTAGAAGCGGCTGTAAATATTTCATCGAAATCAGAACAGTCAAAGCCTACAGTGCCATGTAAATCAACATATAAGGTAAAAAAGAAGGAAACTTTATATGGTATTGCACATGAAAACGGGATATCTGTACAGGAATTGATTGAAGCAAATCCAACACTTGCAAAGGATGATAAACTG
>JAGABW010000094.1 GCA_017614465.1 Bacteroidaceae bacterium | reverse complement strand
TGTTATTATAGCAAGATAAAAAAATTAATTGAGATTTGATTTATCTTATTCGTTTATCAGTCAATGATTTGATTACTTTTTATCGCCATGTATTTCCAGATATATTTAATAGGACGTATGGTTTGACAAGCGTTATAGTTACTACGTAGTGGAGTCAATCGTACACTATTGTATATACTTTCATACATTTACAATGCAAAGATATAATTAATAACGTTTTTTAGCAAAATTTAGCGCGTTAAAATGACTTTTTTTTGTCGTAAAACGCGTAAAATGCATATTTTTTGAGTTTTTGAGCCATAAATCGTATGCTTTTTTGTACGATTATTAATATATATTAATAATTATAGTTCTCTGGTAATGCTAATTCTTATGTGATTTTGCATATTCTGAAGGTGAAACACCAAAATAATTCTTAAACACTGTTGAGAAATGAGTCTGGTCGTTGAAACCAACTAAATACGCGATTTGACTTATGTTAACTTTTCCCTCTTTTAGCAAGCGTGCAGCCTGTTCCATACGCAGATTACGTAGGAATTTACCTGTTGACACACCTGTAAGTTCTTTTATCTTTCTGTGTAGTTGGGCACGGCTTATACATAACTCTTCAGCCAACGCATCTACATTAAAATCAGAGTTTTGCAGATTAGAATTGATGGAGTTCATCACACGTTCCATAAAGGCATCGTTATTACCTTTTACAACGATGTTTTCAACTCTTTCTTTTTGTTGAAGAGCTCCACTGAATTTGCCTTTTAATCTTAGTATGTTGTTTATAAGATTGTCTATTTGAATGTTCAGTTCTTCGATATCAAATGGCTTTCCTATATATGCATCTGCTCCGAATTTCAGTCCTTTTAATTTCTCTGTTATCTCTGCTTTTGAGGTGAGCAAGATTACAGGAATCTCACTAATTGTAGGATTGGTTTTGATGCGTTTAAGCAGTGTCAATCCATCCATTTCTGGCATCATGATGTCGCTAATGAATAGATCGTATTTATGAGTCAACAGTTCTTTTAATGCTTCTTTTCCGTTTGGAACATGATTGAACTTGTATTTCGTACCTAACTCAGTATTAATGTATTCCGCAATTTCATAGTCGTCGTCGGCAATTAGAATACTGAAAGAAGGTGTTGAGTGTTTTGACTCATTATTTGATAACAATGAGTTGTTTACAATATCTTCTTTTATAATCTGATCGGCTTTCAGGTGTTTGTTGCCTAATGGAATTGTAACAGTAAAGCATGCTCCTGTTTTGCCATCGTTTCGGTTTGAAGCCTTTATCTTTCCTCCGTGTAGTAAAACTATTGAACGTGATAAATTAAGTCCGATTCCTGTTCCTCTAATACCGCTATCAATCGACGAATTGCCTTGATAGAAGCGTTTAAACAGACGTTCAGGATTCTCTTCTTTTATTCCTATTCCGTTGTCTATCACACTTATCTCAAAGTTCTGCTCGCCGGATTCTAATATGATGTTTATTTCACCTCCGTCAGGCGTGTGCTTGAATGCATTTGATAATAGATTTGACATGACCTTATCGAAATTGATACGGTCAATCCAGCCTTCAACATGTTTTGCTTTATGCTCAAACGTGAAATTGATGTTGCGCATGTTGGCTTCGGTCTGGTATAAAGTATAAATACCGTTGATGAAATCCACTAAATCGGTTTTTTTGCATCTTAATTGCATTTGTTTCTTGTCGATTTTTCTTTCATCAAGGATCTGACTTACCAATAGCATAAGTCTTTGGGCATTTCTGTCGATAATGTCAATATACCCTTTCCCTGTGTCGTCTGTTACGGATTCCTTCAGTTTATTTAAAGGTCCTAAAATCAGCGTAAGAGGGGAACGGATGTCGTGAGTGGCATTAATTAAGAATTTCATTTTTTCCTCGTCCAATTGCTTTTTCTTGCTTTGGTTGAAGAAATATATTCCAAGTATAATACCAGCAATTATGATGATGTAATATAGTATGTATGCAATTGATGTTTGATACCATGGTGGAATAACGTTAACGGTGAAGGTTGATATGGCAGAATAGGTTCCAGCAGCTAACGCACGCACATCAATAGTGTATGTACCAGGCTGTAACTGACTAAGTTGGATGCTGTTTTGTCCTTCTGTGTTCTGTATCCATTGACCATTGTTTATTTTGTATTCAAAAATTATATTTCCTGGATTATAATAGTCGAATGTGGAGAATTCCAAAGAGATTGTGTTGTCGAGATATGACACATTGAATTTCTTTGCGTCAATCACTGAACAATTAATCACTTGTTTGCCATTTGAGAGAGTCTTTGAACTGATTGGCTCACCGGCAATGAAGAAACCTGTCAGTTTAACATCTGGCAGAGACAAGTATTCATTTTTTACATATACAGGTGTAAACATTGTGAGACCGCTGTTGTTCCCGAAGAAAGCAATTCCTTGGGAATTAAGCAGTCCTACATTGTTTATGTATTCTTTTTTAGTAAGTCCGTTTCCATTGACATGACCAATGAATTTCTTGTTTTTTATATTGTATTGCCATATTCCCATTGATGTAGAACACCAGATATCTCCATTCTTGTCCTCAAAAATATAGCTGATAACTTTATTTCTTAATGTTTCATTATCTGTAAATGGTTTTGCCTCTTTGTCGCCTCGTTTGTAACTGTATAAACCTTGGTCTGTTCCAATTAATATTAGTCCGTCGCGTGTCTCATTTATGGAATGGCATAATACTCCTTCTAAAAGATTATCCCATCCATAAGGCTTGAAAGAGTCTTTAGCAGGGTCGTAACATGAGATACCGAAATTAGTAGCAATCCAAATGTATCCAAGATGATCGCGTTTCATTGCGGTAATCCAATCGTTACACAGGCATCCTTTTTTATTATCCTTATATAAGTTGCTGTAGTGCTTTATCTCCTTCGTTTGTGGATTGTAAGAACACATACCTTTTGAATATACAGATATATACAGATTGCCGTTCTTGTCATCTGTCATACATTTGAAATTGTCGCAATTGTATTTAAACTGTAATTGGTAGTCTCCTGTTAGTGGGTTATATGAATATAACTCGTTGTTTGTTCCAATCCAATAACGTTTTTTACTGTCACGATACATGATTTTTGTTGACGGAGGGGCTGCGGGCGAAGCTATAATTCGTCCTTGCTCGTTAAATCCGTAAATGCCATTGTCTTGTACCGAACACCATGTCACGTTGTTGTCGCCTTCACATATTGATGATACTGTAGAACTTACAAAGACACGTTGCTCAACAAAGCTCCAACCATTGAATTGAGGCTGCTTCTTCATGATGACCACCAAACCTTTTGACGGACATCCAAACCATATATTACCTTGACTGTCCTCGGCAATACCTTTGACGGTTGTGGTGTTCAAATCCAATCCTCTTGTCGTATATTCAACACGTTCAAGTATATTCTTGTTTTTTTTGATTTTGAAAATACCCTCTCCGATGGTTCCTATGTAGATGTCACCACTTTTGTCTTCCATTGCGATGCGTAGGGTTCCCCTTGATGCATCAAACTCGCTAATGTCGATATTTGAATTGGTTAGTTTTCCGTTGCGATACGACATTATGCCGTATTTGCAGATGATCAATATCTCATTGTCTCGTTCAACGAAATCGGTAACTTCTCCCTTTGTTGATGTAAATTCTTTTACACCTTTATCATTTTTCATGGTAAAGGTGTTACCATAATAATAAGTCCATATGCGCCCATGACTGTCTTCAACCATGCGCTTAATGAATTTATATTCTTCGCGTTCGATATATTTGTTGGTGCTTACAGCAACATGTTTTTCCTGATCAATGATGAAAGTTCCATATCCACTGGTTCCTGCAATGATCTTATTGTCTTTACTATGTATGATAGCGTTGACACGCGGTACCCATCCGTTAGGAAATTTATAATGAATGAATTCCTCTTTTGCATAATCAAAACGATCCAAACCATTACGTGTACCAATCCATAAATCGCCATTTCTGTCACACATTATTCGGGCAATGGTATTACTGCTGATTGTAGTGGTATCAGAAGCATTTCGTATGTATGTGGTGAAACGATAACCGTCAAATTTATTTAAACCATAATCGGTGGCTATCCATATGTAACCGTACTTGTCTTGACAAATATCATTAATAAGTCCACTGGAAAAACGTTCAGAAGGGAAGAGTATTCCGTTATGAGCATGGGTGATAAGTATAAATGATAGACTTATTATTAATGAAAGTAGTCTTTGCATATTGGCTTAATCTTTGTCTTATTTTAGGGTACAAATATATATAAAATAAGTGATAAAACAAAGAAACTTTATGAAATTTGTAAATGTACTGCAAAGATTCTATTTTTTTATTCTCTGACTGGTCTTGTTTTTAACTCCCAGTGTGATATCAATGAGTAAATTATATATTATCAGACGTTTATTTTAGCGTTCTTATTTAGGTCACTTTTATTTATTTTTTACTCTCGTAGTAGGGTGAGGTGTGTCATTTGAAAACTCTTAGATTTAAATCGATAAAACATGAAAGCACACAACAAAAAATGATAACGATATAGTGCTATACCGTTATCATTGATAAACTTGTTTTCTGTTTGTAATTTTATTCTGTAGTGAGAGATAATACACGGCTTGACCAGTCACTTTGGTTTTGTCCTGCAACGCTGTGGTTGTTAGGAATATCCAAACCATTATTCATTAAATATGCACCAGAGAAGGATTTTCCTTCGTAAGGTAATGGTCTGACATCTATTCTGTTAAGTTCGTGTATTGTATAATATTTGTTTGGATCTAATCCCTGCATTTTTATGCGTGGAAGATGTTCGTTGATAAACGTACGCATCTTGTACCAGTAGAAAACAGCTTGATTCTTGTTTTCAGAAACATACATGAGTGATGCAACATTATCCTCGTCGTATGGCGAGTTAAGTCTGTAGATGTCTCCCATCTGTATGACTGGGCGAACTGTTTTATATTCTTCTATCGCTTTTCTGCATAATGCCTTTTCGTCCTCACTCATTTTCTTAGGTTGTATTTCCATGCCGAGACGTCCTGTCATAGCTACGTCGATTCTGAATTTCAGAGGGATGGTACGATGTGTCTGATGGTTTGGTGCATCGGAAATATGACTTGCCATTGCTATTGAAGGGAAGAAATAGCTTGTGCCCCATTGAAGGAATATACGTTGTAGGGCATCGGTGTCGTCGCTTACCCAGAATTCATCGAAATATGGCAAAACTCCCCAGTTTGCTCGTCCGCCTCCTGAAGCACATGCTTGAATAGTTAAGTCGGGATATTTTGCACGTATTCGTTTGCATACAGATTCCAGTCCTCTGTGATATTCAATATATAAATGACTTTGACGGTCTGATGAAAGATATTGTGAACCGTGTGATGCAATAGACATATTCGCATCCCACTTTATGTAGTTGATTTCCGGATATTTAGTCATAAGATTATCGACAATAGAGAATACATAATCCTGAACTTTAGGGTTGGATAAGTCAAGTACAACCTGTGTGCCGCCTCTACCTTGAACAATCTGACGATTAGAAGCTTTGATAATCCAATCGGGATGTTTTTCGTATAGCTCGCTTGTTGTATTTGCCATTTCCGGTTCAATCCATATACCGAACTTTATTCCATGTTTCTTTGCATCGCGAAGCAGCCCTTCAATACCCTCAGGGAGCTTGTTTTTGTCAACCACCCAGTCACCGAGACTTGAATTATCGGTTTTTCTTGGATATTTGTCGCCAAACCATCCGTCATCCATAACGAATAGCTCTCCACCCATGCTTGCTATGTCATTCATCATCTGATCCATTCCTTTCTGGTTGATGTCGAAATAGACACCTTCCCATGAATTCAAAAGGATTTTACGCTCTTTATTTCCGTTGGCAAGCATGTAATTACGTCCCCATTTATGAAAATTACGTGATGCTCCCGACAAACCTTCGTTTGAATAAGTCAAGGCTAATGGGGGAGTAACAAATACTTCATTTGGCATAAGATGATATTCAGAATTATCTTCATTTATGCCAGCAAAGAAATAATGGAAATCACTATCGTCGGTATCAATACGCAATTTATAATTACCAGAATAACAGAGTGCTGCACCAATCACGGCTCCAGTATTCTCTGTAGGTGTTCCATCGAGCGAGAACATCACTTCAGCATGATCTGTGTGGGCGTTGCGTACACCGTCTCGGTTCTTTATGACTTTCATTCCTGGTTCAATTTTTTCAGACGACAAACGTCCTTCATTTCCCCATGAACCATATAGATGCGACAGATAAACGTTACCGCGGCGAATTGGTAATACACCACTGCTATATTGAGTTAATAAAACTTCTTTTTTCTCTTTGTTTTTAATCTCAGTCCATGTTTCAATCATGTCCACATCGCTGTATGCAAAATAGTGTAATGATACAGCAGTTTTGTATGAAGGATCAGACATGTCAATTATCAGATGTGTTCCAGATGCATTTTTTCCGTTACGGGCTGTAATGGCCTGTTTCTTTTCTGATATGTTGTCTATAAACAGTTCTGTGGTCTTGTTGCCATCTGCATGAGTCATTGCCATGGCAGATTCCGATGTGCAATGCATCCCGTAAGGCATGTACAAATCCATGCGACTTCCACGTGTGGTCTGTAAACTATTGAGTTCACGTGAAGATAATTGAGGACCGAAATAAACGAAATTGGCTTTTTTACCTTTTGATGCATCTATTACCAGACTCATGTTAGGTGTTTGGATGTTGTATAACTCGGCAAACATGTTTGTTGCCATGATAAAAGTTAATGCAATAATAAGAGATTTTTTCATGTGGTTATTAGGTGTGAATTTAATATTCAAAAATGATAAAAACAGAATTGTAATTATATTTATTGCAAAGGTAATAAAAATATATTATTAATGGGGTGTTTTGCTGAAAAATATAATAATAGCGTGTTTTTCATATAAATAAGGCAAGGATTGCGACCCTTGCCTTATCAATATATTATAATAATTGTATTAAAGTTTTGATACAATATTAAGTGTGTCTGTTGCAATCATTAATTCCTCGTCAGTAGGAATCACACATACTGTAACTTTACTGTCGTCTGAAGAAATGATTTTCTCTGTTGCACGGCATGAGTGGTTTTTCTCTTCGTCAACTTTTACACCGAGGAATTCCAAACCGTTTGTAGCGCCTTCACGTACTTCCCATTGGTTTTCTCCAGCACCACCAGTGAAGAGGATGATATCCACACCTCCCATGGCTGCAGCGTATTCACCGATATATTTTTTGATACGATAAGTGTACATCTCCTTTGCAAGACGAGCCTGGTCGTTTCCGCTTTCGATTTGTGCAAGAATGTCACGGAAATCGCTATATCCACCGCTTACACCCTGAAGACCTGATTTTTTGTTGAGCAAGTTGCTAACCTCTGTTGTGTTGAGATTAAGTTTGTCCATAAGGAATGTAACAGCACCTGCATCGATATCACCACTTCGGGTACCCATGATTAAGCCTTCAAGTGGAGTGAGTCCCATACTTGTGTCAACACATTTTCCGTCTTTTACAGCTGCTATTGATGCACCGTTTCCGATGTGGCAAGTGATGATTTTCTTTCCTTCAGGCTTGCATCCTAAGAATTCGCATACACGTTGTGATACATAACGGTGGCTTGTTCCGTGGAATCCGTATCTGCGTACACCATATTTCTTATAGAGGTCATATGGAAGAGCATACATGAATGCGTAGTCAGGCATTGTCTGGTGGAAAGCTGTGTCGAATACTCCTACCTGAGGAACATCTGGCAAGCATGCCTTTACCGCATTTACACCTTTGATGTTTGCTGGGTTGTGGAGTGGGGCAAGATCGTTACATTGAGCAAATTCTTCCATTACTTTGTCGTTGAGCAACACACTTTGGTTGAATTTCTCTCCTCCGTGTACCATACGGTGACCAACAGCGTTGATTTCATTAAGACTGCTGATAACAGCATTCTCACCTTCTGTAAGGCATTCGAAGATGAACTGTACACCAGCTGTGTGCTCAGGAATTTCACGGTCAATCTTAACCTTATTTCCGTCTTTTGTCTTTAATTTGATGAAAGAATCAGGTAATCCGATCTTCTCGATACCTCCGCTTGTGATGACGCTCTGGTCATCCATATTATATAATGCGTACTTGATGGAACTACTTCCGCAATTTAATACTAAGATTTTCATTTTCTTATATATGTTTTTTGTTTCGTGACATTATTTTGCGTCCATTGCCTGACATGCTGTGATGGCAATCATCTTGTAGATGTCATCTACGCTACATCCGCGACTGAGGTCGTTTACAGGGCGTGCAATACCTTGAAGGATAGGACCGATCGCATCAGCATTACCTAAGCGTTGTACAAGCTTGTAAGCAATGTTTCCAACTTCAAGACATGGGAATACAAGTACGTTTGCCTTTCCTGCAATGTCGCTTCCTGGAGCTTTCTTCTCACCAACAGATGGCACAAGTGCTGCATCAGCCTGAAGTTCTCCGTCGATTTTGAGTGATGGGGCCAATTCTTTTGCAAGTTTAGTTGCTTCTACCACTTTGTCAACAACTTCGTGCTTTGCGCTGCCTTTTGTTGAGAAACTTAACATGGCAACACGTGGATCGTCAAAACCAGCAACACTTTTTGCTGTTTGTGCTGTACAAACTGCGATTTGTGCTAATTGGTTAGCATCTGGCATTGGAGTTACTGCAACGTCACCGATAACGAGTACACCTTCTTCTCCATATTGAGGTGTTTGAGTAATCATTAACATCGCACCGCTTACACAAGATATGCCTGGAGCACATTTTATAATTTGGAGAGCAGGGCGCAAAGTGTCGCCTGTTGTTGATAAAGCACCAGAGATCTGTCCGTCGGCATCTCCGCTCTTTATGATGAGGCATCCGAAATAAAGAGGGTTTTGTGTTAATTTGCGTGCTTCCTCAATTGTCATTCCCTTCTTCTTTCTGAGTTCGAATAACAATTGTGCATATTCTTCAGTCTTCTCAGATGTGGCAGGGTCGATGATTGTAGCCTTGTCAATATTCTTCAAACCAAGTTTATTGGCAAGATTGAAGATCTCTTCACGGCTACCGATAAGAATGATTTCTGCCAAGTCGTCAGCCAATGCTTTGTCGGCTGCAGTCAGTGTACGTTCTTCAAGGCTCTCTGGAAGAACGATGCGCTGTTTGTTTGCTTTTGCACGAGCGATGATTTTTTCTAATAGTGTCATGTTTTTGCCCACTCTCAAAGTCCTCCTTTATATTATAGATGTAGGAGGAAGTAGAAAATGGCGGGTATGTCTACTTTGTGTTGTTATTGTTATGTTAATTGTTTTCTGTTAGAAACCGGTTTTGAATGCTTTGATGACAGCAGAAGAGAATCCCGCATGATCCATTTCGTTCAAGCCCTTGATTGTGAATCCGCCAGGTGTAGTCACGCGGTCGATAGCTGCTTCAGGATGTTCGCCTGTCTCACGTAAGAGTGATACGGCACCCTGCATTGTCTGCATAGCTATGTTTAGCGCATCCTTTGGATAGAATCCCATTTCAACACCAGCTTGAGTCTGTGCTCTGAGGAATCGCATAACGTATGCCAAACCGCATGAAGCGAGAAGCATTCCCGGATTTATAAGTTTTTCATCGCATACAATTGCGTTACCAACATATTTGAACAGTGTCTCCACCTTGTCGATGTCAGATTTCTCAACTTCTTTTGATGCACTGATGAATGACATACTGTCGCAGAATTCAGCAGCGATGTTTGGAATGACATGAAATACCTTTGGCATTTCGCAATCTGTCAGATTCTCTTGTACCTGGCTGATTGTCACACCTCCGGCAATAGATACGAGAAGTTGTTTTGATGTGATATTTGTCTTGATAGAATTAAGTACTGTTCCAACAAGCCATGGTTTTACAGCAATTATAATTATTTCTGCATCTTTTATTGCAGTTGCACCATCTGTCGAGGTACTAATTCCAGGGCATTCAGCCTTGAATTGTTCTAATTTGTTCTTGTCAACTTCAACAATAGTCTGTTGAATATCCTTACCATTCTTGCTCCAGCCTTTAATGAGTGCACCACCCATGTTTCCGGCTCCAATTACTGTAATTTTCATGTTGAATCGTATTTTTAACTATATGACATCGTTTATGTTGTCAGTTTTTTTTGAAAAACACCGCAAAGTTAATAATAAAAAGACAAAACAGAAAGTAAATCAACCACAAAAAGTTTTTTAATGAAAAAAAGAACGGCAGATATTGCTAAATTGTAAATATTTATTACCTTTGCAAACAAAATCGTTAAAGAATGGTTTTGCATATGAAAAGGTGGGGCGAAAAGATGAAAAGATGGGTAAAGATAAGATGAAATGGTGAGGATGAAAAAAGTGGTGTGAGACACAGGCTAATAAAACAAAGAGTATCATATAAAATTGATATATTTTACATTAATTTAAATTAATAAAACAAAGTAGATCATGGCTTATGTAATTACAGATGACTGCGTTATGTGTGGAACATGCGCAGGTGAATGTCCTTCTGAAGCAATTTCTGAAGGTGATGGAAAGTATGTTATCAACCCAGACTCTTGCGTAGACTGTGGTACATGTGCAGATGCATGTCCTTCAGGTGCAATTGTTCCAGGTGAATAATGTATAATTAATACATTCATAACAAATAGTCATCGATACTTGTTGTGTCGGTGGCTTTTTTTATTATTCAATATCGGAATTGTCCAAAATAGATATACGTATCAGGATTTTCGTATAAATCACAATTAAATCAGTTTTATTATACAATAAAAATATATACAAATCGTTATTGATATTGTGAACAAAAGAAATGAACATATAAATTGGTGCCGTGTGGCATTATTCGTATTATGTTGGCTTTTTATGTCAACATCATTGACGTATGCTCAGTTGCGTAAGGTTATGAATCGTCCATACATAGACCAGCGCCAATTTCATTATGGATTCTATGTGGGTACTCACGTGCAGGATTTGGAGTTTCAGAATAATGGATTTATTGGTGAAAACGGAGATCAGTGGTTTGCTGACGTGCCAAATTATGATCCGGGAGTGAGTGTCGGTATCCTTGGCGAATATAATTTGCATCCTCATATTGCTTTACGCGTCCTTCCTTCTATACATTTTGGCGAAAAGCAAATCATGTACAAAAACATGTTGAATGGAACGCATGAATTGCAGTCAATGAAATCAACATTTATTGCAGCTCCAATAAACTTGAAATTCACAGCTGAACGCTTTAATAATTATCGTCCGTATGTTGTGGCAGGTGTAAATCCGATGTTTGATCTTACTTCCAAAAAACAGAGAAATCTTAAATTGAAACAATATGACATGCAGTTGGAAGTAGGGTTTGGTTGTGATTTTTATCTCCCATTCTTTAAACTGATTCCTGAAATCAAATTTGGATATGGACTCCTAAATATGATTGATAAGAACAGAACTGATTTGACAGACGATTCCAAACTGATTTATACAAGGTCTGTGGATAATGCTCGCTCAAGAATGATTATTTTCTCACTCTATTTTGAATAGGGAATCGGGCGTTGTCTGACACATTTATATCATCTTTAGCAGAATATAGGAAACTTGATTCCTATTTAAAAAAAAATTCTTACCTTTGCAACATGAAGTATTCTGTAATAATACCCGTTTTTAATCGCCCTGATGAGGTCGATGAGTTGCTGGATAGTCTTACACGACAGACTGTCACTGATTTTGATGTGATAATAGTGGAAGATGGCTCCAGTAAAAAATGTAAGGATGTGTGCGACAAATATGTTGACCGTTTGACCTTACACTATTATTATAAGGATAATTCAGGCCCTGGACCTTCTCGTAATTATGGAGTTGAACGTGCTGAAGGTGAGTATGTTCTGATTCTCGATAGCGACTGTGTGCTGCCACCGGGATTTATTGAATCTATAAATGCAGAACTAAACGCAAATCCGGCAGATGCCTTTGGCGGTCCTGATCGCGCCCACGAATCATTCTCAATGGTGCAGAAGGCCATAAGTTATTCCATGACATCGTTCTTTACGACTGGAGGAATTCGTGGCGGAAAGAAGAAAATGGATAAATTCTATCCTCGTTCGTTTAACATGGGAGTCCGTCGTGAAGTATATAATGCGTTGGGCGGTTTCTCTCGTATGCGTTTTGGCGAGGATATAGATTTTAGTATCAGAATATTCAAAAACGATTATAAATGCAGACTGTTCCCCGATGCGTGGGTGTGGCATAAACGCCGTACAGACATGAAGAAGTTCTTCAAACAGGTGTACAACTCAGGTATTGCAAGAATCAATCTTATGAAACGCCATCCAGGAAGTCTGAAAATTGTACATTTGTTGCCTGCGGTATTTACTTTAGGCACATTGTCGTTGGTTTTGCTGTCTGTGATTTTGGCCGTTTTAGGTTCATGCTTATGGATACTACCTCTTTTGCCTATATTGTTGTATAGCTTACTTCTTATGATTGATTCAGCCGTCGTTAATAGAAGCCTGATTATTGGCATATTGTCGGTTGTAGCTGCTTTTGTGCAGTTGTATGGATATGGTTTCGGCTTTATTCAGGCATGGTGGGAAAGATGTGTACTGAAACACGGCGAGTTCAGTGCGTACGAGAAAAACTTTTACGATTGATAAAACGTGTAGGATGATGGGGAAAGAATCGATAAAGGAACAAGGCAATACAATAAAAGATTGGAACGAGGCAGATAGACCACGGGAAAAATTGGCCCTGTATGGAGAATCATCATTGTCGAATGCTGAACTCTTGGCAATATTGATAGGTTCTGGCACTCAACAGAAATCGGCAGTGGAGTTGATGCGGGATGTTCTTAAGGTGTGCGATGGACATTTGTCGAGATTAGGGAAAATGAGCATTGCCGAATTGATGAAGTTTAATGGTATAGGTGATGCAAAAGCTATTACCATAAAGGCGGCAGCAGAACTTGGAAGACGCAGAGCCTTGGAACATGTTGACGACATGCAGCAGATTGCGAATGCAAGCGAGGCATATGCGTATATGTATCCGTTGATGCGTGATTTGAAATGTGAAGAGTTCTGGGTAATATTGATGAATAACAGTTCGCGGATCATCAAACGCGTTAAAATCAGTACAGGCGGATTAACAGCCACCGCAGTTGATATTCGTGTGGTACTCAAAGAAGCATTGATTTCTGATGCGACATGTATGATAGTGTGTCACAATCATCCTTCGGGCTCATTACGTCCGTCAAACGATGACAAGAATCTGACATCACACTTAGTCGCAGCGTCGCGTACAATGAATATCCGTTTGATTGACCATGTAATTGTCACAGACGGTAATTATTATAGTTTTGCAGATAATGGACTGATTTAATTATCTAATAATTAATTAGTTTGATTTCTTATTTAGTTAACACGTAAGGATTATGACTCAATACGATATAGAAGTGAAAGTGGTCGAGATGCTGAAGACTGTGTTCGACCCAGAAATCCCAGTTAATGTGTACGACATGGGATTGATATATAAAATAGATGTGTCAGAAAACGAGGATGATTCTACCTTTAAGGTTGATATCGACATGACACTAACAGCTCCAAATTGTCCTGCTGCTGATTTTATAATAGAAGACATCACTCAGAAGATAGAATCCATAGAAGGTGTGTCAAAGGTGAACGTGCAACTCGTTTTTGAACCGGAATGGGATAAGAGTATGATGAGTGAGGAAGCTCAGTTGGATTTGGGATTCATGTAAAATGTAAGTAAAAATATGATTTATTTCATTTCAGATGCTCATTTAGGTTCAAGAGCAATACCGCATCAAAGGACACAAGAACGAAAACTTGTGAGATTCCTTGATAAAATCAAGGATAAGGCAGAAGCTGTGTATATGCTTGGCGACATGTTTGATTTCTGGTTTGAATACAAAGATGTTGTACCACGTGGTTTTACTCGTTTCTTAGGAAAAGTAAGCGAATTGACCGATAATGGTGTGGAAGTGCATTTCTTTGTAGGAAATCATGATATGTGGATGGATGACTATCTGACAAAGGAATGTGGTGTGATTGTGCATCACGAACCTTGTCTGGTCGAATTACATGGCAAAGAATTTTATTTGTCGCATGGCCATCATCAAGATGTTGATAAGAATGATTGGAAATCAAATCTTATGTTTAAGTGTTTTGAAAGTAAGTTCTTGCGCCGTGTGGCAAAAATGATACATCCACACTGGTTTATGAATTTCGGACTTACTTGGTCGCAGCATAACAGAGAAAAGCATTTTAAAGAAGGTGAACCTGTCTTTAGAGGCGAAAAGGATGAACACCTTGTGAAATTTGCTAAAAACTACCTTAAAACTCATGCCGGAGTAAATTATTTTATCTTTGGACATCGACATATTGAACTAGATTTGATGCTTAATCACGATTGTCATATGATAATTCTTGGCGAATGGTTTAGTATGTTTACTTTTGCGGTATTCGATGGCGAAAACCTGAGGATGGATAATTATATAGAAGGTGAAACTATTCTGTAAAAGAGGTTTTTGGTAAAGAATAGGATTATTCCTATTACATTATAGGACTTTTATTAATAGAGAGTCATATATTTTTTATATATTTGCTCCCGAAAAGATAAAAATGGTACTAACTTTTAATTAATACGATTATGAAAAAATTATTTACACTTTTAACTATCGCATTATCATTGTTTATGGTATCTTGCGATGAGGATGTTGACAGAGCAATTATGTTGTCAGGTCAATGGAAGGGTGATTTGGGCGCTGCTTACGATTACGGAACACGCACATACTATGCCGATTATTCAGATATAGTTTTCTATCCAAGCAGTAATTACTCTACACACGGAACTGGACGAGAGATTGATTTTTATAGTGTAGGTCCAGAGCCTTATGTTTATAGTGATTTTGATTGGGAAATTAATAATGGTCGCATATACTTGACGTTCTATAATTATAATCATCATAGATTGGATGCAATTATTGATGATTATCGTATGACTAATGATTATTTTTCAGGTGTAATTTCAGATTATTATGGAGATACATCATTCAGATTATACAAGATCGTAGACTATTATGATTGGGATTATTATAAAAATGGTTATTACTATGCAAAATCACGCTCAGTGAAGCAAAATGCAGATTCTACAGTGGTAAATAATGACTCATTAGAGATATATCCAAGACGTGTATTCAAAAACAAACAAAAATAGAGTGTGGTAGCGCACTTATAAAATAAAAATCGGAGGGTTATGCACAAGTGGTCTTAAACCTCCGATTTTTTATGTTGATGTTTTTTTAATTGCGTTAATACTCTCTCATCAATTAAGTTTGAAATTGATAGGGATGGCTTGTCTTACATTTACAGGCTCGTTATTTTTCATTCCAGCCTTCCATGTTGGCATGCTTTCAATTACTCTTATTGCTTCGTCCTCTAATGCTTTAAGCCCACTTTTTAGTGTTTCAATATGTTTGATAGTTGTGGGAGTTTGTTCTTGAGATTCTACTTGCTTGATTAATTCGTATGTGCTTGATGTTGTTCTTAATACAGACGGATTAATCAATTGACCTTCTTTGTTGATAATAAATGATATAATAACCCTTGCTTGTATGAGATTATCCTTCGCAATATCTGGATAGCGAATATTGTTTCTCAGATAATTGGTGAGTGAATCAGTCCCTCCTGGAAATTGTGGATAAACATCAGGCTTAATGTCTTTCTCTTTGTCATTTTGATCGTCATCAGTCGTTTCAGTCTGAATTGAAGGATTTCTTGTTGTGGAAAGTGTGTTCTTGGTAGAGTTGTACCCAGAGAATCCATATCCAGTGTATGGCAATGCCGAAAAACAGATAATGCTTGTTAGTAGAAACAATGTTGTTTTTTTCATCATTCTATGGTTTAAAGTTAATATACAAATATAATAATAGTATATTACAATATATACTCAAATTGTCTTGTCATTAAAAGGATGAATAGTCAAATGATTTAGTTTGGAAAAGTCAGATATTGAGATTAAGTATTAAACTGATAGGAGTATAATTTGTTGTAAATTTTTATTGTGAAAAAACAAAACGGAAACGATGATAAATGACTTTTCTTAGGGTAGCGAGAGAGGGACCCGAACCCTCGACCTCCGGATTATGAATCCGACGCTCTAACCAACTGAGCTATCTCGCCATTCTGCGTTCGTTTTCGATTTGCGGATGCAAAGGTAAGAATAATTTGTAATTAGACAATACCAAAAAGGATTTTTTTTTCATTTTTTTTGTTTTTTGCCTAATAAATCGTGTTTTTTGTTGAATTTCGGGGTTAATGGAAGAATAAATAACTAATAAATATGGCTGCGATGATGCCTGCAAGGTCGGCTGCTAAACCGCAAATTACGGCATGGCGAGTCTTTTTGATACACACACTACCGAAATATACCGCCAAAACATAGAAAGTGGTGTCGGTACTTCCTTGGAATACACATGCAAGTCGTCCGATGAATGAATCGGCTCCGTATGTTGTCATTGCATCTACCATCATACCTCTTGCTCCGCTACCGCTTAATGGCTTCATTAATGCAGTTGGCAATGCACCGACAAATTCGTTGTCTATTCCGCATAGATTGACACAATATCCAATTCCTTCTATAAGCCAGTCCATCGCTCCTGATGCTCTGAAAACACCAATGCCAACTAATATTGCAACGAGGTAGGGGATAATCTTTATTGCTGTTGTGAAACCATCCTTGGCTCCGTCGATAAACGTGTCATATACGTTGAGTTTTTTAACAACTCCGGCTGTTATAAATCCTATTATTATGACGAATAGCAATATTGATGCGAATAGAGTTGAGACAATTTCCATTTGTTCTGCGGGCATCTGACTGAATCCCCATATAATACCGGCAACAAGCAAACACATGCCTCCAAGAAACAAAATCATCGTTTTATTCAACAGGTTGATGCGCTGTATTACACTGGTTAATATAAGTCCGACTAATGTGCTGAAAAAAGTTGCAAGTAGGATTGGTATGAATACATCTGTAGGCTGTGCGGCCCCTAATTGCGTTCTGAAGGTCAAAACTGTGACAGGAATAATGGTTAGCCCTGATGTGTTTAACACAAGGAACATTATCATTGGATTGCTTGCAGTGTCTTTCTTGGGATTGATTTCCTGCAGTTGTTCCATGGCTTTTAATCCCATTGGTGTTGCGGCGTTGTCTAACCCTAAAAGATTTGCACTTATGTTCATGAACATAGTTCCCATGACAGGGTGGTTCTTAGGGATGTCGGGGAAAATCTTTGACAGAACCGGCGATAATATTTTTGCGAATAATCCAACTATTCCGCTTCGTTCTCCGATTTTCATGATTCCCATCCACAATGATAAAACACCCGTAAGACCAATAGAAATCTCAAATGCGGTCTTGGCTGATGTAAATGTGGAATTAATGATTTCTGGAAAAACTGTATTGTTACCACAGAAAATCAATTGAATCAAAGCCGAAATAAAAGCAATTATGAAAAAAGCAATCCAAATATAATTTAAAACCATAGTCAGTAATATTGTTCAGTAATAATTGCAAATATAGTCAATTATTGTAATTTGGCAATATTTATATTGAATTTTATGCCGTGAATGGTAATAAATCTTAAATCTTAGCGATTTATTCTCGATATTTTTGTACCTTTGCTGCGTAATATGTGGTATTATGGACTGACGATAATGTCGGTACAGCTTTTTAAGTTGAGAATCTGTGTGGGGGATTATTGTGATATGTTAGAGAAATTTTGTCTCTTATTGAAATTATGCGCGTCATAAAGAAACTTGATATATATGTGCTGAAGAACTTTCTGACACTCTTTGCTGGTACTTTTTGTATCAGTTTGTTTGTCGTTATGATGCAGTTTCTCTGGAAGTATGTAGATGAGTTGGTGGGAAAAGGATTGCCAATTGATATTCTGGCAAAATTCTTTGGATATGCAGCTCTTACGTTGGTTCCATTGGCATTACCACTTGCTATATTACTTGCATCGCTCATATCTTTTGGAAATATGGGCGAACGTTTGGAGTTGTTGTCGATAAAGGCAGCAGGTGTGAGTTTGTTTCGCACACTTCGTCCATTGGCAATATTGATGGTTATATTTGCCGGCATATCATTCTATTTTCAAGATGTGATTGCTCCGAAAGCAAATACCAAAGTGTTGCAACTCCGTATGTCGATCGCTATGACATCCCCGGAATTAGATATACCAGAGGGCGTTTTCTATGATGGGATTGATAATGTGAACTTGTATGTGAAGCATAAAAACAAAGATACTGGTATGCTTTATGATGTGATTATCTATAATCTGCGCGACGGACTGGATAATGCACATATCATACTTGCAGATTCGGCTGATTTGGAAACAAGTGCCGATGAAAAATATCTTGTTCTTAGTTTGTATAGCGGCAATCAGTACGAAAGTATGCCTTCAACTGCATTGAGAACTCAGTTTGTGCCATATCGTCGTGAAACATTCCTGAGAAAACAGTTGCTGATAGACTTTGACACAAGTTTTCAAAATGCAGATTCGGCAGATGTGTCAACTTCTGCCTTGACAAAGAATATCCAGGGTTTGATGCACGATATCGATTCTATCAATTCGCATATAGACAGCATAGGACTTTCTAATTACAATGATATGAGAAGGAACGTGTTAAGCGTTCGGGGTAGGGAAGATGTCCAACAAAGGGTATTGATAGATAACGGTGTTGGAAAGAAAATTGTGAGAGAGGAAAATAATGAAGTGTTGTTTGTGCGTGCTGATAAATCCGATAATAATAACTCACAAGGAAAGACAAAGGGTGATGGACAATCTGAAAAAACAAAGGTTGACATAGATTCCGTTTTTCATAAAATGGAATCAACAGATAAGGAGAATGTAGTACGTGCGGCTGTGCAGGCTATTCAGCGTCAGCAATCAGAACTTGAGTTTCGTAGTTCTTATATAAAGGACGAACAAAAAACAGTTCGTAGATATGAAGGGCAGATATGGAATGAAATCACAATGGCGCTGGCATGTATAGTTTTCTTCTTTATAGGAGCACCACTTGGAGCAATTATTCGTAAAGGTGGTTTAGGATTACCGGTCGTAGTGTCGGTTGTGATATTTATCTTGTATTATATTATAAATACAGGAGGAACAAAAATGAGCCGTGAAGGAACTGTGCCAGTATGGCTGGGACTTTGGGCAAGTACGATAGTGTTAGCACCATTGGGCGTTTTCTTTACAGTGAAATCAAATAACGATTCGGTTGTGTTCAATATGGACACATATCGCAATTTCTTCATACGTCTGTTGGGAATCCCACAACATCGTCATATAGTAAGAAAAGAAGTTATTATTGATGATCCCGACTATGAGGCTATCGTTCCAAGACTGAATGTGCTGGCAGAGGAATGTAGAAACTACAGAAAATCCCATCCACGTCTGTTCCAATGGCAATTGATGTTATTGGTTGTAAAGAATGAAGAAGATAAGAAACTCAAATATATAAATGAAGAATTGGAAGCTATCGTCGATGAATTGTCAAATTCAAAAGATCGCCAACTTTTGTTGTATCTAAACGAGTTCCCAATCTTGCGAACCTCTCCTCGTCTGCGTAACAGACTTCGTAAGGAGTTGAGGACCGTATATAAGACATGTGAAAAAATAACAAATCATATAAGCGAAATATGAAAGAAGTGAATTTTAGTAAAATAGAAGAGGCAGTTGAGGATTTCCGACAAGGGAAATTTGTGATTGTCGTGGATGATGAAGACCGCGAGAATGAAGGTGATTTCATTACTCCTGCAGAATTAATTACTCCTGAGAAGGTAAATTTCATGTTACGCGAAGGTAGAGGAGTTCTATGTGCTCCAATAACTATCAGTCGTGCGAAAGAATTAGGCTTGAGCCATCAAGTTTATAATAATACATCGGTTCTTGGTACTCCATTTACCGTGACTGTTGACAAATTAGAAGGATGCACAACTGGTGTGTCTGCAGCAGATAGAGCCGCTACAATTAAAGCTTTGGCAGATCCTCTGTCAACACCTCAAACTTTTGGACGTCCAGGACATATAAGTCCGTTGTATGCTCAAGATAATGGGGTGGTTCGACGTGCAGGACATACTGAGGCAGCAATTGATTTGGCTCGTTTGGCTGGAATGCGTCCAGCGGCTGCTCTTATCGAAATATTGAATCCAGATGGGACAATGGCTCGTATGCCTCAATTGATAGAAAAAGCAGAGCAATTCGGACTGAAAATCATTCAGATAAAGGATCTTATCGCATACAGACTGCAACAAGGTGAACCTAAGATATGTGGTGAGAAATCCGAAAATGCTATAACCACTCCATCTCCATCTTTGATTGAACGTGGTGTTGAGGCTGATTTACCTACAGACTACGGACATTTCAGAATCATTCCTTTCCGTCAGAAAAGCAATGGTCTTGAACATGTTGCATTGTTCAAAGGTACATGGACTGAAGATGAACCTGTATTGGTGCGTATGCATTCATCTTGTGCTACAGGCGATATTTTCGGAAGTAAAAGATGTGATTGCGGTGAACAACTTCATCGTGCGATGCAACTGATTGAGAAAGAAGGTAAGGGATGTATCGTATATCTGCTTCAGGAAGGACGTGGTATCGGACTTATGAACAAAATTGCAGCATATAAACTGCAGGAAGAAGGATTGGATACAGTAGATGCTAATATTCATTTGGGTTTTGATCCCGATTTGCGCGATTATGGTGTTGGTGCTCAGATTCTGCGTGAATTAGGCATCGGTAAGATTCGTCTTATCACTAACAATCCTGTAAAAAGAGTAGGACTTGAGGGGTACGGACTTACAATCGTGGAAAATGTTCCGATAGAAATAAAACCTAACGAGTATAATGAACGATATCTTAAGACAAAACAAGATAGAATGGGACATACCCTTCATTTATAATATTCATTCTGTACTCGAGGAACTTATAAAATATTAGTAAAAGAAAAATAATAATTAAAAATATAAGAAAATGGAACTATCAGCAAGACTTCAAGCACTTCAGCCTTCTGCAACACTCGCAATGTCGCAGAAGAGCAGTGAACTAAAAGCTCAAGGTATCGACATCATTAACATGAGTGTCGGTGAGCCAGATTTTAATACTCCAGATCACATTAAGGAAGCTGCAAAGAAAGCAATTGATGAAAATTATTCACGTTATAGCCCAGTGCCAGGTTATCCTGAATTGAAAAATGCTATTGTGAATAAATTGAAGAAAGAAAACGGATTGGATTATTCTCCAGCTCAGATTCTTTGTTCAAATGGTGCAAAACAATCTGTATGTAATGCAATCATGGCATTGGTAAATGCTGGTGATGAGGTGATTATTCCAGCTCCATATTGGGTAAGTTATCCTCAGATGGTATTATTGGCAGAAGGTACACCAGTATTTGTTGAAGCAAAAATTGAACAAGACTTCAAGATCACTCCAGAACAACTCGAAGCTGCAATCACTCCAAAGACTCGTTTGCTCATTCTTTGTTCTCCTTCAAACCCTACAGGTTCTGTATATAGTAAGGCAGAGTTGGAAGCCCTCAAGAACGTTTTGTTGAAATATGAAAATATCATAGTTATAGCCGACGAAATCTACGAACATATTAATTATGTGGGTGAACATGCTTCAATGGCACAGTTCGCTGATTTCAAGGACCGTGTGGTTATCATCAATGGTGTGTCTAAGGCATATGCAATGACAGGATGGCGTATCGGATTCATTGCTGCAGCAGATTGGATTGTGAAAGGATGCAATAAACTTCAGGGACAATACACAAGTGGACCATGTTCTGTAAGTCAGAAAGCAGCTGAAATAGCATTTGCAGGTCCTCAAGATTGTGTTGAAACAATGCGTCAGGCATTCGAACGTCGTCGTGACTTGATCGTCCGTTTGGCAAAAGAAATCCCTGGATTAGAAGTAAATAAGCCACAAGGTGCATTCTATCTCTTCCCTAAGTGCTCAAGCTACTTCGGAAAGAAAGCATCTGTTGAAGGTAAAGAATATGTTATCAACAACTCTACTGATTTTGCAATGTACATCCTTGAAGTAGGTCATGTCGCAACAGTGGGAGGTGATGCTTTCGGCAGCCCTGAATGCTTCCGCATGAGTTATGCTACAAGCGATGAGAATATCGTTGAGGCTTTGACTCGTATAAAGAATTGTTTGGCTAAACTTGCATAATATGTTTAGTTGACATATATACAAATAAAAAAGTTCTTCTTTTCGAAGAACTTTTTTTATTTGTCATTTATTAAATGATTATTTCTCAGATCTGATTTACATCAAATCAGAAACCTTCATGTCAATATCCTTGCGATAAGCCAGACCTGTAACCACACATAGTAATTTTCCGTCCTGATTTGTTATTTTTACATCTACATACGGAATTTTATGGTGATTGAATACTTCTGTGGCTTCAGCTGTAAGTTTATCGCCTATTTTTGCGGAACTAAGAAAAACTATGTTGTTTTCGATTCCGAATGAGAGTTTGCCATGGCTGTTCATGACAGCAGCTAATGCAATGTCTGCCAATGTGAAGTAAACACCTCCTTGGCATACACCTCCTGCATTTAGGTGACAATCTTTAACCTCGAGTGTTGCACGTGCATAACCAGCGCGTATTTCTTCAAGATGACAACCAATGCCAGTGGCGAAGTGGTCGCCAGATGTCAACAACTGTTGTAGTGTCATAATATGAGAATTTTGGATAATGACGTGTTATTGTTGCTTGATTATAGCAGCCTCAATTACTGAAGGGAAATATGTCTGTTCAAGAACATGAACCTTTTCTTCAATATCTTCAACTGTGTCTTCGGGAGCAATTGGAGTAGAGTATTGTTTGATGATTTCTCCTCCGTCACATATTTCATTCACATAATGTATTGTGATACCTGTTTCTTTCTCTCCTGCAGCCTTAACCGCTTCGTGTATATGATGTCCATACATACCTTTGCCGCCGTATTTCTTTAATATAGCAGGGTGTATGTTTATCATCTTGTGGTCGTATTCATTGATAAGATAAGATGGAACCATCAGTAAGAATCCTGCAAGGACAATAAAATCGATATTATATTCTTTCAGTATAGGAAGAAGGAACTTCTCGTCGTTGAATTGACTCTTGCTTGCAACCATACTTGGAACATTGAGGTTCTTTGCTCTTGTTAACGCATAAGCATCGGCTTTGTTGCTGATTACAAGTGAAACCTTTGCGATGTCTGAATTCTGAAAGTATCGTATGATATTCTCACAGTTAGTACCATTTCCAGATACAAATATTGCTATGTTTGTCATTGTTTTATGTTATGTTAGTGTGTTATTATACAATATAATTTAAACATTCTGGTTCTATCTCCACTCTCATTGGTGTGAGTTTCTTCACATCGAGAATACAGCCGTCCACAGAGACTTTGGCCTTACCCTCATCGTAAACTATTACCTTTTGAATGCGATAAGGATGTACATTGGTGTAATTAAGGAATCTTCCTTTACCAAGTAACCAAAAACCCTCAAGAAGTTGCCACCATTTCGGACGAGTGATTATTGACATGTCTAACATGGAATTGTATGGCACGGAATTTGGAGTCTGTCCGTATCCGTGACAATTTCCGATGCATATTGACATCACCTGTGTCTTTATTTCTTCAGTGTCTGCTTTTAAACTGACATCAAATGATTTGCGCTCAAATATGTTGGCAATAGCAACAGGAATAATCGATAAACGTTTAGAACCTATTAGACGTGTGAATTTGTCTGTGAAATCGATGAGTCGTGCTCCCAAACCGATATTTACGCAATTGAGGAAATAATGTTTGTGTGGAACATTGTCCTCATCAGTATATGTACAAACACCAACATCAATCAATTTGGTGTTGCGCTTAATCATCTTGTTGACAGTGTTTTTGTAATCGTCAAGTTCTATTCCCCAGAAACGAGCAAAGTCATTACCTATTCCGTTAGGTATCAGTCCAAAAGCAAAGTCATCAACTAATTCTTCTTTTGATTTTATAACTCCATTTAAAGCTTCGTTCAAAGCCGCATCATTGCCTACAACAATTATTGTGTGATAATGATTGTTGCAAAGCATACGTGTCAATCGTTCAACAGAACCAGAACCCTCAGACTGTACAAAATCATATTGCACCCCGCATTTTTCCATGTATTGCTGAATCGCAATCCAACGTTTGTGCGAATTGATTGAGCCGGCTCTCGAACTATATATGACTCCCCATCTATTATTTTCCATAAATCAAAATCTGCGAATTTTCAAATCCCTCTATTATTCAGTCAAACAGCACGATTTTAGTGCATTAACCAAAATACAATCATACCAAATCCCCATGCTACAAGTACCCTCCAGAAAATATGGCGGAAATACCATGGTAAACTGATATGTTCAACTTCGACAACAGCATGACCTGCCAAACTTCCTACATAAAGCAACAAACTACCCATTGCTGAACAGAATGCAAGGAGTTGCCAGTAAGTTCCGTTTAAAACGAATTCCTGTGTTGATTGTATTTGTTCTGTGTTGAATAGGTTCAAACCAATCATAACAAATGGAATGTTGTCGATAAGACAAGAAATGAAACCGAAAAACGCACCATATATATATATATTGTGTACGTGTGTAATAAGAAGCTCACTTGCGTATTTTAATGCGCCAGTTTCAACCAATGCACCTACAGCAAGTGATATACCTAAGAAATACAGAATAAGGCGCATGCCTATAAACTCTGTATTACGAATGTATTTACGTTGTGTAAATAATATAATACCGTTTCTTCTTAAATTGAATATTCCTTCAAGTACCCAAACCAAAGCTAATATACACATAGCCCCGAGGAAAGGAGGAAGGCAAGTCAAATTGTGAAATGTAGGTATAGCCCATAAACCAGCAAGTCCAACTACCAACATCACACTTTTTTGGAAAAGTGATAACGAAGAATCGTCGCCATCAAAACGTGAGATGAACGATGTGACATTTAGTTGACCTACCAATAATTTAGAAATCAATATGTTGAATATACATAAACTTGTTAATGCAGGCAAAATCAACCCGCCAGCAAAGGCAGATGGAGTTACAACTCCGTGAACCCATAACAAAAGCGAAGTCATATCGCCAATCACAGTGAATGAACCACCAAGGATGGCAGAAACAAGAATTACGCATGAATAAACCACTCGTTGGCTATGTTCAGAAACAACCTGACCCATAATTGTCATCATCAAGACAACAGTGGTTAAATTGTCCACGTTAGCAGAGATAATGAAGGTGATGAGTGATAAAGCCCATAAGAATTTCTTACAACTACGAGTTCTCATCCATTTTATAAGAGAATCGAAAACCCCGTTGTTGTTCATTATTTCAACAATAGTGTTAGTGGCAATCAAGAAAAGAATGACTTGACACGCCTCATTAATATATTTTATAATAACATTACTCGCAATAAAATCTTTCTCTTGACCTACAATATATTCGGGATATCCCATGTTGCCGAGAAATTCTGCACCATTAAACATGTATACAACCCAAGCTGTAACTCCGCAGAACATTGCAACAGCTGCGCGGTTAACGTGGTTTACTTGAACTGTGCTCATCATCAAAAAACCTGTGACGATAATAGCAACGATAATCAATGTTGTTAGTAACATAAAAACTGCTTTTATATATGTATTTCGCTCACAAAGGTAGTGATTTCTTATGAAATTACGAATATTTACACATAAAGAATCAAAAAAAACGCTAAAAGTTTTGGTAGTTTTAGAAAAAGCCTTACCTTTGCACTCGCAAATCGGCAGAAGAGCAAAAAAATGCCAGCGACATTGCCCACGTGGCGGAATGGTAGACGCGCTCGTTTCAGGTGCGAGTGTTGAGAGACGTGCAAGTTCGATTCTTGTCGTGGGCACATCGAAAATTTGCTATCTGTTCATAATTTTGAGAAATCAAAATAGCTCAGTTGGTAGAGCACAACCTTGCCCCAAGAACAAAAAGGATACCAACCTTGGCAAGGATGACATAATGCGGAAATAGCTCAGTTGGTAGAGCACAACCTTGCCAAGGTTGGGGTCGCGAGTTCGAGTCTCGTTTTCCGCTCCTAGAGCGAAACGAACTCAAGGTGGAAAAAAGCATCGAGTCTCGTTTTCCGCTCGCGAGAGCAAAAACGAGTTAATTACATATTTTGGTGCGGTAGTTCAGCTGGTTAGAATACTAGCCTGTCACGCTAGGGGTCGCGGGTTCGAGTCCCGTCCGCACCGC
>JAGABW010000093.1 GCA_017614465.1 Bacteroidaceae bacterium | reverse complement strand
TTCCAGAACTTTCTCTGATGGTTTTCTTCTTGTTATGATTTCATATATTGCGAATACAGCATGTCCGCCGTCTAAGGCAGGAATAGGAAGTACGTTCATCACTCCTAATGCGATAGAAAGCAATGCTGTCAGCAACCAGAAACGTTGCCAATCCCATTCTGCTGGGAAGATATTCGTAATACCAACGATTCCTGACATGCTTTTTGCACCTTCAGCTGTGAATAAGTATTTCAAGTCGCTTACGTATGATACCAGTTTGTCGTATCCTGATTTGATTCCGGCTGGAATACTTTCCAAGAATCCATATTCTTTGTTTGTTATCTTATATTCAGGAATCTTGTTATTGAAACCGAGTTTGAAATCATTTGTCAAGGTAGCATTTACTGTATCACTGTTATTAACTACCAAAGTAACAGTACGTGCTTTCAGACTGTCGGCAGCAGTTGAATTCTCGTTTATTGATTCTTTCAGCAATGCCAATTCTGCTATTAAGTCATTGAAACATGTGATTTCTGTTTGGTTTATAGCATTGATTTTATCACCTGGTTTTAAACCGATTGTCTCTGCTGGTGAGCCAGGGAGGATACTGTCAATATTCATAGGAATAAGAATATCTGCATATGGTGGTATGCTTTGTACCATATCAAGCATATTCATGCTTTCTGGCATTTTGAGAGTAACCTTTTTGCCTTGACGTTTCACAGTAACCTCTTTAGCATTTGAGATGTTACGTAGTACATTCACATCCCATGCTCGTACAGGTGTGTTGTCTATTTTTAAGAACTGGTCTCCGTCGCGGAATCCGTCGGCAATGGCCTGTTCGTTAAATTTCATACCATAGGTGATATCTGTAGGTTTGAGATAATTCTCTCCCCAAGCAAAAAGTACCCCTATATATATAATGAATGCAGTGATGAAATTGACGATGATACCCCCAAGCATGACGATAAGACGCTGCCATGCTGGTTTTGTTCTGAATTCCCATGGCTGTGGTGGTTGCTTCATCTGTTCTTTGTCCATGGATTCGTCTATCATACCTGATATCTTCACATATCCGCCCAATGGCAACCATCCTATACCATATTCAGTGCCAGAGTATTTGAATCTTCCTTTCTCGTCTTTCTCAATTGGCTTTTTGCCGATTAACTTACGGAAAGAATTCCAATATGTACTGAATAACTTGAAATTCCAAGCATCGAAGAAGAGATAGAATTTCTCTACTCTTATCTTGAATAATTTAGCTGCTATAAAATGACCTCCTTCATGTAAAATGATCAATATTGCGAATGCAATAATTACTTGTGCTATTTTAATAAATGTTGCTTCCATTTCTTATGTTGAATGTTATAGTAAAGATTCTGCGAATTTGCGTGTTTCTTTATCAGTTAATAAATAAGATTCTAATGATGAGTCGGTTGAGAATGCAATCTTGTTCATTGATTCTTCAATAATCTCACTGATTCTGTTAAATGATATTCTGTCGTCAATAAATGCTTTGTTGGCAATTTCGTTGGCTGCATTAACGATACATGGCATATTTCCTCCTTTGTTTAATGCTTCATATGCTAACGCCAGACAACGGAAACGGTTTGTGTCAGGTTGTTCAAAAGTCAATGCGTTCATCTTGAAGAAGTCAACTCTGTCGAACGATGCTTTTAAACGTTGAGGATAACTGAAAGCATATTGAATAGGAAGTCGCATATCAGGCACACCAAGTTGTGCTTTTACGGCTCCGTCTTCATATTGTACCATTGAATGTATAACTGATTGTGGGTGAACTACCACTTGTATCTGTTCTGGCTTTACTCCGAACAACCATTTGGCTTCGATTACCTCAAAACCCTTATTCATCAGTGTGGCACTGTCAATTGTTATCTTTGCCCCCATGTTCCATGTAGGGTGGGCGAGAGCATCTGCTTTGGTTACATTCCTAAGTTGTTCGTCTGTAAGTTTTCTGAATGGTCCGCCACTACATGTAAGTAATATCTTTTCAATTTTGTTTCCTGGTTCCAAACACTGGAATATTGCTGAGTGTTCACTATCTACAGGTATGATTGGTACCAGATTCTCTGCAGCAAGACGGTTTATGAGTTCGCCTGCAACTACCAATGTCTCTTTATTTGCCAAAGCAATCATTTTTCTTGCCTTGATAGCACTGATAGTAGGACGAAGTCCCGCAAATCCGACCATTGATGCCAATACAATATCCACGTTGTTGTCTTCCACAACCTCACATAGTGCATTTTCACCAGTGTAAACCTTTATAGGTAAATCAGATAATGCATCTTTTACTGTATTGTAATGTTGTTCGTTAACGATGACAACAGTTGAAGGTTTGTATTTGCGTGCCTGCTGAATCAGTTTCTCAACATTGTTGTTTGCTGTAAGTACATAGGCTTCATACATGTCGGAATGCTCCTCGATTACCTGAAGTGCTTGAGTTCCGATTGAACCTGTTGAACCTAATATTGCAATTCTCTTCTTATTCATTTATATTGATGAGCCCTTCGGGCAAATTCATTGTTATTATTTTGTTTTGATGGTCTATGTCTGTAATAAATTCCTCGTGAGCAGGGATAAGTATTTCTTTTGATGAATTACCTTTCTTGTTTTCTACGACAAACAACCAGTTTTCTGTGTTGTCGTCGATATCGCAAATCTCACCGATTTCCTTGTCACCGTCCATTATAGTGAATCCGATAAAGTAATTAAGCGAAACCTCTTCCTGATTACCTTCCTTGATGTATTTGTTCTCAAAATACACGACACTGCCTGCAAGTTGCTGGGCCTGTTCTGAAGAATCTATATCCATAAATTTGACTAAAACGGATGAATCAGTCTTGAATCGGTATTCTTCGATGAAGAAAGGAATGAGTATTCCGTCTATTTCGCATATAAGATACGGACAGTCAACACGGTCAAAGATGTCGTCATCAAAATTAATGCTGACTTCTCCCTTTAAACCGTGAGGTTTGGTTATCTTGCCGATTTTATATACTTCTTCACGAGTAATCATTATTCGTTATTTCAGAATGTGTTATTAATCAATACGTTGTATAGATGCACCAAGTGAATTCAGACGCTCTTCAATGTCTTCATATCCTCGGTCGATCTGTTCGATATTACTGATGATACTTGTACCCTTGGCACTCATTGCAGCAATCAGCAGTGCGATGCCGGCTCTGATGTCTGGTGATGTTAGTTGTGCGGCATGCAGCTGTATTCTTCTGTCATGACCAACGACAACAGCTCTGTGTGGGTCGCATAAGATAATCTGTGCACCCATGTCAATCAGTTTGTCCACAAAGAACAGACGGCTTTCAAACATCTTCTGATGAATGAGAACACTTCCTTTTGCCTGTGTGGCAACTACCAACAACACACTGAGAAGGTCAGGTGTGAGACCAGGCCATGGCGCATCAGCGAGTGTCATGATACTTCCGTCCATGAACGACTGTATTTCATAGTGTTCATGTTTTGGTATATAGAGGTCGTCTCCTTTGCGCTCGATATTTATTCCAAGTCGGCGGAATGTGTCAGGGATGATTCCTAAATTGTCATACGACACATTTTTTATTGTCAGTTCGCTTCCAGTCATTGCAGCCATACCTATAAATGAACCGACTTCAATCATATCTGGTAATATGGTATGGTTGCATCCGTGGAGTTGTTTTACACCTTCAATGGTAAGCAGGTTGCTTGCAATGCCACTAATGCGTGCCCCCATTGAATTCAGCATCTTACATAATTGCTGGATGTATGGTTCGCATGCGGCATTATATATCTGTGTAGTGCCTTCAGCCAGAACAGCAGCCATGATGATGTTTGCTGTACCTGTTACAGAAGCCTCGTCTAAAAGCATATATTTGCCTTTGAGATGATCAGCACTGATTTCATATATGTGTCGTTCAGGATTCTGATGAAAAACAGCACCTAATTCAGCAATACCAATGAAGTGGGTATCAAGTCGGCGGCGACCAATCTGGTCTCCTCCCGGTTTGGCAATACATGCTTTATGAAATCGTCCGAGCAGCGGACCTAATAACAAGATGGAGCCTCGTAGAGCTGCACATTTCTGGATGAACTCTTCGCTCTGTAAAAAATCCATATCCAGTTTTTTTGCCTGAAACTGATATTTATGAGTGTCGAGCTGTTGTATGTCCACCCCCATTTTTCTCATGAGGTTGATAATATTGTTTACATCAAGGATATTTGGAATATTATCAATCACTACTGGATCGGGTGTGAGTAATGTGGCACTGATAACTTCGAGTGCTTCGTTTTTAGCTCCGGCAGGAGTGATTTCTCCACTGAGCTTGCGTCCGCCTTCAATTTTAAATCTCATTATTTCTTCTTCTTTTTCTTAGAGCTGTTCTGTTGTTGTAATTCCATCATTACATCCTTGTCGCTGATTAGATCTATATCTGATGGCAGTAATGAAATCTTACCGTTAGTAAGTTCTGCGAGATCGTCAAGAACTTTTTCGTCGTTAAGTGCGTTGATGTTCCAGTTGGCAAGTGCACGTTTCATCTGGTTCGCAATCATTTTTGTCAATGCATCACGTTCTTCTCCTGGTTCCATTTCCATAAGCTTGCGTGCAAGAGCCTCGATATTAGCTCCATAGTGACGACGGTTGATTTTTTTCTGAGGGTAGGGTACAACATCGCGTTTTAGAGCTTGATCGTCAATATGTTGTATCTCTACTGGATAATCTATGTCAAGTTTGTAATTTGATATCAATGCAAGATGATTCCATAATTTCTGGTAGAAATCGTTTTCATCTCCGTTGTAGTCTTGCATGTTTGCCATGAGGTCAATAATAGTGAATGCGCAACGTTGACGCTCTTGAGGATCAGTCAACGAAACGGCATAATTAACCATTTCCTGAATACAACGTCCATATTCTGGAAGAATAAGTTTTTGTCTTTGAGTATTATAGTCCATATTTGTTGTTTTTATTTGCTGTAATAAGACCTATTGGTTTAGTAAAGGATTCTTTGCTTTTATTGCTTGGAATTCTTTCAGATAGAATGGTTCGTAATATGCAACGTCTTCAAATGTGTTTGTTGCAAATGCTTTTTCTGCTAAAGGACTCATCCATTTTGCAAGCGGTTTAATGCCGTCGATAAAATGTGCATTTGGGTGGGTTATCAGTTTTTGGCATTTATTACTACCATTACCAAAGAAATATATTGGTCGTTTATCGAGTGTCTCCTCAAAAGAATGTTCGTCTATGATTAATGGCTGAACTTCAAGTATGGGATTAAGTGCTCTGTCGTATAACGCAGTATATACTTCCATGCGTCGGGCATCAATCATCGGACATAATAATGCGTCGTCAGGTATTTCCTCGTGACACAATAGGACTGGGACACATAATAATTTCAGGGTAGGGACGGAAATTAATTTGAGATTTCGTCCGTAACATACACCCTTTGCCATAGAAACCCCTATGCGCAGTCCTGTATATGAGCCCGGACCGCTACTTACGGCTACAGCATCAAACGGAATCGCATGATTGTCAGTGAACGAGAGTGCTTCATCTACCATGCCTCCCAATAATTGAGTGTTGCCCCCTCTGTGGATGTGGCCTGCAGGTGTGGTTTCTGTATTGTTGTTTGAATCGTTTTCTATTGTTTTGTTAAAAATATTCATTCCGTCTTGTGATACTGCAACGGAACAAATGTCTGTAGAAGTTTCAATATGTAATATACACGACATAATTATCCAATTTATTCTGCAAAGATACATAATAAATCAATAATAAACTAATTGAAATACATTTTTTTCATGTCATTAATGTAATCTTTAATATGCTTTCCCCTTTTTTAACTTTCATATACACAATTAATGTCTGCCGTTTATGTAGAATTCATCGTTTTTTAGGCTTGTGGATTCTTTGTGGACAGAATTAAATTACATTAAAATGTGGGTAATAATCAATAGAAGTTGTGTGAAAAAATGCTTGTATGTCAAAAATAATACCTAACTTTGCAAAAAAATATAGTATTATGATTCAATCAATGACTGGTTACGGCAAAAGTGTTGTCGAATTCAATGGAAAGAAAATACATGCAGAGATAAAATCTCTAAATAGCAAAGCTTTGGATTTACAAGTTCGTGTTGCTACGTTATATCGTGAAAAAGAGATGGATATCCGTTCTTATATCGCAAAGCAACTTGAACGTGGAAAGGTTGAATTTAATTTGTGGATAGAGAAGACCGACTGTGCTTCTGATGCATCTCTTAATAAAGAGGCAATGATTGAGTATTATACTCAGATAAAGGACATTTGTAAGATTACAGGAATTGCTGAACCTGAACCTCACGAATGGATCGGTATCCTTCAGAAAATGCCTGATGTAATAGCTAAAAATGAGATTGAGGAACTTTCCGACGAAGAATGGACTGTTGTTAACACAGCGATAGAAAATGCTGTGTCTCAGTTGGTTGACTTCAGAAAACAGGAAGGCGAGGCGTTGGCTAAGAAATTCACTCAAAACATAGAGAACATAACAAATCTTTTAGCAAGTATCGAACCATTTGAGAAAGAACGTGTTGAGAAGATTCGTCAGAGAATCATTGATGCTCTTGAAAAGACTGTTTCTGTTGACTATGACAAAAACCGTCTTGAACAGGAAATGATATACTATATTGAGAAACTTGATATCAACGAAGAAAAACAGCGTTTGTCAAATCATCTTAAATACTTTATCCAAACTATGAACGAAGGTCATGGTCAGGGTAAGAAGTTAGGATTTATTGCTCAGGAAATGGGACGTGAAATAAATACAACCGGCTCTAAGTCCAATCATGCCGAGATGCAGAATATAGTTGTGAGGATGAAGGATGAATTGGAACAGATAAAGGAACAGGTATTAAACGTAATGTAAATCTCTTTAAATCTCATTTTAGATGGACAATAACTCAAAACGCGGTAAACTCCTGATATTCTGTGCTCCTTCTGGTACAGGAAAATCTACTATTATAGACTTTCTGATGAAGAAGAATCTGAATCTTCATTTCTCAATATCAACTACAACCAGAGCTCCTCGTGGAAAGGAACAAAACGGAGTTGAGTATTTCTTTATAACTCCAGAAGAATTCCGTGAACATATTGCCAAAGACGATTTTGTGGAATATGAGGAAGTTTATGAAAACCGTTTCTATGGTACTCTCAAGTCTCAGGTTGAACGACAACTTGAAGAAGGACAGAATGTGGTTTTTGATGTCGATGTAAATGGCGGTATGCGTATCAAGCAACATTATGGCGATTTGGCTATGAGTGTGTTTATTATGCCTCCGAGCATTGATGAACTAAGACGCAGACTTGAAAATCGTGCCACAGATGCTCCTGAAGTAATCCAACAACGTATTTCGCGTGCTGAATATGAGATTAGTCAGGCTGTCAATTTTGACAAACAGGTTGTTAACGACAATCTGGATGCCGCAGAAGAAACTGTGTTGTCTCTGGTGACAGATTTTCTGTCAAAATAATATTGGTTTTGTCTTTTTTGTTCAGACTTTCCGCCAAATTAATATCTTCATAATATGAATATAGCCATTTATGGAGGATCATTCAATCCGATCCATTCCGGACATGTCAATCTGGCCCTTTCTCTGGTGAAACAGGGATTGGTCGGACGTGTGTGGCTATTGGTAAGTCCGCAGAATCCTTTAAAGGCAAATTGTAATGATGGTGGAGTGGGTGACGAGGTGCAACCGACATATTCCGACAGGTTAAAGATGGCACAGATGGCATGTAGGGGAATTAAGGAGGTTGTGGTCTCTGATTTTGAAAGACATTTGCCTGTTCCGTCATACACGATTAATACAATGACGGAATTGTCAAAGAAATATCCTCAACATCAATTCTCTCTAATTATAGGTGCTGATAACTGGGTGAATTTCCGAAAATGGTATAATTATGAGGAAATCCTTAAGAATTATAAGATTTTTGTATATAAACGTCCCGGATATACCATTTCAGTACCGCAGATTTATGCCGACAGGGTTATTGTTGTGGATAATGCACTTTATGATGTGAGCAGTACTGAAATTCGCAATCATATAAAGACTGACATGCTTCACGAAGATGTCCTTGAATATATAAAGCAAAAGCATCTGTATGGATATTAGTCTTTTGCTGGTCGTCTTGATTTTTTTGATTCTGATATCGTCTTGGTCTTATAGTGAATCAGTTGTTTTCCCTTAATTTTTTTGCTCGTTTACTTGATTTTGGAAATATTCAGCAATAGCTGGTGTGATAATTTCCTCATAGTCATCAAGATACTCATCACCATATTCGTTTAATGTCTCAAACTGTTCGTATTGAGCCATGAATTCTTCGTCAGTCTTGTCTGCTTCAAGTTCATCCTTGTGTAGTGAATATTCACGTTTCACGTCAAAAAGAAACTGTCCGAACTTTTTCAGTCCTAATTGCTTTTTCAGCAACATCGGTAACGGACCGAGTAACACGTATGGACCATATCCGTTTTGGATTAACTGAATGAAACCGCCTTCCATTACTTCATCTCTCAAGTATTTGTACGCCAAGAGAATATGTTCGTCCAGACTGAGCTGTTCCATGTTTTGCTCTGTCAGTTCTCCGTTGACACGCTTTAATAGTCTGTCACTCTCTTTATTGATAAAATCAACTGATTCATTGTATGTCATAGTGCTTCTCGCTTTTAAAAATCGTACTTTAATCCTAATGTCAGATATTCCTTAAACTGAAAATATCCGATGTTTCTGTCGTAATTATCTCTTCCTCTGTTGTCATCGAAACGCCACAAAGTGTATGCTTCTGATGAAATATATCTTGAGAATCTGAAACTGAATGAGTTTTCAAGTTCTGCTTCGGCATATTTATATGAAGTGAAGTAGTATGAGCGGCATTTCCATGCGAGATTCTTGCATATGTTGAATTTGCAATTAAACTCAATGCGCGAACCATAATCTTCGGTTGTACGTATGTTGTTCATGTTGTACACCTTATGTATATTCTCGTTGTCCACTCCGATATATCGCCATTTGAATGATAGTGGCAGAAGGGCAATACTTATTGAATTGCCGTTTTTGAGCGATGGCTTGTAATCCATACCTGTTGACACATATATGTCGAGTGGTGCGAGGAAGTCTGAGAATTTATTTCTGTTATTACTCTTGTAGCCTGGCATGAACTGAGTCTTTGCTTCTGCAGATACTGTGTAATACCATGATTTTGTGGTTTTTATACCAAGTTTTGATTGCAGGTCTAATTTGTCGTTATTGGTAAGGAATGTGTGACATGAGTCCGATGTAGTTGTAATGAATCCCAGTCGCATTTCCAGTCTGTTTTCCCATGTGACACGTTTGGTGTCGTCGTAATTGGCTTGAAGCAGGAGCGTTCCGAGCATCGTACCGTTATTGTTTCCTCCCTTATACCAGTTCTCAGAGAAGTAGTTTTGAGTAAACTGTAATGCGAAACTGCCTGTGCGCTTCCAGAAATTAGGACGTTTCACTTGAAGGGCGATATCTATGTCGGCTGAAATACCTGCTACGTCGTCGATGTCGGGCACCTGATTGGTGAGAACGTCTGTAAGTTCATCTTGTGCCCTGTTTGTCTCAGGTGTTAATATCTTTTCGTCTGTGTATTGTTCTTTATAGAAATGAATGGCTGACGGATTCTTTGTGTATAGCTCAATCAGTTGTGAATAGACCAGACTGTCAGCATATGATTCAGCTTCGTCGTTGTCAATACGTAATATGCTGTGTGTAGCCTCATTATAATATGTTGCAGGACCAATAAGCTTATAGGTCATTGGCTTAATTCCACCTTTGACGTTTTTGGTCAGCTCTTTCTGCTGTCGTGATTTGAATATTTTCAGAGAGTCAACATATTTGCTGTATATATCCTGACTGCTTTGTGACAGAGCCGGACATATACATGAGATGAATAATATGAATGTGGCTATGATTTTCTTATTTTCCATAATTGATATGAATTTATTATGTTGTGCCATACACTGTAGAATCCGCCGGCTAATGCGGTCACAGGATTCATGAATGTATATGCCATCCAAATTGCGAATGCTGTATTCTTTTGTCCCAGACTTTGTGCTCCTGCAATTTTGTCGCCATGTCGCTTGCCTATGAAACGTCCTATTGCAAACTGACAGATGCAGCATATTGCCGAAACCAATGCGATGCCTATGTACTCCCATAATGCCTCATGACTGTGTACGATTGCTTTGGTCGTTACGGCGATGGCTAATGCAAGGGCAATTGCCCACAGATAGAATGCCAGTCCGCTGATGCTTACCAGATAAGAATGGAAGCGTGGAAACAGATAACGTACAATGAATGAGAGAAATAGCGGCAACATCAGAAGTGGAAACACTTTACCTATTATTATGGTGAATGATGTGATAAAGTCCATGTCGTTTGATGAACTGTGTAATAACGGTATGATGACAGGTATGAGAATCGCTGCAACCATATTGATTATACATGTATAGCTGACCACATAACTGCCGTTTCCGTTCAGTTTTGATGTTACGACTGATGCAGCTGTGGCTGTAGGGCATATCATACAAACCATGGCACTTTCTATGATAACTCTTCCTGGAATGTCGGGGTTGAGTAATATCGGTATTGCCATCAGACAGAAACTCAATGCCTGTATTCCTATTAACTTCATCTGCCATTTGTGAGGACGCAGATTCTTGGGCTGTACCTTACAGAACGCCAGAAACAGCATAAGGAAGATCAGGGTAGGTTGTACTATGTTGACAACAGAATTCATGGTCTGATGTGTGTTGTCAAGGAAGTGCAGGTTTATGTATATGAAATAAGAAAGTACACCCGAGATCATTGATATCGGAAGTGTCCAGTTCTTTATGAATTTGATTATTGCCATCTGACCGTTTTTGTCATTTATTGTTTTGATAATCCCTCTGATGCCTTCTTCTCCTGAATCTCAATCAGTTTCAGCATTTCATCACGATATTGTGCGGCAAGAATGAAATCGAGTTTTTTAGCTGCATTCTGCATGAGTTTGCGAGTATGCTCGATAGATTTCTCCAGTTGTTCTGCATCCATCTGTTTTACGATAGGATCTTCAGCCGCCTTGATAAATGATTCATCGATATATGCCTTACCCACATAGTCAACATGTTTGCGTTCCATGAGACTTTGCTGTGCTCGTTTGACTTGTGTAGGTGTGATACCATGCTCTTCATTATATTTCAATTGCTTCATCCTTCTGCGCTCGGTCTCTTCAATAGTCTTGCGCATGTTCTCGGTCATCTTGTCTGCATATAATATCGCTTTGCCGTTAACATTACGTGCGGCACGTCCGATAGTCTGTGTAAGAGAACGGTAACTGCGAAGAAATCCCTCTTTGTCGGCATCAAGTATTGCTACAAGTGACACTTCGGGCAAGTCGAGTCCTTCACGAAGCAGGTTAACTCCAATTACCACACTGTATTCTCCCTGTCTGAGTTTCTTGAGGATCTCTACACGCTCAAACGTATCAACATCGCTATGGATATAATTACAACTGATGCCGTATCTTGACAGGTAGTCGGTTAGTTCTTCTGCCATACGTTTTGAGATTGTAGTAACAAGAACTCTCTCGTCTCTTTCGATGCGCTGTTGTATCTCGTCCATCAGATCGTCAACCTGATTCATTGTCGGACGCATTTCTATTTGCGGTTCCAGCAAACCGGTAGGGCGTATGATCTGTTCAACGATAATTCCATCCGACTTCTCCAACTCATAGTCGGCAGGAGTTGCAGTCATATATATGGTTTGAGGAGTCATTTCTTCAAATTCCTCGAATGTGAGCGGACGGTTGTCTAATGCGGCTGGAAGGCGGTAGCCATATTCAACCAACGTCTGTTTGCGTTTCCTGTCACCTCCGTACATCGCTCTTATCTGTGGTATTGATTCGTGACTCTCGTCTATTACCATTAGGAAGTCTTTTGGGAAGAAATCTAGTAGGCAATATGGGCGTTCTCCTGGTTTCCTGCCATCGAAATAGCGGCTATAGTTCTCAATTCCAGAACAGTGACCTAACTCACGAATCATCTCCAGATCATTTGTGACTCGTGTCTCAATGAGGTTTTTCTTTATCTCATCACCAATCTCCTCATAGAACTTCATTCGTTCAACCAGATCGTCCTGAATCTTAGAAATAGCCTCCAGAGTACGTTCCTTTGATGTCATGAAGAGATTAGCAGGGTATATCTTGTATTCCTGATAGTTTGAAATCACATATCCGTTTACGGGGTCAACCTCTTGGATGCTTTCAATCTCATCCCATGCAAATGCAACTCGCAAAATACGTTCATCATAGGCAAGATATATGTCAACAATCTCACCTTTAACCCTGAAATGTCCTCGTGTCAGTTCTATATCGTTTCTGACATACAGACAGTCAACCAGTTTGCGCAGAAACACGTTGATATCTATTGACTGACCTGTTTTTATGGGAATTATACTCTCGGAGAAATCCACAGGAGAGCCCATTCCGTAGATACACGACACAGAACTCACCACGATAATGTCAGATCTGCCCGACATAAGTGAACGGGTGGCTGCAATTCTCAGTTTGTCAACTTCTTCATTTATAGCAAGATCCTTTTCTATATATGTGTCGGTTGACGGAATATATGCTTCTGGCTGGTAATAGTCGTAATAACTCACATAATACTCCACAGCATTATTAGGGAAGAAATTCTTCATCTCTGTATAGAGCTGGTGAGCAAGTGTCTTGTTATGACTGAGTATGAGGGTAGGGCGACCAATGTTTTTGATTACATTGGCTATGGTAAATGTTTTTCCCGAACCGGTAACTCCGAGTAACACTTGTGCTGGCAGACCCTGTTTTATTCCGTCTGTCAGTTGTCGTATTGCTTCGGGCTGATCGCCTGTCGGCTCAAAATCAGAAATCAGTTCAAACATTAGTATATTTTAGTCTTTGTAGAAATCAAGATTCTCAGGCATGATAAGTTCTATGCCTACATAATGAAGTTTTTCCTGCTTCATATGGAGCACACATGAGTTGAATATACTGCGGAAACAATTCAAGCCCTGGTGCTGTGGGTGCTGTCCGACAAGAAAATCAACATAACCGTCACGCATACACTTGATGTTTGCGTCAATGGCATCATAACCCAATAGTGTGATTTTCGGATGATCGGGCATATTGTCTTTCAGGAAATTACCAATCACATGTATGGATGAATTGAATGAAAGTCCATATCTGATGTCCGAATTTTCAGTGAAGAACTGAAACATGGTGTCTTTCATTCCGTCTTTGTCGTATGCGTAGAGATTCAAATCCACAATCTCAGTCTCAGGACTATGTGTCTTTACATATTTGCGGAATCCCTCTTCACGGTCCAACTGCTGGCGGCTGGCAACTCGACCTTCACCGAGTAATTTGAATAATGCAATCTTCTTGTGGTTTGCAGCAGCCATCAATATGATTTTTGCTGAGAATTCACCGCTTCGGCGTGCATCCTGACCATAGAACGTTACAGGATTCAGATCAGCCCAATATGAGTCGAGCAATGAATATGGAATATTTCTGCTCTCAAGTTTCTGGGTGAACTTAGTCATGATTCTATGGTTGAATATCGGACCAATGATAACGGCACATGGATCGTAGGCAAGTAGCGAACGTGCTTGCTGTTCAAACGACTCTTCGTTAAACTGGTCATAACTGAACACCTTGAATGATAACTTAAAGTCTGTGTAACGCTTCACACCTTCATATAGTCCTTCTTCGGCACGAGCCCAATAACTGTCTTCTTTATGCATTGGTAATATGGCAGCAAAGTTATAAACCTTGTTGCTTGCCAACGCACTGGCATAGTGGTTAGGAACATAATGAATTTCATCAAGTACTTTCTGCACTTTCTCCAGTGCTAATTTAGAAACATTGCTACGTCCATGAATTACTCTGTCAACAGTTCCAACACTCACTCCCGCCATTTCGGCAATGTCTTTGATTCTGATTTTGGGCTGATTAAATACCATGAAGACTAAAGTTTAATCTGATTGTTTATTCAATGATGTAAGTTTTTGATTTCTACGATTAATTTGCGACAGTGTGCGCACACAATTATTGGCAAAGTTAGACATTTTTTGATAAAAAACAATGTAATAATGTGTTTTTCTCGTAAAAAATTCAACACTATTGTAAAAAATCCCTATATTTGCACAGCAAAATGAATATATGTTTTATAGATAAACTATGCTCATAAGGTTCAGATAAATATTTATGACATATCGGTATTTATGTTAATTTTATGAGATATACATGTCTGTTTATATATTTCATGGCGAATAAAGCATTGCAATAATTTTTTTGAAAATAAGTATAATTTTTAATTTATGGCAAAGATTGTGACAATGGGCGAACTAATGCTTCGTCTTTCTCCAGAAGGAAACTATCGCTTCGTTCAGGCTGATTCATTTAAAATCATTCCAGGTGGCGGTGAAGCTAACGTCGCTATCAGTTGTGCTAATTATGGTCACGACTGTTATTTTGTGTCAAAACTTCCAAAACATGAAATTGGACAAATCGCATTGAACGAAATGCGTAAGTATGGTGTTAATACCGATTTTATAGCCCGTGGCGGTGATCGTGTCGGACTTTATTATGCAGAAACAGGAGCTTCTATGCGTGCATCAAAAGTGATCTACGACCGTGCTCATTCTGCTATTGCTGAAGCAAATCCGTCAGATTTCGATTTTGATAAGATTTTTGAAGGTGCCGACTGGTTCCATTGGAGTGGTATCACACCTGCAATCAGCGATGCTTCTGCCGAGTGCTTGCGCCAGGCTTGTATTGCTGCTAAAAAACATGGTGTTACAATTAGTTGCGACTTAAATTTCCGTAAGAAATTGTGGACAAGCGAGAAGGCTATCAGCGTTATGCGCCCTCTCATGCAGTATGTCGATGTATGTATCGGTAACGAAGAAGATGCAGAACTATGTCTCGGATTCAAACCTGATGCCGATGTGGAAGGCGGAAAGACCGATGCTGCAGGCTATGAGAATATATTCAAGGCAATGGCTAAGGAATTTGGCTTTAAATATGTTGTAAGTACACTTCGTGAAAGTTTCAGTGCTACTCATAACGGTTGGAAAGCCCTTATATACGACGGAAAGGAATTCTATCAGTCAAAGAGATATGATATAAACCCAATCATCGACCGTGTAGGTGGTGGTGACAGTTTCTCTGGTGGCTTGATTCACGGATTGCTTACTAAGCCAAATCAAGGTGAAGCACTTGAATTTGCTGTTGCTGCAAGTGCATTGAAACATACAATTCCAGGCGATTTCAACCACGTAAGTGTTGAAGAAGTTGAGGCTCTTGCTGGTGGTAATGCCAACGGACGTGTTCAGAGATAATATAATATTGTTTTCTTGAAAAAATATATCATGGCAAAGTTTGATAAAATTCAAGTTTTAAAGAAGATTGGCGAAACAGGTATGGTTCCTGTCTTCTATCATAAGGATGCTGAAATAGCAAAGAAAGTGATTAAGGCATGCTACGACGGTGGTGTTCGTGCTTTTGAATTTACTAACCGCGGCGATTTCGCACACGAGGTATTTGCTGAATGTGTTAAATTCGCAGCAAAAGAATGTCCGGAATTGGCAATCGGTGTAGGTAGCGTTGTTGATGCACCTACAGCTGCTTTATATATCCAACTTGGCGCATGCTTTGTTGTAGGACCATTATTCAACCCTGAAATCGCACCTGTATGTAATCGTCGTCTCGTTCCATATTGCCCTGGTTGTGGTACTGTAAGCGAAGTCGGTAAGGCTCAGGAATTAGGATGCGATTTATGCAAGGTGTTCCCTGGCGATGTTTACGGACCTGCTTTCGTTAAAGGTATGAAAGCTCCAATGCCATGGTCTAAGATTATGGTTACTGGTGGCGTTGCTCCTACAGAAGAAAACCTTACTTCTTGGTTTAAAGCTGGTGTCTTTTGTGTAGGAATGGGAAGTAAATTATTCCCAAAAGACCGTGTGGCAGCTGAAGATTGGAAGTATGTGACAGACAAATGTAAAGAGTGTCTCGACATCATTGTGAAGGCAAGAGGATAATCTATTTGGCGATTACTCACAACATAATCATCTCTGACGTATTCTCTATAACTTACGTTAGAGATGATTTTTTTAATCATATAATAGGAATTAGTCAACACCTTTATATTTTATTTGGCCACTTATTAGATATGGTGTTTTTATTATTTTTGACCTTTAAAATTGCTTTTTGAGGACAAAATAAGTCTTATAATCATGTTTCTGGCATTTTTTGTTAAGAAAAGTTGTGCTTTATTAGTTTTTATTTGCTAAAAAAGTGTACCTTTGTTGTACTTTTTATGGTCATATGCCTTATTTGGCATTGTGGTAATGAAAAAGTAATGCTAAGTATAGTTTTTAGGAGAAGATCTTACATAGCAATTTATTAAGAATTAAATGTCCGAGATTTAGCATCCTTAATAATTATTTCTCGGCAATTAACACAAATTTATAAAAATAAAACATACTTTATATGATTATCAGATTTTTATTAATATCTGCAATGCTGTTATCATCATTCAGATTATTGGCTCAAGACGACGCCCTCCGTTTAGGCGTCCGTTTGGGCGGTGGCATTTCCAAGTGCAGTGGTGTAGGCGACATTCTTGTCCCAGAGGATTATTATTCCAACTAT
>JAGABW010000092.1 GCA_017614465.1 Bacteroidaceae bacterium | reverse complement strand
CTCAACGAATATTTTGAGTTGCCACTCAATCGTTATGCTACAGGATATTCTACAGGAATGAAGAAAAAACTCGATTTCATGTCTTTATTGTTACAAAAGAATGATTTGATGATACTCGATGAACCGTTTAACGGAGTCGATCTCAAAGGTGTCATCAATATGCGCAAACTGATTCGAGAGGCGCGTGATGAAGGGCGTACCGTTATCATTTCTTCGCACCAGATAGCATCGTTGCATGAAATATGTGATAAAATAGATTTTCTGTGTAATCATAAGATAATGAAACGTTTCGTCGATGAGTCTGTGGAGGAAATAGAACAGAATATATTGAATATTATATGATGTGTCTTGTTGCATGAATAAATAATAAAGTAAACATTATGGAATATATTCATTGGAATCCCGATTTGGAAATATTTTCTTTTTTAGGTTTTTCGATACGTTGGTATGGTCTGCTGTGGGCATTCGGATTGTTGGGTACTGCTGCAGTAGTGAGCAAGATCAATAGAAACAGCCCGACAAAATTGAAAGTTGAGCAGTTATTTTATTATTGCTTGTTCGGAATCTTAATTGGTGCACGTCTTGGACATTGCATTTTTTATAGTGCAGACTATTTTTTTAGTAGTTGGACTCATTTTATTGAGATTTTCCTTCCTATTCGGATTTATCCTGATGGTAGTTTGAAATATATCGGGTATGCAGGATTAGCTTCACATGGCGGAGTCATAGGCTTGGCTGTCGCTCTTTGGATTTTTTGTAAGCAGTTTAGTGTAAAACTGCTCTTTGTTCTGGATACTGTAGCATATGCAGCCCCTTTTTGTGCGATGATGATAAGATTAGGAAACCTTATGAATTCAGAAATTATAGGATGCCCGACAACAGTTCCATGGGCTTTTATCTTTGATAGTGTGGATTCTCAACCACGGCATCCGGCACAACTGTATGAAGCAATGTTCTATGGCCTTGTTTTTATTGTGGGTGTGCTTTTGTATAAAAAGAATACATTTTTCTCAAAAAGTTTTGGCACAGGTTTTTATTTCGGTTATTGTATTACCACGATTTTCACATTCCGCTTCTTTATCGAGTTTTTGAAGGAAGTACAGGAAGATTTCGAACGGACTATGATTCTGGATATGGGACAACTGTTGTCTATCCCGATCATTCTTGTCGGTTTGTATTTCCTATTTATCAGTCTGTACAAGAAAAAGAAAAATTGTTCAATGGCATATAACTAAAGATTAAGATTGGTTTATACTTTTACATAAAGGCTGGTAATAGCCTTTCAGGTATTCATACATATACTCATTTTGCAGTATATGTATGAATTGTTTTTATGTATTTACTCACTATTCGTTATAGAAAAGACTTTACTTCGTAATAATAATGAGTTGTTTTTCTTTATTCTGCATTATTTTTCGTAACTTTGCCACAAATTTTTAATTCTTTGTGAGGTGATTGCTTGTATAATCACAAACATTGGATAAATACTAACTTGTAGAAAATAAAGAAAAGATGAAAGTACTTAAATTTGGTGGAACATCCGTAGGTTCCCCATCAAGTATTCTTAACGTGAAGAAAATTGTTGAGGCTCAGAGTGAGCCAGTGGTTGTTGTCGTTTCAGCTCTCGGTGGTATAACCGATAAGTTGATCAGTACGTCACGTCTTGCTGTTGAAGGTGATACCGCATATCTCGATTCGTATTCTGAGATGGTCTCACGTCATCACGAGATGATTGACAGTATTATAACCGATTCAACGACCAAGACGCAATTATTACAGAAGGTAGATCAGATGCTTGACGATTTGAAAAGCATCTATCAGGGTGTGTTCCTGATTCATGATCTCTCAACTAAAACCATGAATGCCATTGTAAGTTATGGTGAGCGTATCTCTTCAAATATCGTTGCTGCATTGATTAAGGATGCAGAACTGAAGAACTCACTTGACTTCATTAAAACAGAATATAAGCACGATGCCAATTCGTTGAATACGGCTTTGACCAACTCGCTGGTAGTGGAGGCTTTCAGTGATGATTTCAAGGTGTGTGTGGTTCCTGGCTTTATTTCATCGGATACACATACTAATGAGATTACCAACCTCGGACGTGGCGGTTCAGACTATACGGCAAGTATTATTGCTGCTGCACTTGATGCCAAGGCACTTGAGATATGGACCGATGTCGATGGATTCATGACTGCCGACCCTCGAGTAATCAACAGCGCATACACTATCGATCGCCTTAGTTATGTTGAGGCAATGGAGTTGTGTAACTTCGGTGCAAAGGTGGTATATCCTCCTACAATATATCCTGTTTGTATAAAGAATATTCCTATATATATCAAGAATACATTCCACCCAGAGGCTGAAGGTACAATCATCGAGAATGAGATAAACGATGATAACGGACGTGCCATTAAAGGTATCAGTTCTATCAATGACACAAGCCTTATCACTGTGGCTGGACTTTCAATGGTCGGTGTGATCGGTGTTAACCGACGCATATTCACAGCTCTTGCCGATAACAAGATAAGCGTGTTTATGGTTAGTCAGGCTTCTTCTGAGAATAGTACATCAATCGGTGTGCGTAATGAGGATGCTGATGTGGCATGCGAGGTGTTGAACGAAGAGTTTGAGAAAGAAATCGCCACTGGAGCAATGTACAAGATGCAGGTGGAGAAGAATCTTGCCACTATAGCTGTGGTGGGTGAGAATATGAAGCATACTCCTGGTATTGCAGGTAAGTTGTTCGGAACTCTCGGCCGTAACGGTATTAGTGTGATTGCTTGTGCACAAGGTGCAAGTGAGACAAATATCTCGTTTGTGGTTGAAAGCAAGTACCTCAGAAAGTCTCTCAATGTGATACACGATAGTTTCTTCCTTTCAGAATATCAGGTTCTCAACTTGTTTGTTTGTGGAATCGGTACTGTTGGCGGAAGTCTGTTGGATCAGATTGCTGCCCAGCGTGAGAAACTGATGAAGGAACGTGGTTTGAAACTCAATGTGGTAGGAGTGGCAAGCAGTAAAAAGGCTATCTTCAATCGCGACGGAATCGATCTTAGCAATTATCGTGAATTGCTTGACAAGAGCGAACCAAGTAGTTTGGCACACTTGAAAGAAGAAGTGATTGCAATGAATATCTTCAACTCGGTATTTGTGGATTGTACAGCAAGTGCTGATGTCGCAAAATTGTATTATGACTTCTTCGAACATAATATCTCTGTAGTTGCAGCTAATAAGGTTGCTGCTTCATCAGACTATGACAACTATAAACTGTTGAAGGATACAGCACGCCGTCGTGGTGTTAAGTTCCTTTTTGAAACAAACGTAGGTGCCGGACTGCCTGTAATCAACACTATAAACGACTTGAAGAACAGTGGTGACAACATCTTGAAGATCGAGGCAGTGTTGAGCGGTACTCTGAACTTCATATTTAACACAATCAGTGCCGATGTGCCATTTAGCGAGACTGTTCGCATGGCAAAAGAAGAAGGTTATTCTGAACCAGATCCACGTATTGACCTCAGCGGTAAGGATGTAATCCGCAAACTGGTGATTCTCAGTCGTGAAGCAGGATATAAACTCAATCAGGAGGATGTCGAAGCACATCTGTTTGTGCCAGACGAGTTCTTCAAGGGTACATTAGATGATTTCTGGAAGAATCTGCCTTCACTTGATGCTGATTTCGAATCTCGTCGTAAGGTGCTTGAACAGCAGAACAAACGCTGGAGATTCGTGGCACGACTTGAAAACGGTAAGGGTAGTGTGTCGTTGATGGATGTTGACGAACATCATCCGTTCTACGGACTTGAAGGTTCAAACAATATCGTACTTCTCACAACAGAAAGATATCATGACTATCCTATGCTGATTCAAGGATATGGAGCCGGTGCAAGTGTTACAGCCGCAGGTGTGTTCGCAGATATAATGTCTATCGCTAATATCTGATGCAGAATAGGTTCAGGACACAATCCTGTGGGTATTTAATGTGAATAAAAAGACAATACATATATGAAACATATTATAATATTGGGTGATGGAATGGCAGACCACGCGGTTGAACGCTTAGGTGGTAAAACTCCATTGCAGTATGCTAAGACTCCATACATGGATATGTTGGCAAAACAAGGACGTACAGGATTGCTGAAGACTGTGCCTCATGGCTTTCCTCCAGGTAGTGAAGTGGCAAATACTGCAATTCTGGGTTACGACCTTGAGAAAGTGTATGAAGGCCGTGGTCCGCTCGAGGCTGCAAGTATCGGATATGAGATGCAACCAGGCGACATGGCTATCCGATGCAACCTGATTGCTATTGAAGATGGTAAAATCAAGAATCATCATGCCAATCATATTACAACTCAGGAGGGAACAAGATTGATTCGTCTGCTGGATGAAAAACTCGGTAATGACAAAATAAAATTCGTTCCAGGTATTCAGTATCGTCATCTTCTGGTTATTAAAGGCGGAAACAAAAATATTGTATGCAATCCGCCTCATGATCATCCTAATGAGGAATGGCGTGGCTTACTCCCTTCAGATGAGTTATTGTCTGAACTGATTATCAAATCGCAGGAAATCCTGCCTGAAGGTCTGAGCATATGGCCTTGGAGTCCAGGCTACCGTCCGTCTATGACACCGCTCACAGTTACTTATCCACAGATCAAGAAAGGCTCTGTGATAACAGCTGTTGACCTTATCAGAGGTATCGGACATTATGCTGGTCTGCGTTGTATAGAGGTTGAAGGTGCTACAGGACTTGCCGATACAAACTATGAAGGCAAGGCAAAGGCTGCTATTGATGCACTGAAGGGTGATGACGACTTCGTGTTCCTACATGTTGAGGCAAGTGACGAGGCTGGTCACGACGGAGATCTGGAACTGAAGGTAAAGACAATCGAGTATCTCGACTCAAGAATCATCGGTCCTATATATGAGGCATTGAAAGATGAGGGAATCACTATCGCAGTACTTCCTGATCATCCGACACCAGTAGAAATCCGCACCCATGTGGACGAACCGATACCATTCCTTATATGGAACAAGACAATCGATGCAGATGATGTGCAGACATTCGATGAAATCGCATGTAAGAAAGGTGGTTTCGGAACTCTCAAGAACGATGAATTTATGAAGGCATTCATGGCTTTGTAGGTTCATGCAGTTTGCAGAGAACAATAATAAATCGTTAGAATTCATAAAATAAAAATATAGCTTAAGTATTATAATGTAATGCCGCGTCATACATTATAATAGATAAAAGGCAGAGAATATTTCTAATTATGCAGTATTATAGTACAAACGGTAAAGCACCGATGGCAAGCCTTGAAAAGGCTGTCGTGAAAGGTTTGGCAGAAGACAAGGGATTGTATATGCCTGAACACATAAAGGCTCTACCACAGAGTTTTTTCGACAACATTCAGGATATGTCATTTCAGGAAATTGCATATAACGTTGCAGATGCATTTTTCGGAGAGGATGTAGATAGTGAATCATTAAGAGAGATAGTAAACGACACTCTTTCTTTTGATTGTCCAGTTGTCCATGTTAATGGAAATATATATTCTTTGGAGTTGTTCCATGGACCAACACTTGCATTTAAGGATGTAGGTGCACGTTTCATGGCTCGTCTTCTTCGTTATTTCCTTGCAAAGGAACAGAAGGCTGACGGAAAGGGCGGATTGGTGAATGTACTTGTTGCTACATCAGGAGATACTGGAAGTGCCGTTGCAAATGGTTTCCTCGGAGTGGACGGAATACATGTTTATGTGTTGTATCCAAAGGGAAAGGTTAGCCCTATTCAGGAATGTCAGTTTACAACTCTCGGAAAGAATATCACAGCAGTTGAGATTGACGGTGTGTTCGACGACTGTCAGGCATTGGTTAAGTCTGCATTTATGGATAAAGACCTTAATGCGCATATGAAACTTACATCAGCCAATTCAATCAATGTGGCTCGTTTCCTTCCTCAGGCTTTCTATTATTTCTATGCATATGCACAGTTGAAGAAACAGGGAAAGGCGGATAATCTTGTCGTTTGCACCCCTTCAGGTAATTTCGGAAATATCTGTGCCGGACTTTTTGCAAAGAAGATGGGATTGCCTATCAAGCGCTTTATTGCAGCTAACAATGCAAATAGTGTGTTCTATGAATTCTTGCAAGACGGAAAATATAATCCACGTCCATCTGTTCAGACATTGGCAAATGCCATGGACGTAGGCGACCCAAGTAACTTCGCACGTGTATATGACCTTTACGGCAAAAGCTGGGAGGCTATATGCAAGGATATAAGCGGTACAACTTATTCTGACGAGATGATTGCCGACACAATACGTTCGGTTTATAAGGAGACAGGATATGTGTGCGACCCACACGGCGCATGCGGTTATCGTGCATTAAGCGAATGCTTGCAGAATGGCGAGGTCGGTGTGTTCCTTGAGACAGCACATCCTGCTAAATTCAAACAGACAGTAGATCAGATTCTGTCATCAGATATTGAAATTCCTGCAAAACTCCAGGCATTCATGAAGGGTACAAAGCAGAATGTGTCAATGACAAAGGAATTTGCCGATTTCAAACAATATCTGATGAGTAAATAACTCAATAAGACATTAAGTACAAAATAAACGGTGTACAAAGCAGTTTTTCTGGATATAGACGGAACGCTTGTTTCATTTAAGAATCATCGGGTGGCGCAATCGACACTCGATGCTGTGCATCGTATCCGTAAACAAGGCGTTAAGGTGTTCATTGCAACTGGACGCCCACGCCCGTTTGTCGATAATCTCGGTGAACTCGAATACGATGGTATGATGACAGTGAATGGAGCCAGTCTGGTGGCTGGCGACGGAACAGTTATTCGTCATGATCCGATAAACCATGATGACTTGGAACGTCTTGTGGATTATTATAAAAAGAATCCATTCCCTGTGGCTTTTGCTACAGACGACGAGACATTTATCACAGGCTCTTCGCCCGAGGCAATAGAGGTACTTGAACTGTTGAATATCAAGTTGCCTCAAGTGCTTCCTGTAGAAACCTGTCTGGATATGGATATCATGCAGATCATTGCGTTCTTTAATCAGGAACAGGAACCGATGCTCATGTCGGAAGTGTTTAAAGGATGCTCCGCACAACGTTGGCACCCGTTCTTTGCCGACGTTATTCGTGCCGGCAATAACAAGGCAAGAGGCATCGATGCAATGATTGATTATTATGGTATTTCTCTTGACGAAACCATTGCTTTTGGTGATGGCGGAAACGATATTCAGATGCTTAGTCATGTGGGGTTGGGAATAGCAATGGGCAATGCACGCGATGAAGTTAAAAAATATGCAAAATACGTTACTTCTGACGTCGATAACGACGGAATTTCACGTGCTTTAGATAAATTTATACCATAAAATGAAAAAAAGTCTCTAAAAAATTTGTCAGAACAAAAAAAATCCTTACCTTTGCACCCGCAAATGAGAAAGACAATGTGTTACAGAATCACTTGCAAAATACATTTTGGTGCCTTAGCTCAGTAGGTAGAGCATCGGACTGAAAATCCGTGTGTCCCCGGTTCGAATCCTGGAGGTACCACAAAAATCAACGCTAATTCTTCAATGATTAGCGTTGATTTTTTTTATGCATCATTCGGGTAAATATCCCTTCTCTGCTCAACGGAAAATCCTATATGAGGGATTACTTCCACTTCAATCGAAATTCGTTCTTGATGGATTATTTAACGATTAATGATACTTCAATTATATTTACGTTGGCACAGACAAATTCGGCTCATAGGATTCACTTATTGGTGGGGGAAATAATCTGGAATAAAAAGTGGCATATACATAAAAAAGATATCCGCAATGCCGTTTTTGACTGGCACTGCGGATATATATCGTGTGACTGTTCTTATGGGCTTAGAATTCCCATTTAAGAGCCAGAGTAGGGTTTACAAAGAATGTCTTGTTGTTGTATGTGTTATATATGAAGTTGTTGCTTATGCGCACCTCTGTACCCACACTCAGTTTTGTGTCTTCAAGTCCTTTAATACTGTTGAAGTTGTACCATAACTGTGGTTCACTTAAAATAGTGAGTTTTCCATGTCCGTTTGGCTTAATGTCACGATAGAAATCGATGAATCCTGCGAATGTCAATGCTTTGTTGGCAAATAAAGTGCTCCATACACCTGTTAACTGCATACTTGGGAAAGCCTTGGTGTATTGATAACTCTTAAAATATTGCTTATACATCAACTGAACAGAATATGTTGACGAGAAATCACTATTGTGTCCGTTCCATGCAGCACCAAATAATCCAGACTGCTGGAAACTGCCTTCTTTGTTTAATCCACCATCATATTCCACATGAACAGCAAATGGTGATTGCTTTCCAAGATTAAACTCACGCGCGATTTCTGTGTATGCTCCTTCTGTGAATTTACGGCTCATGTCGATATCGACAAAATAAAACCAATTACCCCATTTATCAGCTTTGAATTGTTCTAATGTAACTGTTACTTTAGGTCTGCCGGCTTCTTCGTTTTTGTAGATGTTACGTCCGAAATCATAATGCAACTGAACATTCTGAGCATT
>JAGABW010000091.1 GCA_017614465.1 Bacteroidaceae bacterium | reverse complement strand
TGCATACCCAATCGAAAAGGAAATAATGTATGGGTGGTTTCGGAAGGCTTTGATGACAACAAGTCAACAATTCTGTTGGATGCCCATATTGACACAGTGAAACCAGTGAACGGATGGACACACGATCCGTTTACACCAGAGGAGACTGCCGACGGAATCATCTATGGATTAGGAACAAATGACGATGGTGGTAGTCTGGTGTCTCTCATGCAAGTGTTTCTCATAGATAAGATAACACGCTCAGAACAAACCGATTACAACCTGATATTTCTTGCGTCATGTGAAGAAGAGGTGTCGGGACAGAATGGTATAGAATGTGTGATTCCTGAATTGCCACAAATCGATTTTTGTGTGGTAGGTGAACCAACAGGCATGCAGCCGGCAATAGCAGAGAAGGGACTTATGGTTATCGATGCCATAGCTCATGGTAAGGCAGGACATGCTGCCAGAAATGAAGGCATTAATGCAATATATAAGGCTATTGACGATATCAACTGGGTAAGAAACTATAAATTCGATAAACAGACAGAGTTTCTTGGTCCTGTGAAGATGACGGTCACAATTGTTGGAGCCGGTTCCCTACATAACGTGATTCCTGACGAGTGTAAGTTTACTATAGATGTGCGTTCAAACGAATGTTATTCTAATCAGGAAATATTGGATGTGATAACACAGAATCTGACAAGTGATGTGAAGGCAAGATCCACACGCCTCAATTCATCACGTATAGATATAGACCATCCGTTTGTGGCTCGTGCAATAGCAATGGGACTGAAACCATTCGGCTCTCCAACACTTTCAAATCAGGCTCTTATGTCTTTCCCGTCAGTCAAGATCGGACCAGGCGACAGTGCTCGCTCTCATACGGCAGATGAATTTATTAAAGTGTCGGAGATTGATGATGCCATAGATAAATATTGTCAACTTCTTATCGGTAAGGATTGTCAATAAAGAATTGTTATTACGTTACTCCGATAATTCAATGATGTTGCAAAAATACCCGTAAGTGCCTTTTTGTAACATAATATGAGTATTTATAATACATCGGTTATAGATAATAATAATTTTTGTTTTTTGTGTTATTTATTCACATATAATTTGTACCTTTGCATCGTAAACATAAAATAAATAAACAATATGAATAATACAGATTGGTCAAGTCTCGGTTTTGGATATAACAAAACCGACTACAACGTCCGCTGTTACTACCGCAACGGCAAATGGGGAGAAATTGAGACATGTAGTGAAGAAACCATTCCACTCCACATGGCTGCTACATGCTTACACTATGGTCAGGAAGCTTTCGAAGGTCTGAAAGCATATCGTTGTCCAGATGGTAAAGTGCGTGTGTTCCGTATGGATGAAAATGCAAAACGACTTCAGTCAACATGTCGTGGTATATTGATGCCAGAAGTAAGCACTGAGTTGTTCTGTGAAATGGTACGTAAAGTGGTTAAGTTGAACGAAAGATTCATCCCTCCATATGAAAGTGGAGCAACTCTGTATATTCGTCCATTATTAATTGGTACAAGTGCTCAGGTTGGTGTTCATCCTGCAACTGAATATCTGTTGCTTATGTTTGTAACTCCAGTAGGACCATACTTCAAAGGCGGATTCTCAACAAATCCTTATGTTATCATCCGCGAATTCGACCGTTCAGCTCCATTAGGAACTGGTATCTATAAGGTCGGTGGTAACTATGCTGCAAGTTTACAGGCAAATAAGATGGCACACGACTTAGGTTATTCATGCGAATTCTATCTTGATGCTAAAGAAAAGAAATACATGGATGAATGTGGTGCTGCAAACTTCTTTGGAATAAAGAACAACACATATGTTACTCCTAAATCAACAAGTATCCTTCCTTCTATCACAAATAAGAGTCTTATGCAACTCGCTGAAGATATGGGACTTACTGTTGAACGCAGACCAATTCCAGAAGAGGAGTTAGCAACATTCGAGGAGGCTGGTGCATGTGGTACAGCTGCTGTTATCTCACCAATAGAGAGAATTGATGACCTTGAGACAAAACAGTCATTTGTGTTCTCAAAGGACGGCAAACCAGGTCCTATATGTACTAAGCTTTATAATAAACTCCGTGGAATTCAGTACGGAATAGAAGAAGATATTCATGGTTGGACTACTGTCGTAATCGACTGATTCCAATAGATATAGATACCATAACCCTACAGAATGGGAAAAGGGAAATTAGCAAAATTTGCCGATATGGCAGCAAATCCGCTCGTGGTGGAGTGTCCTTATTGGATGCTCCAACACGAGGGTTTTAATTTAAAAGGTAAATGGAACGATACCTTTTTTAAGAATGATAATCCGATTGTATTAGAATTGGGTTGTGGTCGTGGTGAATATACAGTTGAATTGGCACGACAATTTCCTGATATCAATTTCATCGGTGTTGATATAAAAGGTTCCAGAATGTGGCATGGTGCAAAGACAGCACTTGCTGAAGGAATGAAGAATGTGGCATTCCTCAGAACAAATATTGAATTTATTCATGAGATGTTCGGAAAAGATGAAGTAAACGAAATTTGGCTCACTTTCTCAGATCCACAAATGAAAAAGCCTACAAAACGCCTTACCTCAACTTTCTTTATGGAACGTTATCGTTATTTTCTTGTTGATAATGGTATTATTCATCTTAAGACTGATTCAAACTTTATGTACACATACACAAAGCTGATGATAAATCAGAATAAGTTGCCATTATTAGCCGAAACCGACGATTTATATCATTGTACGTCTGATTTTGTAAATGAACAATTGTTGGGCATCCGTACATATTATGAACAGATGTGGCTGGATAGAGGACTGACTATTAAATATCTGAAATTCCAACTCACACAACAAGGTAATCTTGAAGAACCAGATGTTGAGATACCTGTCGATGGTTATCGCTCATACGACCATGTAGTTGTAAGCACGGTTAAGACCCGAAAATAATGCTTGTCGCTCAGTTTGTTGACTGACAGTGTATATAAAGTTACCCTAAAATTAATATTTAATATATGAAAAGAGTCAGATTTATCTTATGTTCACTATTGATATTGCTTTCATCTGTAATGTACGCACAGATGGAATCACCTGTTACAGTTACTGTCGAGACAAAAGACATCAGTGCCACAGAAGCCATGCTCATTTTCAAAGCTACAATCGAAAAAGGATGGCACATGTACTCTGTGGATGAGGTGAAATACGGACCAACACCTACAAGTATCAAAATCGAACAGATTGAAGGTGCCACTCTTGATGGCAATCTCGCTCCTCAGGGCGCTCCTGTGAGGGTTTATGATGAGATGTTTCAAGCTGAAGTGTCTTATTTTGAAAATTCGGCAGTGTATATCCAGAAACTGAAACTTCAAGATAAACATTATAAGGTTGTGGGATATCTTGAATATGGAGCATGCAACGATCATAGTTGTATTCCGCCAACTAAGACAGAATTTGATATTACGCGCGAAAATACTCTGACTGATAAAAAAAAAGATGATACAGAAGACGAAACGGAACTAACCGATGAAGTGTTACCTGAAACAGATGTCGTTTCGGATGTATCTGAAGCCCATGAGGATTCAATAAAAGTCGACACTCTTTCCCGCTCTGAAATATCATCGGCCATTCCTCCGGTTACCACGTCTTCTCCCAGTAATATATTGAGTATATTCCTGATGGGGCTTGTAGGCGGACTTCTGGCTTTGCTGACACCTTGTGTATGGCCAATGATACCGATGACTGTGAGTTTCTTTATAAAACGTGCTAAAAACAGGACAAATGCCATAAGTGATGCCCTGGTCTATGGTGTGAGCATCGTTGTGATATACCTGATATTGGGATTGGCTGTGACTGCATTGTTTGGCGCAAATGCGTTGAATGCGATGTCGACAAATGCTTGGTTTAATATATTCTTTTTCTTGCTTCTTGTCATTTTCGCATTGTCATTCTTCGGACTGTTCGAGTTACAGTTGCCAGCATCATGGAGTACGAGCATTGATAATAAGGCAGAAAAGACAAGTGGGTTGTTAGGCATATTTCTGATGGCATTCACCCTGACAATTGTCAGTTTCTCATGTACAGGACCTATTATAGGTTTTCTTCTGGTTGAAGTGGCAAGCATGGGAAATCTTTATGGCCCGGCAGTTGGAATGTTAGGCTTTGCGCTTGGATTAGCAATTCCGTTTGCCTTATTCGCAATGTTCCCAAAATGGCTTGACAAGATGCCCAAGAGTGGCAATTGGATGAACACACTGAAAGTAATTCTGGGATTTGTGGAATTGTTTTTCTCATTGAAATTCTTCTCTGTCGCAGACCTCGCATATGGATGGCACATACTCGATCGTGATATTTTCATTGCATTGTGGATTATCCTTGCATTAGCTTTAGGTGCTTATCTTGTAGGATTATATCATTTCCCACATGAGACTAAAGTGAAGAAAGTGGGATGGGGCAGATGGCTGTTAGGATTAATCTCATTTGCATTTGCCATATGGATGATTCCTGGCTTGTGGGGAGAACCGTTAAAGGCTATAAGTGCATTTACTCCTCCAATGAGTACTCAACACTGGAAGAGGGTAAATAAGGAAATAACGGCACGTGCATATGATTTCAGCGAGGGAATAGAACTCGCAAAGAAGGAAAACAAACCTGTTATTATCGATTTTACCGGATACGGATGTGTGAATTGCCGCAAGATGGAAGCTGCTGTATGGACAGAACCTGAAGTAATGCGTATCTTGCAGGATGAATATGTGCTGATACAACTTTTTGTTGACGATAAGACTCCGCTCCCCGAGGTTGTTGAGGTTAGCGAAGGCGATAAGACACGAAAACTGCGTACTGTGGGTGATAAATGGAGTTATCTGCAGAGTAGTAAGTTCGGTGCAAACGCACAGCCGTTCTATGTGTTATTGAATCCGTTTACAGAACAGTTGTTGTCTGAACCATATGGTTTTGACGAAGATACAGATCATTATATTGATTTTCTGAACAAAGGATTGGCGAATATGAAGAAACAATAAACATAATAGATAGCTTTATCCTATTTTATATATTGGAATTAATAATCAAACAAAAATAACAACTAAATAAAAATTAAATTTTATGGAAGAACAACAGAAACAACAACTTCAGATAGAACTCAAAGAAGAAGTGGCAGGGGGAATATATTCAAACATGGCAATTATTGCTAACACAAGCAGTGAATTTGTGTTGGATTTTGTGTCAATCCTGCCTGGACTACAAAAAGCAGAAGTTCGTTCACGTGTAATTATGTCACCAGAACATGCTAAGCGACTACTTTTTGCACTTCAAGAACGAGTTGCCAGTTATGAACAGCAATTTGGACCTATAGATTTGCATCAACCTGAGAAGAACGAACAATCAGGTGGACGTACTATTGCTCCGTTCGGCCGTGGCGGCGATGCTTAAGGTATATTCTTCTTAGAATAGTTTTTATACAATCACAAGACGGTATCATAATTTTAGACTGTCTTGTGATTTTTTTATTCAATTGATTTATTGTTAAATTGGACATATGACCTTGACTCAAAAGAGTATTCTATGAAGATGATTATGAGCCACTCAGGCATTACCATTTGAAATTTTACAAATACCCCCACATTCACGCAATTAAACAGGATTGGTGGCTACGACCCCAGTTCTGTAAATATAGTAAGTAGCAATATAATTTGTATAATCTGTGCAATTGTATTACCTTTGTGGAATAAAACAAGAGATAACTTTATGTTTATTATCTTTTTTATCCTATTTGTACCTTTCTGTAAGGCACAAAAATCAGAATCGTATTCTAATAAGGATGAATTTAATGTTATAATTCATACAAAATAAAAAAGTACAATACATTTAGTAGATGTATTTTGTTACAATATAGAAAGAGGAAAAGACCTCAACGATGGACTTCTCGGCATATATAAGATATGGGAAGAAGATATTGAACAAGTATAGAATCTGATGTTTTTATGCACTCACGAACACTTATATGACTTACACTTCTTATTGGGATTTTGATGCTTTTC
>JAGABW010000012.1 GCA_017614465.1 Bacteroidaceae bacterium | reverse complement strand
TTTTTTTTGAAATAACGGCTTTTTATTACATAAATACTTAGATTATACCAATTTATCGCAGCAATCGTTACTTTCAGCTTTCAAAATGTTTGTATAATATTATTATGACAAAATGGGACTTACTACCTTACAAACTATCTAATTCAACATCTTTTCAAGATTGACAATGAAACGAAAAAAACACTGATTTTCAGTACCAATGCTGATTGTCAGTGGGTTAATTGTTCCCAAATTGTTCCATAAGCACCATGATGATAACGTTGGAGTTGTCTATTAAGACTAATTAGTTTCTACTTTTGTAGATTATTTGCCAACAAAAAGATTTTCATATGGAAACAATATTCGACCATAACCTCACGCAGAAAGAGAAATCCGAGTTCTTAGACAAAGATGTATATCTAAAGGTTGTCGATAACGAATCTTCTCTTTTTGACTTAGCACTCTTATTTCATCTACGTGGAGATAAAGAAAGAGCACTAAAATACCTTAAAGAATTACCGCCATCTATTGTTAATGATTTTTGGCGTCTTGTCACACACCCTTAATCAGAGCATCGAAAGCTTCTTTTGACAATTGAAGTCCTTGTATCAGTTCTTCGGCTGTTCTGTAATGTCCTTTTATCATAATAGTTTTTTTGCGATTTTCCATATTATTATAATTAGCGATACAGCAACAAGCACGGTCATACCTTCTGGGCAAACGCAAAATGCGATAAACATGATTATTATTGCCCAAATCCAAACTCCTAACATAATGATTTTGTTTTTAATTGTTAATAATCTGCAATAATAATGATATATTGTTTCAAATCGTGGAACAGTTACAAAAAAAATTACAACTAATTCAAAATTAATATAATTTCTTTGTCAACTAAAACGAATTATATCAATATAAATACGAAGAAAAATAGAAAGAGGTCTCTTGGAAATTCAACATAAATACTAAAAAAATAGGTGTATAACAATATTTTTATTTATTTTATTCTTTCTTTCATATATTATTTGTAAATTTGCAGAAATGTATATAAGGATTCGTTATGACAGAAGTACTCAGCATTGACATACAACAGAAATTGCGTCAAGCAATTATCGATTCTGTAACAAATTCTCAGGAAGAAGATTTTCAGGTTGTTACAGATGTGCATATGCATGTGGACACCGACACTGGAATTTTATATTTCTACAACGATGATGAAGTGGAAACTTCAAACATCTTTATTGAGGACTGGATTGACATTGACGGAGACGAATATATCACATACATTGTGGCACCATTGCGTGAGTTGCTTAATCAAATGTATTCTGAAAAATGTTTTGAGAACATCTCTGTTGCCAAACCATTTGCATTCGTTCTCGAAGACAACGACAAAGAAACAATCGAGGAATTGCTTATTGTTGATGATGATAATATCATTATCACAACAGAATTACTGAAGGGCTTAGACGATGAATTAGACACTTTCTTTGAAAACTTAATGAAAGATTAAAATAAGAGCATCAACTTCATATATATTGTATAAAACCGAACATATTACGTTCGGTTTTTATTTTTACATTTCCCCTCAAGTAAATCATATACTAATCCCGAACGAATCCCGAAGGCATCCCGAACATCTTATATGACAAAACCATCATCATGCAAATGCAACAGAACACTTGAAACCGTCATCGTATCTTCAGATGAAGAACATCGTTTAGAGGGATCAATCTCTAAAGAGTTTCCATAAACAACATGATATATACAATAATACCTCAGTTAACATTGCCCATGGTGAAATGCTATATGATAGCAATAATAATACTATAGCTAAAATCCAAACTCCAAACATAATAATCTTGTTTTAATTGTTAATACTGCTGCAAAGATACACCTATACTGTTTCAAAAACTGAAACAACCTCTGAAAAAATGCAACAGAGTTACAATTGATAATTATTTCGTAGTCCCTGAGAATCAGTTTGGTTAATGATATTGCTGCGCAATACTTTGTTATTTTTATAACTTCGTTAGAAATCTTGGACTCTTCGAGTCAGAAATCTTAGTTGAGGAAATCTTAAGTTCTTCGAACTAGAAATGAAAGCATCAGGGATGCTTTTAAAGTTACACGCATAACTATTAATTGTCCAATCTCATGTAATCATATTTTATTACAAGTTGCTTGCAACTTGCTTATTTCTGACTCGTAGAGTCCAAGATTTCCCCCTTTAAGATTTCTAGCTCGTCAGAGCTTAAGATTTCTTGTGAAACAATAAAAAAATCCCCGACATATCTTGATATGTCAAAATCATAGCACCTGCAATAATTATCAATTATCAATTCTCAATTTTCAATTGCGCATCATCGCCAATCGTCTTAGAAAATGCTTATTTGTGGTATTATATTCGTTAATCATTCTAAAATGCTTTCGTATCTCAGCATTATTTCGTAACTTTGCCCTTTGGAATAAAACGGACAATAGTTTGAAACGAAAATATACCATATTATTTGTTGTTCTCTTTGTGCTTTCAATTATGATGACACAAGGAGTACTTTTTGATTCATATGCTATTGCATCAAACTATAACCGTTTTAATTATGGTGATGTGTTTGATTCTGCAAAGGCAGGACATGCTGCTGATGGCAAGGAACCTGTTAAGGTGGAATTACAGAATTTGGTGTCGGCTGAATCATCAAAAAAACAGATTTTGATGAACGATTCTGTGCCTGAGCAGATTTTGGATTCTACTGCACGAAATACATTGAGCCATTTGGATTCTCTTAAAGCTCTCTTTGATCGTGAACGTGGAATCAGTTCTAAACCACGTGCTACACAATGGAACGATTCTATTGCTGCAGCAGAGGATTCAATAAAGAAAACTCAGAGAAAGAATGTCCTCGACGAACCTGTGGAATATTCTGCCAGCGACTCAATCGTGTTTTTTGTAGAAACCAAGGATGCATATTTGTATGGCGACGGCAAGGTGAACTACACTAATATGCAGTTGACTGCCCAAGAGATGGCGATGAACATGGATTCGTCTATCGTTCATGCTTATGGTGTGCCTGACACATTAGGTGTGTTGATGGGAAAACCTGTGTTTAAGCAAGGAAATGACGAATATGAATCGGAGCAGATGGATTATAATTTCTCTACTCGTAAAGGTTTTATCACAAATGTAACTACTGCTCAACAAGAAGGTTTTATTACTGGTGGTGAGGCTAAGAGAAATGAAAACGGGGAAGTATTCATGCGACATGGACGATATACCACTTGCGACGAAAAGCATCCGCATTTCTATTTTGCTTTGTCAAGAGCTAAGGTACGACCTGGAAAAAATGTGTTTTTCGGTCCTGCATGGCTTGTTGTTGAGGATGTGCCATTGCCAATTGCATTGCCTTTCGGATATTTCCCAATCACAAGCAAGTATTCTTCGGGATTCATCATGCCAAGTTATGGTGACGAGATGACTCGTGGTTTTTATCTGCGCGATGGTGGATATTATTTTGCCATAAATGACAATGTTGACCTTAAACTTACAGGTGAGATATTTACAAAGGGCTCGTGGGGACTCGGAGCTCAGACTACATACAAGAAACGTTATAAATATTCGGGTAATCTGTATTTTAATTATCAGGTGACAAAGACTGGTGAGAAGAATATGCCTGATTATTCGGCTACAAAAAACTTTAAATTGCAGTGGTCGCACCGTCAGGATCCAAAATCCAGTCCTAACAGTTCATTCTCTGCAAGTGTGAACTTTGCAACACAGAGTTATGAGAAGAACAACCTTACCAGTTTGTATAATCCAACAAGCTATTCACAGAGTACTCGTACTTCAAGTGTGAGTTATTCACATACCTTCCCACGAATCGGTTTGTCGATTGCATCGTCATTCAATATAGCGCAGAACATGCGTGACTCGACTCTTTCTTTGACATTGCCTGATTTGAGTATCAGTCTGAACCGTTTCTATCCGTTCAAACGCAAACATGTTTCGGGAAAAGAACGCTGGTATGAGAAAATCAGCATGAACTATACTGGTAGTTTCTCAAACAGTATATCTACAAAGGAAGACCAGTTGCTGCATTCTGATTTGGTTAAGGACTGGCGTAATGGTATGCGTCACTCTATTCCTATTAATGCTTCGTTTAATTTATTCAATTATATTAATGTGACACCTTCGTTTAACTATATAGAACGTTGGTACACTAATCGTATTGAACAAAGTTGGGATGATGCCAATCAGCGTGTTGTAAACGATACAATATACGGATTTAATCGTGTGAGCAACTACAACTTGAATCTTTCTGCAAACACTAAGTTATATGTGTTCTACACACCATTGAAGAGTATTTTTGGTGATAAGATTCAGAAAATCCGTCATGTGATAACTCCACAGATTTCATTCAGTTATGCACCTGATTTCGGTGAAAGCAAATATGGTTATTGGAAAACATATACCAAGACCGATCTCGACGGTAATGTGACATTAGTGTCGTATTCTCCATATTCATCATCTTTGTTTGGAACTGCACCTCGTGGAAAGACAGGGTCGGTTTCGCTCGACTTATCTAACAATGTGGAGATGAAGATAAAGAGCGACAAAGACACAACGGGTATTAAGAAGATAAGTATCATAGATGAGTTGGGGGCGAATCTGTCGTATAACATGTCGGCAAAACGTCAGCCATGGAGCAACCTCTCCACACGTCTTCGATTGAAATGGGGTAAGTTCTCATTCAACATGAATGCTGTGTTCCAGACTTACGCATACGACTTCGACAAGAACGGTAATGTAATCGTGGGTGACAGGACTGAATGGTCATACGGACGATTCGGACGTTTCCAGGGAGCAAGTAAAAACTTGTCGTTCTCGTTCAATAACCAATCATGGCAGAAGTTCAAGACTTTCTGGGATAAATTGAGAGGAAAAGCAAAAGAGGAGGACGCAGAAACAACCGAGGGCGAAGAAACCGATACCAAGGCTTCGGAGAAAGCAGATAAAGGCAATTCGGACGGACTGGATGAGAACGGATACATGAAATTCTCTATTCCATGGTCATTCTCAGTTTCTTATGGTATCACCATGGCTGAAGATCGTCAGGCTCGAATCAATGTCAGGACAATGCGTTACCCATATAAGTTTACTCAAAACTTGAATTTCTCGGGAAGTATTCGTCCAACATCAAATTGGAACCTGAATTTCTCATCAGGTTATGACTTTACAAATCATGACATCTCTATGACTACGGTGAATGTGTCAAGAGATATGCACTGTTTTAATATCTCTGCCGGATTTGTGTTTGGTACATTTACCTCATATCATATCACATTACGTGCCAGCGCAAGTACTTTGACTGATGCGTTGAAGTATGATAAGAAATCAAGTTACACAAGTAGTGTGCAGTGGTATTAGAGAAGTGTTAGGATATAAAAAAACAGGGTATGACCCTGTGATGAAAATATAATTGATGAATGAGCCGAATGCGGGACTCGAACCCGCGACCTACGCATTACGAATGCGTTGCTCTACCAACTGAGCCAATTCGGCGTTGCTCGTGCAAAGGTAAGAATTATTTGTCAAACCCATATTACGAAACCTGAATTAATTGCATTTTATCAAAAGAAAAAACAAATGAAAGGTTTATTTAATGTCAGACATATCACAGACAAAATGTTTAATATGAATATAACTCGACTGAATATATTCATGGCATTACTGATTGTCATGTGTCAGCCGATGTATGCACAATTGGAGAAACCTGCTCCGATAAGAAATGAAATCCTGATAAAACATGATTCATATATATTGTCTTTCAATCGCGAAAAACTAACTCCCAACTATGTGGCATGGTGCTTGACTCCCAATCGGGTGAACGGTCCTCATAAGCGAAGTGATTTCTTTGATGTGGATCCTAAGTTGCCTGGCAAATACAGAGTAACACATAGCGATTATTCGCGCTCGAGACTGGATAGGGGACATATGTGTCCTGCAGCCGATAACAGACATTCAAAGATTGCAATGTCGGAGTGTTTTTATATGAGCAACATGTGTCCGCAGAGCCATGGACTTAATGTGGGGGCATGGAATGATTTGGAGATACAATGCCGCTCATGGGCAAACAACTACAAAAAGATATATATAGCATCGGGGCCGATATATGATTCGCCACGTCCACGATGGATAGGCAAGAACGGGCGACGAATAGCTGTTCCAGACAGGTTCTTCAAGGTTGTGCTGATGATGGGTCGTGTACCAAAGGCGATAGGATTTATATATCCAAATCAGAATGTGGGTGGTGATATGCGTGATTATGCAGTGAGTGTAAATAAGATAGAGAAGATTACAGGATTTGATTTCTTCCAGCAACTCGACGACAGGATAGAAAATAAGGTTGAGGATGAATGCAATCCTGCTGCATGGGGAATATAAAAAACAAGAGTGTTAGGTATAACAAGTATAATATTGGTTTATTATAGAAATTAATAAAATAAGAATATGAAACAATGTAAAGATCTGAAGGTTGTAGCTGTGGAATATCCAAGTGATGGTTATGTCTTGTTGAAACTTACCGATGATAAGCCGTTCACAGATATTCGAGGAGGACAATTTGTGGAAATCAAAGTTGAAGGTTCTCCAAAGACATTCCTTCGTCGTCCGATTTCAGTGAATTATGTGGATTTGGTGAAGAATGAATTACATTTGCTTATACAACTGGTAGGTGATGGCACACGTGCATTGTCTGAATTAAAGGTGGGGGATAGCCTTAATGTGTTGTTCCCTCTTGGAAACGGATTTACACAAGGAACTGCTGGCGAGAAAGTGTTACTCGTCGGCGGTGGTGTAGGCATTGCTCCTCTCCTTGAGTATGGTCGTCAGTTGGTTGAAGCCAAGGCCGTTCCAGTATTCCTTTTAGGTGGACGCAGCAGCAAGAATCTGATTATGTTGGACCAGTACAAGTCGATTGGTGATGTGTATGTCACAACCGAGGATGGCTCGATGGGAAATAAAGGTTTTGTGACAGATTCAGATGTGTTGAAAGAGAGTTCTGCTGTGAAATTTGATAGAATCTCGGTATGCGGTCCAAAACCAATGATGGTGGCCATGGCTAAGTTTGCCAACCAACGCGGAATAAAATGTGAGGTGTCGCTCGAAAACATGATGGCATGTGGATTGGGGGCATGTCTGTGTTGTGTGGAGAAGACTGTGCGTGGTAATGTCTGTGTGTGCAAAGAAGGTCCGGTATTCGATGTGAATGATCTGAACTGGTAATTTATTTTGTTTATAATATAAAGGAGAATTCAAGATATGTCAGATATAAGTGTTAATATAGCAGGGCTGAAGATGAAGAACCCTGTGATGACAGCAAGCGGTACATTTGGGTATGGACTGGAATTTGCTGATCTGGTTAATTTGGAGGATATCGGTGGTATCATAGTAAAGGGAACCACTCTCAATCCTCGTGAAGGAAATGATTATCCACGTATGGCTGAAACCCCATATGGTATGCTGAACTGTGTGGGACTGCAGAACAAGGGTGTGGATTATTTCTGTAGGAATATATATCCTCAGATTAAGGACATCAAGACTAACATGATTGTGAATGTTTCGGGTAGCTGTCCAGAGGATTATGCTGAATGTGCAGCTAAGATAAATGATCTGGAGAATATTCCAGCAATCGAATTGAATATATCTTGTCCTAATGTGCGTCAGGGCGGTATGGCATTCGGTGTAACAACCGATGGAGCCAGTCAGGTGGTACGTGCTGTTCGTGAGGCATACAAAAAGACTCTGATAGTAAAGTTGTCTCCAAAT
>JAGABW010000011.1 GCA_017614465.1 Bacteroidaceae bacterium | reverse complement strand
TCTGTAATTGAGGTTGGGGCTTCTGAAATCTGATATTGTGGTAATGTATTTGTTATATAATTATCTACCACACCGATTTTATGCTCAACAGTTGATTGTAGGAAGTCAACATAGTTGTCAAAGTCACCTTTTGATGAAGACTGCTTTGGATCATTGTGTATTCCCCATTTCTCTCTGTCGATTTTAGCAGCGATTCGCAGATACTCACGCATAGGTTCTGTTGCATCGATGATGTTAATTCTTGAAGAATACCTCCTCCATAGATCTTCAAGTGTGGCGAGGAATGTTGGTGACTTAAACAACGCATTGAAATATATTGTTTTATTGATATCGATACTATTTGATTCTTTTAAAACAGCCCAATCGAAGTCCCATACAGGTCCTGCCTTGAAGCGATCGTTATTGGTGCTCTCGAATGTGAAATAACAACTCTTAGGGTATTCTAATTCCTCGTTTTGCATGATCTCATTGATTAGCCAGAATTTAGCCCATGATGCAACATCTATGATATCTGAATATGATTCGTCTGGAACAGAACATTGATCGGTGTTCTTTTTCGATGTGTAATCAGGATAGAGCAACCGCTCCAATTCATTGACTTTTGTCTGCAATCGGTTCATACGTGCTGTACCGCCAGTGGTTATATTATTATTCTCATCAATCATATAATCGTCATTCTGTATCATATATGGCAAGTTGCGGATTGATGAACGGAATTTGACGAGTTCATCGAAATATGTATCTATCTCGATAAGAAAATCCTTGTCTTGATTGTCTGACATATCTTCGTCGCCGTCATTAATATTTACTCTGTTTTTATCAACTTTTATGGCTTCTCCCAACCAATAAAGTCCTCTGTAAGTGCCATTGAAAATAAGATCTACAAACTCGCCACGGAGTGTGTAGTCCATTTCTAATTCTCTGCTTAGGTAAAAAGCCAGATGGTTCTTAAGAAAACTGTTGTCCAAATAGTTTGCAATCAATACCCAACGCTTATGTTTAGGCATGCCCATGATTTCTTGTTTTTTATCCAGCTTAAGGGCATATGGCTTTTTCTTCAGTTCCCATGTGTGGTTGCCTCGTCCCCGAATGTTTGTTGAGACATTTTCAAAGTTCCATTGACTTTTAGGTGCATTAGATAATGTCATGGTTGTGTTTTCTGTCCATACTTCCTTGGAGGTTATCTCGACACCTTCAGGTGTGTTGATATAAAGTGCTGGCAACCCTGTGTAGGCTACTGTGGCGACATCTGATGTCGTTTCTTTATTGCTGTAGGATGCAACACAGTAGTAATATCTGATTTCTTTGTCGGTAAATGGTGGGGTCTCATATTCTTTTGATGTCGCACCAATGATAGGAGAACCGTCAAAATTTCTGTTTACGGAGTTCTGATACCATTGATATGAGATGTCTTTATTAAAACCTATAGCTTCTGCTGAGAGTGCTATTGATTCTCCTTTTTGCGCAATAGAAACTGCAACAGGCTGTTGAATGAATGCTATTGTTGGTGTTGATATTATTTGTTTATTTTGTGCAAATGCGGCACTTGAAAGTATCATACACAGAATCAATAAATGTAGTTGTTGTAGTTTCATATGTTTGTCGTTTTTATCTGATTATGAGAAAGATTCTGTTTTTCATGGAAATTTATTTGCGAAAAGGATAATCTTTAATAATAGATAAAATCAAGCCTAAAGGCTCATAGAATGTGAGTATTTGAGGCTTGATTTATGATTTATCAGTTGATGGGATTTATATTATTTTTTTGCTCCCAGTTTCTGATTGATTACTTCATCAAGAATATCCTTCATCTGTAAGTCATCGGCTTTAGCTTGTTGAGGAATAAAGCTGGTGGCTGTCATTCCTGGAGTCGCATTGATTTCCAGAAGATTGATTACATCGGTCTGTGAACCGTCTGAAGCAGTTCCTTTTGATATGATATAGTCAACACGCATGATGCCTTCGCCTCCGATGATAGTGTAAATTGCTTCGGTGAGGGCTTTGATTCTTTTTGTTGTCTCGTCAGAGAAACGTGCTGGTGTGATTTCTGTTACTTGTCCGTTGTATTTAGCGTTATAGTCGAAGAATTCGTTTTCACTTACAACTTCAGTGATAGGTAACACATGAATGTCTCCGTTTGCCTTACGGAATACTCCATTGGCAATTTCTGTTCCAACAATTTCTGATTCAATCATCACTTCAGGACATTCTTTGTGTGCAGTTGCGATAGCAGGCTGAATGTCTGAAACATCTTTGCAACGGGTAACTCCGAAACTGCTTCCAGCACCGTTTGGTTTGATGAAACAAGGCAGTCCCACTTTCTCGATTACTTCCTCGTTGCTGATTGACTGTCCTTTTCTTAGTAAGATTGCATCTGCAATCTTCACACCGAATCCCTTCAGATACTGGTTAAGTGTGAATTTATCGAATGTGATGGCTGCTGCGAGGAGGTTACATGATGAATAAGGAATCTGTAATAGCTCAAAATAACCTTGCAGAATACCGTTCTCTCCTGGGGTGCCATGTATAGTTATGTATGCGAAATCTGGATGGATAGTCTGTCCTTTCTCAACGAATGAGAAATCATGACGATTAACTTCTGTTGTAGTGCCGTCAGACAGAAGAACTTGCCAGTTAAGTCCTCTAACTTCTATAGTATAAACAATATATTTCTCAGTATCAAGCCATGAGCTGATACCAGCTGCGCTGCGCATTGAGACGTCGTGTTCTGAAGAATCGCCTCCTGCAATAATTGCAACAATTTTCTTTCCCATTTTTATAATTTATAATTATTCCATTTATCAATTAATGCTTGCATGTCTTGTGGCAGTTCTGATGTGAACATCATTTCCTTACCAGTGCGTGGATGTACGAATCCGAGAGTTTTTGCATGCAGTGCCTGTCGAGGGCATACTTTGAAGCAGTTTTGTATGAATTGCTTATAGCTGTTTGTCGTTGTACCTTTTAGAATCTGGTCTCCTCCATATCGTTCATCGTTAAAGAGTGTGTGTCCGATATGTTTCATATGTGCACGTATCTGATGCGTACGTCCTGTCTCAAGAACACATTTAACAAGTGTTGCGTAGCCGAATCGTTGAAGTACATAGTAATGCGTTACTGCATGTTTTCCAATCTCGCTGTCAGGTGGAAATACAGCCATCTGCATTCTGTCTTTAGGATTTCGTCCGATATTTCCTTCGATTCGTCCTTCGTCTTCCTTGATATGTCCCCACACAAGTGCATTGTATTCACGTTTTGTCGTCTTGTTGAAGAACTGTTGTCCGAGACTTGTTTTGGCTTCTGCTGTTTTTGCAACGACGAGCAGTCCGCTTGTGTCTTTGTCAATACGATGCACAAGTCCAATTTCAGGATTGTTTATATCGTATTTAGGAGAGTCCTTGAAATGCCATGCGAGTGCGTTAAGCATAGTTCCTCGCCAGTTGCCATGTCCTGGATGTACAACAAGTCCTGCTTGTTTGTTGATTACGATGATGTCGTCGTCCTCATATACTATATCTAATGGTATTTCTTCGGGGATAATGGCATTTTCGTAATATGGTCTGTCGAGCATTATACGTATGACATCGGCAGGTTTCACCTTGTAACTACGTTTTATAGGGCGGTCGTTACAAAGAATAAAGCCTGAGTCTGCCGCGCGTTGTATCCTGTTTCTGCTGACATTTGGCAAGTGGTCGATAAGAAAAACATCGACCCTCATTGGTTTCTGCCCCGGGTCGACGATTATTCTATGATGTTCATATAATTGTGACTCTTCCTCGTCAAGTTCCTGATCGTTATCTTCGTCCAAGTCAGGGTCGTTCAATTGTATGTTCAGTTCGTCTTGATTCATTGTGTTGATGTTTGTCGTGTAAGAGCAATTATCAATAATTGTGTTGTAATGATAATTGTCTGTTAGAGTTGAACGTCAAAATTACTTTCGTGAATATCTTCTGTATTTATCAATGAATCTTTTGAATAGTCATCTTCGAAGTAAACGGTATCGCTTTCTTCAATACCTGCTCCGGCATAGATTGTCAAAGCACGTTCTTTTGATACCATCTCACCGCTATGAACTTCTCGTCTGCCTTGCTTAATCATGAGTACGAGGTCTTTTGCCTGACCAGGTACGAATTTAGGAGCAGTGGTTTTGAATCCAAGTGAATGCAATTGCACTTCAGCCTCGCGTAATGAACTGTTGTGGGCGAGGTCTGGAATCTTAACCAGAGGTTCACCATACAAATTGATTGTAAGATATATGATTCTTCCAGATTTAACCATTATGCCAGCTTTTGGGTTCTGGTCGAGAACGGCACCTGGTTTAGCGGATTTTCTGTATGTAGAGTCGGATATGACTGCAACGAATCCTTTCTTATCGAGGATGCTTTCTGCTTCATATGCTCTTTTGCCAATAACAGATGGTACACTGAGTTTTTCTCCATGATGAGTGTATGAATCAAGACAATTGAAAAGCAGTACTGGTACTGTGATCAATACAACAATAGCTAAAAATACATTTAACCAAAATGCAAAACCAGTCTTGCCTGTAAAATATTTCTTTAATCCCATGTTATTAAATGTTACTTATATGCTTATATGTTTCTTATATAGTGTCCATTAACTTCGGTTTCCTAAGATGAAAATGCAGAAAGTTTGCATCTTCTTCTGTGGACTTTAGGACAGAGTTGTTGTAATCTCAATATCACTCTTCTTTTTGAGAAAAATATGATTTTCAGTGCAAAGATAGTTGTTTTCAACGAATTGATAAACTAAAAAAGCATAAATTAGTAACAAACAACGTTAAATCTTTCTTAAATATTGCGATTTCCTAAAATATTCTTTCTATTTTTGCAGCGTGAAAAGTAGAAAATTATACATATCGGCATTTATCTTCACGTGGCTGTTGTTTTTTGTTTCACAGAATGCAAAGTCACAGGGCATTACGGCAACTCTGGAGATGGATCGTGCCATGACCGGTGCTCCTGTATTCTCACATGGTGTGAGTTATGCGGGTAAGGTGTGGTATGAAGGCGATTCTATTCCTTGGTTTGTAATGAATGATATTTATGTTTTCTCTCCATTGGTATTCAAATCCAAGACGCAGGCCAAGAAATACTACAAGATTGCAAATAATATAAAGAAAGTATATCCAATTGCAGTGGAGATACAGCATACGATTAATTCTTGCATAGCACATCTGGATTCTTTGCCCGACAAGCGTGCAAAGGATCAGTATATGAAACAGATGGAGAAAGAACTGAAGCGTACTTATACTCCACGTATGAAGAAACTGACATTCTCTCAGGGTAAGTTGCTTATCAAGTTGATTGACCGTCAGTGTGATCAGACAAGTTATCAATTGATAAAAACCTATATGGGCGGTTTTAAGGCTGGTTTGTATAATGCTTTTGCTTCATTATTCGGTGCAAGCCTTAAGAAGGAATATGATCCTGAAATCGACGACCGTCTAACTGAACGTTGTATTCTCTTGATTGAATCAGGACAAATGTAAACAATCAGGTGACATTGTCGTAATTGATAATTTTTTGTTTCCCTTGAGAATTGTCAACTTTCAACTCTCAATTTTCAACTCTCTTGTTATTCAAGCAAAGACATTACTAACTTTTCTTTAGTAGCAAAGAAGTATTTCTCTAAGTCTTCTTTTAATACTCTCTGTGCGATGTTATCCAAATAATAAGTTTCTGAATAATGCGCTTCAGATGTACCATAGTTAGTGTCTATTTTTATTCTTTGTATGGTAAAGAGATGAGGCTTATTATGAAGCATGCCCCATATTTGATCTCCTACATTGTATTTTGTTTCAAATTTCATAAACAAAAAATTCTTATATAAATTATTATAAAGCGCTGTTTTGACTTTCTTTCAGATTGATGTGACTTTTCTTTTCCTTCAATGAAACATACAATGTCTTCTTATAAAAATAAAAAAGACTATTTTCTTAGTTCGCCAACAATAAGGTAAACGTCGTTCTTGATATCATCAGGAAGATTTATTGAACGTAGCTGAAGTGAGCGTACCCATCCAGCAACTTCATCGTCACGCATTGTAAATAGAACTTCTCTGAATTCTTCAATTTCATCGGAAGTATAATCCTCCGATTCTTTACCACGGAAACGATCGAGTTCTTCGTCGTTGTAGTATTCAATATCCTTGCTAATTGCTGCAAGCAGACTTTCTTTTTCGCACACTTCATGCTGTCCGCAGCATTCCATGTCTTCAATTTGCTTTATTTGAGGCATTTCATTGATTTCGCCTCGTTCTAATTTTCGTTTTAAAGCTCTATTACGCAGTATCCCTAATATAAAAGCGATTACTCCGAGAGTAATCAGTCCGTAAATTAAATATTGCATGTTTTTATTCTTTATCAATTAAGTCGTGATGAATTCATCTTGAATTTATGATAAAATAAATCCTGCTTTTTGTAGGTCATTCCAGAATGTTGGGTATGATTTGTTGACCACATCCGGATCTAAGATATTTATTGAACCGAATTTGATGGCGCATGGTGCAAAAGCCATTGCCATTCTATGGTCTTTATAAGTTTCAATACTTACTGTATCGTTAGTACAATCGTTTCTCTTGCCGTCAAATTCAATGGTTTCGTTTGAAATGTTTAGACAATAACCTAACTTCTGTAATTCAGTCTTTAATGCGACAATTCGGTCTGTTTCTTTTATTTTTAAAGTCTTAAGACCAATAAACTTGAATGGAATCTGTTTTACGCAGCATGTCACGATAACAGCCTGAGCAAGGTCGGGACAATCCTGGAAGTCGTATTCGAAGATTCCATCTTCTTTTTTGTATTCATTGACCAACTTGAATATTCTGTCGCATATTTTATCTCCTTGAACACTGTCTGGTTTCAATCCAGGTAGATTGAATGTTACTCCGCATAGAGTTGATATCTCATACCAAAATGCGGCAGCAGACCAGTCGGGCTCTAATTCTGGAGTTTCATTCATCTCTATCACTCGTCTGATCATTTCATTTGTCATATTTATATACGACTGTGAAACTTGTTCGCCTTCGATATTGAGGTGGATGCCGTTTTGTGTAGATGGAGATATCATGAGTAGTGCGGAGATAAATTGTGAACTTATATCACCACGTATTGATAGTTCGCCTCCTTTCATTTGTGGGTTACCATGTATTTTTAATGGAGGGTAACCCTCTTCTTTTAAATACTCAATATTTGCTCCCAGTTGTCTTAATGCATCAACCAATGGTTTGATAGGGCGTTCACATAATCTGGCAGTTCCAGTAATGGTGCGTGTTCCTTCCGTAACGGCAAAGAGAGCTGTTCCGAATCGCATCGCTGTACCTGATGCCTGAACCGAGAATGTGTCGGTCTTGTCGATATTGTCTGCGAGATATTGCATTACACTGATATCGTCGCATAGAGGTTGCCCTGAGTATTTCTGATCTAACAGATCTTTAATTGATACACTATTATCTTCTTGTACAGATTTTGTGGACTTTCTGTAAAGAGAATATAAAACAATAGCACGATTGACTACGCTCTTTGAGGGAGGTAGTCCAATCGTGCAAGAGTTATATGATTTGGGAGCAATTATTTTCATTCAGTTAATATAATTTTCATTGAGTATCTGAGTTTAATGAATGTCATTCACTCAGTCTTTATCTTTCGATAGTTTGAGCGCGGTCAGGACCAACAGAAACAATTGTAATAGGAGTTTCAAGTTCTTGCTCGAGGAATGCAATGTAGTCCTTGAATGCTTCTGGGAATTCAGCTTCAGATGTGATCTTTGTAAGATCCTGATTCCATCCTGGCATTTCAACATAAACTGGTTCGATTCCGCTGTTGATGTCGTATGGGAAATAGTTGATGTATTCACCGTTTTGCTTGTATGCAACACATGCTTTGATTGTCTCAAAACCATCGAGAACGTCGCTCTTCATCATGATGAGTTTAGTTACACCGTTTACTGCAATAGCATATTTCAATGCAACGAGGTCAATCCATCCGCAACGGCGTTCACGTCCTGTAACTGCACCGTATTCGTGACCGATTTCACGTATCTTATCGCCGGTTTCATCGAAAAGTTCAGTAGGGAATGGACCAGCACCAACACGAGTACAGTATGCCTTGATAATACCGAATACGTCACCGATTTTGTTAGGACCGATACCAAGACCGATACATGCTCCGGCACAGATAGTGTTGCTTGATGTAACGAATGGATATGAACCGAAGTCAACATCCAACATAGTACCTTGTGCACCTTCGCAAAGCATGCTCTTTCCTTCTTTAAGGAGATTGTTTACTTCGTGCTCGCTGTCAACGAGAGGGAATTGCTTCATGTATTCGATACCTTCCATCCAGTGACGTTCGATTTCTGTGATATCGTAGTCTGTATAGTTGAGGGCGCGAAGCATCTCTTCGTGGCGTGCCTTGTGTGCTGCATATTTTTCCTCAAAGTTATCAAGGATATCACCTACACGAAGACCGTTTCTGCTTGTCTTGTCAGTGTAAGTAGGTCCGATACCTTTACCAGTTGTACCAACCTTGTTCTTACCTTTTGCAGCTTCGTATGCAGCATCAAGGATACGGTGAGTTGGCATTATGAGATGAGCTTTCTTGGAGATGTGAAGACGACTCTTAAGTTCGTGTCCGGATTTCTCTAATTCTTTAGCTTCGTCCATGAAGAGGTCTGGAGCAAGTACGACACCATTACCGATGATGTTTACTTTATCGCCCTGGAATATACCAGATGGGATAGAACGTAAAACATATTTCTGTCCTTCGAATTCAAGGGTGTGTCCTGCGTTTGGTCCACCTTGGAATCTTGCGACTACATCATAACGAGGTGTAAGTACGTCAACTACCTTTCCTTTTCCTTCGTCTCCCCATTGGAGACCTAATAATACGTCTACTTTCATTTTGTTTTTTTATTTTGTTTGTTGAGTTTCTTTCTTTCTCTGTTGATTTTTGCCTGACAGCGACTGCATATACCGAAGATTGTTACGGAGCAGTTTGTCGAATGGAATTTCTTAAAGCGTTTTTGCATCAAGAAATCACTTATGGCATCGTCAAGAAATTCTGTTGTGCTTCCACATACTGTACATAGCAGTTTGTGGTGCGTTTTTTTTGCATAGCAGATTTCGTATTTTACCAATCCTGGTGTCGGATGTTTTACAACGAGTCCTGCTTTGACGAATAATTCTAAGTTGTTATATACAGTGACTCTGCTTAAGGGCAGTTTCTTCTCTACGAATTTCTGCAATGTATCGACGGTGAATTGTTCGCCAATTGTAAATGCAGCTTCAAGTAGAGCGTAACGTTCTGGTGTCTTGCGGCAGCGTTTCTCCAACATGTATTGTGTCAGGGCTTCCCTTGCGCATTCAAGACGTGTGTCGTCGTTATTTGTCACTGTTGTCATTTATCTGTATTGATATGTTGTTTGCAAGTTTTCTTACACTTATCGGAGTGTCTTGTGCTTCGAGCAATGCCGAGAGTTGGTCGTTTAGCTCGTTGAGTGAGCGTTCACTTAACTCGGTGGCTCTTTTGAGATGACTGATAATGCAAAGTCCTGCAACTTGTTTTATCTCGTTTTCTGTTGCAATCCATTGAAAAGCCTTTATTGATGCCTGTTTCATATGTTGAAACAAGTTGAGTGAGGCAATCTGAGCGATTTCAACAGTGTGTATGGATTCAATCCAGAGGTCGGCAAATTCTTCATCGAACGAATCTACAGGCTGGATTAATGTGGCAAGTATTCTGCATTCACGTACGGATTCTTTCCATAATGCCTGTGCCAGCTCATGGTTCTTGCCGTAGTCTTTGGCGATTGCATGAAGACGTGGCAGTTCAACTCCGAAATTAACTCGATAGTCGGCACTTGACCGCATGGCTGCTGATGCAACCCCGTTCATGCTTGCACGTAAATCCTTCTTTATGTCTAAGACTGTGTCTGCTACTGAATTATTCATTTATGAGAGGCAATGTGCGATAATCGTGACTATATCGAAGCATTTGGTTTGTGTATGATTCTGTATAGTCAATTGTAATGTCAGTGATGTTTCCGTCCTTGTCGTATGTTGGCTTATATACAGGATTGATGAATCCTTTGTATGGAGCCAGATTCAGTTTGTTATAACGTTCAAGAACTTCCTGGTGCAGGGTCTTGTCAATCTTTACACCATATTTCTCAACGAGATTCTTTGCTGCTCTATAATCTCCTTCACTTTTTATTCTTTGAATCTCAGCTAATAATTCTCCAAACAGATTGCGTAGTTGTGTATAATCATTTACCTTGATGTAGGTTTTTCCTTCACGATGAATAACACTAACTACAGGTGTGTCGTTTTTACAATCAGAATGATCCATAACCCAGTTTGCAATCAATGCTCTGTTGCGCATGTGGGCTTCCTCAATGTCTTTGCCCAATTCGATACGTACTAACTGAGTCATGTATCCGTTCATCATATATGTGTAGTATTCAGAACGATATGCGATATCGTCTGGAACTAATCCCAATTCAATGAGTTTTGGATCAGCCAGATAATATAATGCAAATAAATCGGCTCTGGCTTCTTCGATTGTAGAACCATATTCTTTCAGACTGTCACCGTCAACACCTGGTAAGAGCTTACCGGAACCATGACCCAGACATTCGTGGAGGTCTGTGTGGAGGTCGTCTGTGGTGTCGCCATATTTCTCAATCAAATCCACTTCTTCTTGTGAGAAACAGAATTCTTTTCTCATTCCGTTGCCTGCAGCCTTGCTGTATGCGCTTGTGAGGTTTCCTATAGTCACAGACTTGCTTCCGTGTTCTTTACGAACCCAGTCGCTGTTTGGCAGGTTGATGCCGATAGCAGTTGCGGGGTATAGGTCTCCGGCAAGAATTGCAGCGTTGATGACCTTGGCTGATATTCCTTTTACGTTTTCTTTCTTGAACTTTTCGTCCACGGGTGAATGGTCTTCGAACCATTGTGCATTTTTTGAGAGAGTCTCAGTGCGTTTTGTGGCTTCAACATCTTTGAAGTTGACAATTGACTCCCATGAACATTTCAGACCGAGAGGATCACCGTAGCATTCAATGAATCCATTGACGAAATCTACGAGTGGCTCTGTGTTTTCCACCCATAAGATGCTGTATTCATCGAAAGTCTTTAGATCTCCAGTGATGTAATAATCAATCAGTTTGTCGAGCACCTTGCCCTGTTGTTCATCTTCAACAAATGGTCTTGCAAGTTTCAAGTGCTCAATAATCTTGTTTATAGCACTACCGTACATGGTGCTTGCAGTCCATTTCTTTTCTATGATGTTACCGTTTTTGTCTTTAGCCAGACGGCTGTTCATTCCGTACATCACTGGTCGCTCAGGATTTCCTTGTGCTTTCAGTGTGTTATAATATTTCTCGGCTTCTTCTTGTGTCACATTTTCGTAGTAATTACAAGCAGATGCCTTTACTAAGTCCTTTCCCGATAGGCTCACACGCTTTGGCATGATTTCAGGATTGAAGATTACATTGCATATCTCGTCGATATTGATAGATTCAGCATGTTCTTTGCTCTTGCATTTATCCCAAGCCGAACGGAACCAACTCTCTGAGAAACCAGGTATGAACTTATCGCATCCGTAGTGATGGTGGATGCCGTTTGAGAACCATACACGTTTGAGGTATATCTCCATCGCCTTGAAGTCGTCGGACTGGCGGTCTACATTCTTAGAGAGGTAGATGTCCTCAAGAATCTGTTTGATTCTTAAATTATATTTGCCGTTCTGGTCGAAAAGTATGTCACGTCCGTAAAGTGCCGCTTCACTTAAATGATAAATTAAAGTCTTTTGTTTAAGAGTGAGGTTGTTGAATCCTTCAACCTTGTATCTAAGCATTTGCAAATCAGCAAAACGCTCATTTGCATATTCGAAATTGTCGTTGTTTATATTGCTCATGCTTGCTACCATTTGATTGTTGCAGCATACAAATGTTAATGCTGATAGTGTTATTGTTTTAATAAATCTACCCATATGGATTGCATATCTACTGTAATCAAGTGCAAAGATAATAATTTATTGCCATTTGACCGCCAGTTCTACGAAATTTATTAACAACTATGTTGTTTAGTCGTCATAAAACCCGAAAAGATACATGTCGACCTGACGAATATGGACTATTGTCTGACTTCCTGAAAACGCCTGTTTTGCTGCGCAAGAATTGGCTGGCGCGACGGCAAATCCCGCATATGAAGGGAAATATTTAAAATAAATTGCTTTAATTTTTTTGATTTCTAAATTAAAAATTTTACCTTTGCAACAACAACGATTGATAAAACCTATAAGCAAAATTTATTATGAAAAAATTTTTATTGTTAATGTCTTTATGCCTACCTGTATTTACCTTTGCATCGTCTAATAATGAAACTCAAGAAAAAGAGGAATCCGAAGGTATTGTAAATCCCGACTATCTTACTGGTGAATGGTGGTTGGTGAAACTCCGTGTGAGAGAAAAAATCGATGGAAAAGTTGTTAATGACAGTGTTGGAAATTTTCCTTATAAAAAAGAGCTTGATTCTTCTGAAAAGCATAGGTTCACTCTAAACAAGAGGATGGTTTTCACCGACGAATGTCTTACCTACGATTCAATATTTAAAAAGTGGAACACACTATTCTCTAACCGTGTTTTTCTTAAGAAAAATGATAATAAGATTTATCTGTCGGAATACGACGATTTCAGAGAAAAAATCCTAAAACTTGATTCCGATGAATTGATAATCGAAGGAACAGATTTCGAGGGTGTGTATCATTACGTCAAGATATTTAAGAGAGTCAGAAAACATATGGTTTGCTAAGCTCGATTTTTCATGCAATTACGATAAGTTTTTTGTCGGTGATGTGTGCATTCGGTTAACTATTGAACGAATTTTAAACTTTTCATATAAAAAGTGGTTCGTTTGAAAAAAATATAGTAATTTTGCACAAAAGAAAATTGTATGAAACAAAAGGAACGAATGCCTGCCGAGTGGGAAGAACAGAAGTTCGTCCAATTGACTTGGCCCCATCAGGATACAGACTGGAAACCATATTTAGAAGAAGCATATTCGTGCTTTCTTCAGATTGCACATGAGGTGTTGAAACAAGAAGATTTACTCGTTGTAAGTCCCGATGTGAATGCTGTGGAACAACAGATGGATGAAGCCATGATTTATGACGGTGAACATGAGGTCGTGATGTTTGAGTGTGAAAGCAATGACACATGGGCACGTGATCATGGATTCATAACAACTGTTGATGAAGACGGCAATACCTTATTGCATGATTTCTGTTTCAATGGCTGGGGACAAAAATTTGCGTCAGATAAAGACAATCTTATTAATGAGGCATTGTATGAAGCTGACTTGTTCTCCGATGTGGTGTATGCTGACGAAAGAAAGGTCGTGCTTGAAGGTGGAAGTATCGAAAGCGACGGTAAAGGCACTATCATGACCACTACAAACTGTTTGTTCGCTCCGAACCGAAACTGGTTCGCGGATAAACAAGAAGCCGAAAAGATGCTGACATCTTTATTGGGCGCAGAACGCGTGCTGTGGCTTGATCATGGTAATTTGAGCGGAGATGATACCGATGGGCATATTGATACTTTGGCTCGTTTTTGCCCAGATGATACAATCGTATATGTTCAGTGTATGGATGAACAAGATGATGATTACGAGGAACTTCATCTGATGGAACAAGAACTTAAGGCTTTGACAACAAAAGAAGGTAAACCATACAGATTGTTGCCGTTGCCAATGGCAAAACCTATGTACGACGAAGATGGTTTGCGACTACCAGCCACTTATGCTAACTTCTTGATAATAAACGGTGCTGTTTTGATGCCTACATATAACTGTGAGGAAAAAGACAATGCCGCTAAGGGTGTGTTACAAATGGCATTTCCCGATAGAAAGATCGTGGGCATAGATTGTAGTGTTCTTGTAAAGCAGCATGGTTCCTTGCATTGTGTAACCATGCAGTATTTTAAATAATACACAATGTATTGAAAATCAAGTATTAACCAATAGAATATATAAGTACGTGAGCAAAAAACTAAAAGTAGCGCTTATCCAACAGAGCATTAGTGCTGATGTTAGTAAAAATATGCAGATGTTGGCTTTGGAAATAAAGCAAGCAGCACAGAAAGGTGCAGAACTTGTTGTGTTGCAGGAATTGCATAATTCATTGTATTTCTGTCAGGTGGAGTCAACCGATAATTTCGATTTGGCAGAGCCGATTCCAGGTCCTTCTACTGAATTTTATGGAGAAGTGGCACGACAGAATAATGTGGTGATTGTTACTTCGCTTTTTGAACGTCGTGCTGCCGGATTGTATCATAACACGGCTGTCGTAATTGAGCGTGACGGAACAATTGCGGGAAAGTATCGCAAGATGCATATACCTGATGATCCGGCTTATTATGAAAAATTCTATTTTACTCCTGGCGATTTAGGCTTTCATCCTATACAGACATCTGTAGGCAAGTTGGGAGTTCAGGTATGTTGGGATCAATGGTATCCTGAAGGAGCACGACTTATGGCTCTTCAAGGTGCTGAACTACTTATTTATCCAACAGCAATCGGATGGGAAAGTACTGATACGGAAGATGAAAAACAACGCCAGTTGGGTGCATGGCAGACTGTTCAGAGAGGTCATGCTGTGGCAAATGGTATTCCTGTGATTGCAGTAAATCGATGTGGTTATGAAGCTGATCCAAGTAAGCAAACTAATGGAATCACTTTCTGGGGACATAGTTTTGTGGCTGGACCTCAAGGCGAATTTATTGCTGAGGCTGGAACAACAGAAGAAACTCTGATAGTTACTGTTGATATGGAACGAAGTGAGAATGTGCGTCGTTGGTGGCCATTCCTTCGTGATCGCCGCATTGAAGAATTCAATGGATTGACAAAACGATTTATAGACGATAAAGATAATCTTAATTAAGTTGAAAATCGAAAGTTGAGAGTTGGAAATTCTCAGGGCTAAGCTGATTATCACTTATTAATTATCAGTTGTAACTTTAATTGTCAATTGTGATTCTTTTCTCAGTCCATTCTGTTGAGATAATCCTCGAATTGGTATTGTCGGAGTATTTCGATGGAATGATCGTTGTGGAGCATTGCTATTGAAGGGTGGCTGATTCCGTTGAACATACATGTTTTTACAGTTGTGTAATGGATCATATCCTCAAAAACGATGTATTCACCGATTTTCAGTTCGTGGTCGAATTGCCATGAACTCATAAAATCACCACTCAGACAGCTGTTGCCTCCAAGTCGGTAAACAAACTCACCTTTTTCTTTTTCAGTGACAACGGCTCCGCGCACTTCAGGGTGATATGGCATTTCCAGACAATCTGGCATATGGCATGTGAAACTCACATTTAATATAGCCGTTTTTATCCCTTTATTTTCAACAATATCCACAACCTGTGAGATCAATGGGCCTGTCTGCCAACCGAAAGCACTACCAGGTTCGAGTATGATATTCAGGTTAGGGTAACGCTTATGCAAGTCCTTTAAAAGTGATATGAGAAGTTCTATGTTATAGTCTTTTCGTGTCATCAGATGTCCACCTCCTAAATTCAGCCATTTTAGTTTGGGAAGCCAACGGCCGAATTTCTCTTCTATATGCGTAAGGGTGCGTTGCAGGTTTTCACTTGATGATTCGCAGTGACAATGACAATGGAAACCGTCTATCCCTTCGGGTAATTCTTCTGGTAAATCGCTGGAAATTAGTCCAAAACGACTTCCTGCTGCACATGGATTATAAAGGTCAGTCTCAATCTCGCTATATTCGGGATTGATTCTTATTCCGCATGAGATGTTCTTTTCCTTAGCTATCGGATAGAAATGCTCAAACTGATTAAGTGAGTTGAATGTGATGTGGCTGCTGTAATCAGCAATCTCAGGAAAATCCTCGTCTGTATATGCAGGAGAATAAGTGTGAGCTTTACTTCCGAATTTCTCGAAGGCCAGTCGTGCTTCGTATAGTGAACTGGCTGTAGTGTGGTTGATATATTCTCTGAAGATAGGAAAGGTTTTCCATAGGGCATACGCCTTGAAGGCAAGTATGATTTCCACATTTGCCTCGTTGGCTACGTTTTGGATAAGTTTCAGATTCCTACGTAGTAAGCGTTCTTCGATTACGTAACATGGTGATGGAAAATCTTTGTAGTCTTCTTTTAAAATATCTGATTCCATTGTTAAATGCAACTTTGTTTTTTGCAAAAGTACATATAATAATCGGATATTCTTTCAGTATTGGGCATTTTTTTGCCGATACAATATTTTTTTAGAAAAAATATATGCTTTGTTATTTCTTTTTTTGTACTTTTGCATACTATTTTTAGTGTGTAACAGATAATTCTCAAAATCATTAATAGTTAAACACTTTTTTAACAAGAAAAGATTCAACCATTAATAAAGAAAATGAAGAAATGGCATATTGAAGATTCTATTGATCTTTACAATATTAAGGGCTGGGGTGTCTCATATTTCGGTGTGAACGAAAAAGGACATGTTGTGGTAACCCCTAATAAGAATAATATCGAAGTAGATCTTCGTGAGGTGATGGACGAACTGTCGTTATCGGATATAAGTGCGCCTGTATTATTGAGGTTTCCTGATATCTTGGATAATCGTATAGAAAGCATGTCATGTTGTTATAAACATGCCTGTGACGAATATGGATATAAAGGAAAATGCTATTCTGTTTATCCTATCAAGGTCAATCAGATGCGTCCTGTTGTTGAAGAAATTATTCTTCATGGCCAGAAATTCAATTTGGGATTGGAGGCAGGTTCAAAACCAGAACTCCATGCAGTTATTGCTGCAAATGTAGCCACAGATAACCTCATTATCTGTAATGGATATAAGGATGAAAGCTATATTGAATTGGCTCTGCTTGCCCAAAAGATGGGTAAGAGAATTTTTCTTGTCGTAGAAAAAATGAATGAGTTGGAGATTATCTGGAATATCTCTAAACGACTTAATGTACGTCCGAATATCGGTGTAAGAATTAAACTTGGAACCAGTGGAAGTGGAAAATGGGAAGACAGTGGTGGCGATGCAAGTAAGTTTGGTCTTACAAGTAGTGAGTTGCTTGAAGCGATTGAACGTTTGCGTCAGATTGGACTTGATGACTGTCTGAAATTGATTCATTTTCATATCGGTAGTCAGGTTACTAACATACGTAACATAAAAACTGCAATCCGTGAGGCTTCACAATTCTATGTACAATTGTATAAGATGGGATTGCCTATCGAATATATTGATGCAGGTGGTGGATTAGGTGTGGATTATGACGGAACACGTTCAGCAAGTTCAGAGTCATCAGTTAACTATTCTATGCAGGAATATGTAAACGATGTGTTGTATCAGATTCAAGAAGCTTGTGATAAGAACGAACTTCCTCATCCTAACATCATAACCGAGAGTGGACGTTCGTTGGCTGCACACCATTCAGTATTGGTTGTTCAGGTACTTGAAACAGCTTCTTTGCCTGAAATGCCGGAAGAGTGGGAAGTGGGTGAAAATGACCATCAGTTCGTAAAAGAACTCTATGATATATGGAATAACCTCTCTCAACGTAGTGCGTTGGAGAACTGGCATGACGCCGAGCAGATACGTGATGAAACTCTCGAGTTGTTTTCTCACGGAATCATCGACTTGAAAACACGTGCGCAGATTGAGAAACTCTTCTGGAGCGTTACTCGTGAGATTAATAATTTGGTTTCACAGATGAAACGTGCACCAGAGGAATTGCATAAGATAAACAAACTGCTTGCCGATAAGTATTTCTGTAATTTCTCTTTGTTCCAGTCGTTGCCAGACTCATGGGGTATTGATCAGGTATTCCCTATTATGCCATTGCAGCGACTCGGTGAACGTCCTACAAGACATGCTACATTGCAGGATATCACATGCGACAGCGATGGTAAGGTGGCTTCATACATCTCAGAGAATACCATTAATAATAGTTTGCCAGTTCATGCAATCAAGAAAGGTGAAACATATTATCTGGGTGTGTTCCTTGTCGGTGCTTATCAGGAAATCCTTGGTGATATGCACAATCTGTTTGGCGATACCAATGCCGTACATATCTCAGTTACCGATGAAGGATATAAGATCGATCAGATGATTGACGGAGAGACCGTTGATGATGTTCTTGATTATGTGGATTGGGATACCAAGAAGATGGTTAGAACTCTCGAAACATGGGTTAAGAAGTCAGTGAAGAATGGTAAGATAACCGTAGATGAAGGAAAAGAATTCCTTAATACATACAGAAGCGGTTTATACGGTTATACATATCTTGAATAAAAATAATCTAAACATATAAGAAATTGGGTAAAGTTCTACAAATTGGCTGTGGTGGTGTAGGTACCGTAGCAGCACACAAGTTGGCACAGAATGCTGACATATTCACAGAGATAATGATTGCCAGCCGTACTAAGAAAAAGTGCGACGCATTGGCAGATGTGTTATACAAGAAATATGGAGTTAAAGTGGCTACAGCTGCTGTAGATGCAGATGATGTGGACTCTTTAGTAGCTTTGATGAAGTCGTTCCAACCTGAAATGGTTATCAATTTGGCATTACCTTATCAGGATTTGGCTATCATGGAAGCATGCTTGCAGTGTGGTTGCAATTATCTTGATACTGCAAATTATGAACCAAAGGATGAGGCTCATTTTGAATATTCATGGCAGTGGGCATATAAGAAACGTTTTGAGGATGCCGGATTGACTGCAATATTAGGATGTGGATTTGATCCAGGAGTTTCAGGTGTTTATACTGCATATGCAGCTAAACATTATTTTGATGAGATGCATTATCTTGATATAGTGGACTGTAATGCAGGAAATCACCACAAAGCGTTTGCAACTAATTTTAACCCTGAAATCAATATTCGTGAGATAACTCAAAAGGGACTTTATTACAAAGATGGTGAATGGATTGAGACTGAACCGCTGTCTGTTCATCAACCGATAACTTATCCTAATATCGGACCACGCGAAAGTTATCTTATGCATCACGAAGAACTCGAATCACTTGTAAAGAACTATCCTACAATAAAACAAGGTCGTTTCTGGATGACATTTGGTCAACAATACCTGACTTATCTTGATGTTATACAGAATATTGGAATGTCACGTATTGACGAGATGGAATATGAGGCTCCTTTGGCTGATGGTTCAGGAAAAACTGTTAAGGTGAAGATCGTTCCATTGCAGTTCCTCAAGGCAGTACTTCCAAATCCTCAAGATTTGGGTGAGAACTACGACGGTGAGACAAGTATCGGTTGCCGTATCCGTGGTATTAAGGACGGTAAAGAACTTACTTATTACGTATATAATAACTGTTCTCATCAGGAAGCATACAAGGAAACTGGAATGCAAGGAGTGAGCTACACAACAGGTGTTCCGGCAATGATTGGTGCTATGATGTTCTTTAAGGGATTATGGAAACGTCCGGGTGTATGGAATGTGGAAGAATTTGATCCGGATCCATTTATGGAACAATTGAATAAACAAGGTCTTCCTTGGCATGAGGAATTTAATAAAGATCTTGAACTCTAATAGTTGAAAATCTTTTATACACTTATATGCAGAGTCGTGGGAAACCCTTACGGCTCTGTTTTTTTATTTTGTGTTAATGATTTTGTCAGTACCTTTTTTTATATTATATTTGCATAATAAATATAACGCTAAATTGATGTTTTTCTTTTGTGATTTATCGATGACAAAAGGTGACTATGAACAATTTGTTGTGTGGAATTCCTTTGTAGGCGATAAGTCCTTGTGTGGAAAGATTAACTAAAGTAACGGAAAAACATTATGAAGTAATTATTAATTCTGAAAGTTGAGAATATAATATGATTGAAATAAAGAATCTAAAAACCGGATATCACGTTTCAGGACATGAGAAGATTGTGGGGAATGATTTGAATGCAGAATTGAAAAAAGGGGAATTGACTTGCCTGATTGGACCTAATGGGTCTGGTAAATCAACTCTTCTTCGTACTATTGCCTCTTTCATGCCCAAACTTGATGGTGAGATTCTTATTGATGGAAGAAACTTAGATGATTTCTCGGCTTCGGAATTATCCAGACTGATAAGTATTGTGTTGACAGATAATTCTTCAATACATAATCTTTCGGTTTTCGATGTCGTTTCGATGGGACGTATGCCTTACACTGGTTTCTGGGGCTATCTGAATGCGCGTGACAGACAGATTGTTGATGATTGTTTGGAAATGGTCGGTGTGAAACATCTTGCGTCACACATGATAGACGCCCTAAGCGATGGTGAACGTCAGAAGGTCATGATTGCAAAGGCAATTGCTCAGCAGACGCCTGTCATATTGTTGGATGAACCAACGGCCTTCCTTTATTATCCTAATAAAGTGGCGGTGGTGTTACTCTTGCGTAAGCTGGCTCATGAAATGAACAAAACGATATTATTGTCGATTCATGATATAGATATAGCATTGCAGATTGCCGATAATATATGGATGATAGAGGATGACGGCAAATTGATTGTTGGTGATCCTGCGCAACTATGTGATTCGGGCATAATCGCTCGGCATATCGTAAACGACAATATCGAATTTGATAGAGAAGGTAGAACTTTTTATGTAAAAGCAAAATGAGGGTTTGGTGTAAAATAACAAGATTATGTTTTTATGTGCTGTTTGCCATGATGTCCGTTGCGACATATGCTATTCCTGCACGTAGGACAGTTGTTTCGTTGCCTTTTGTTGACGGAAATAATATTGATGCAATATTGTGTGGCGATGAATTCTTACATTATTATACTACTCTCGACGGAAAAACACTGGTTAGAGAGGCATCCGGCCTATATCGTATGGCAACAGAGGCGGAGGAGCAGGATATGCAGGAACGAGGAAATGCGAAGAAACAGGCGTTTAACGAGATGAAAGCCAAGTCTGCTTTGCCGCTGAAGACATCGAAGATGAAAACCAAGGCAAAGAAAGAAGAAAAACGAGGTCTTGTTCTACTTGTGAATTTTGCGGATGTGAAAATGAAACCAACCAACACGCGAGATGACTTTGATGATATGTTTAATAAAAAAGGCTATGATTATAATGGTCATCAAGGAAGTGTGAGTGATTATTTCTATGATCAGAGTAATGGTGCTTTGAGTCTTGGCTTTGATGTGTTTGGCCCTTATGAGGTGAGTAAGGATTTAAGTTACTATGGCGCGAATTCCAGTTCCGATGAAGACGAAAATGTTGTGGAAATGGTAAAGGAGGTAATCAATCTGGCGGATCCCGACGTAGATTATAGAAAGTATGATTGGGATGGCGATGGGGTGGTTGAAAGTGTGTATATTATATATGCAGGTGGAAGTGAGGCTTCTGGTGCTCCAGATTATACAATATGGCCGCATAGTTGGAATTTATGGTCGGCAACAGGTAAAGTTCCGTGGAAAGATGGAGTGCGGATATTAGAATATGCGTGCAGCGCTGAGTTATATGATCATAATAAGGATATGAGGGACGGCATCGGTTGTGTGGTGCATGAGTTTAGTCATACTTTGGGAATGCCCGACTTTTACGATACACTCGCAGATCAGTCTTATGGTATGCAAGAGTGGAGTATTATGCATTATGGATGCTATAATGGACCGTCAAACTACTCAGGAAGTGTGCCTGCCGGATATACAGCATATGAGAAGATGTATCTCGGTTGGTTGACTCCAACGGAACTTAATTCTCCTTGTGAGGTAAATGGAATGAGGTCAATAGAACAGTCCGACGATGCCTATATTATATATAATGACGCATGTAGGGATGAATATTATATCCTTCAGAATATTCAGAAAGATGGTTGGAACACCTACGCACTTGCTTCTGGTTTGCTGGTGCTTCATGTGGATTACAACCAACAGGCATGGTCGGATAATCAGATAAACACCGAAGTTGACCATATGAGACTGTCCGTTATCCCTGCAGATAATAATTACAACCCTTCTTCTTACGGGGTTAGTGGGGATGTGTATCCAGGACTTTCGGGTAATCATGCGTTGACAGACGAAAGCATACCATCTGCATCTTTGTTTAATCCAAATGTGGATAACCGTAGTTTTATGGGTAAATCAATCGAAAACATAACAGAATCCGATGACGGACTCATCTCTTTTACGTTTATGGGTGGAAATGGTTTTAATCAGATATCTGAAACATCGATAGATGAATGGTCTGGTGCCAATCCGTCAGATGCTGTTAGTTACAATATTTATGGTCAAAAACTCAATCGCCCCGAACGTGGAATAAATATTATCGGTCGTAAAAAAGTGCTGATAAGATGAGAAAGTAAGTCGATTAATCGAAAACCTCTCTTAGGACATCAAGAGATTTTAATTCTCTAAATCCCGACAAATGTATTCTGTAGTATTCTATTATAATCTCAAGAATACGCTGGCGTTGTTCTCTCCTTATATTATATAGGTGCATGTTGTCGATATTCATATTTAAGATATAAGGAATTGCACAAGCCTCGTCCTGCGCTAAGAAATGAGGGTGGTTTGGTCTGTTTTCTTTATATTCTCCAGCAATTAGGTCAAAATACAGATTGTTGTTTGTTTTCTCAGCATTGGGATATATGCCGGTAAAAATACTTAGACGAGTAAGGAAAACAATATGAAAGTTGTTGAAAGTCTGTTCGCAGCAGTCAAGCCATTTAATAGAACTCTCCACATAGTCATATAATAAGGTGTTAGGGCCTTCCTCGGTTAATGCGTTGGAAAGAAATTCGGCAATGAACATAACAATTGTCGATTTTAGCGGATTGAAAGGTATGTCATGGAAACAATAATAATTATATAATGTGTGAGGGGTAACAATTCGTTCTTGTCCGTGGATGTCACAATCAAATTCAACTAATGCAAGAGGCATGATGTTTCTTACATTAGACGAATTTTTACCAGAAACTTTCTTTCTTCTTTTTATATTTATTGGCATCCGTCCATGCTGTTTTGTGAATAAATCAACAATAATACCGTTGTCATTGTATTTAATTTGCCGTAAAATTATCCCTTTTATTCTTTCCATTATGTACCTTTATTTGATGTCAAAAAAGCCCGTTTTTTGTTGTTTAACCCCTACTTTGATGCAAAAATACGAAAGATATTGAACTTTTTTGCCTTTTTTTTGAAAAAAGTTTGTAAAAAATTTTGTCGGTACAAATAAAAGTTCTACCTTTGCATCCGCAAATCACAAAGGAGTGGTTTTGCTAGGCGCAAGCCCGAGGCTGGTCCCTTCGTCTATCGGTTAGGACGAGAGATTTTCATTCTCTAAAGAGCAGTTCGATTCTGCTAGGGACTACTTCAATTGAAAGATCAATTAATAAATTAAGAATTGAAAGATTTGGCACAACACAAAACATTGGGCCTCTAATTAAAGAAAAAAAGAAAAATTAAATAATGGCAAATCACAAATCAACAATCAAGCGTATTCGTCAGACAGAAACTCGTCGTCTGCACAATCGTTACTACGCAAAGACTATGCGTAACGCACTTCGTGATCTCCGTGCAGAAAAAGATAAGTCTGCAGCATTGGAGATGTATCCAAAGGTTCAAAAGATGTTAGATAAATTAGCTAAGCAAAACATCATCCATTGGAAGAAAGCTGCTAACCTTAAGTCAGGCGTAATGAAGCACATTGCAAAGCTTGCTTAATGATTGGAAATTTGCGATAATTTATTAATGGATATATCGAGACATTCTCTTAGAGGATGTCTCTTTTTTTTGTTCTTTTGGATTGTTCTGATCTGTTGCGCAGCATGTAAATCCCACGTCAATAATCTACTTGAAAAACTAACGAAAAAGAAGGAAAAAATAAAATAAAAAAAGTACCTAAAAATATGTATGAAAGTTTCGTGGATTAAAAAAAAAATCGTAAATTTGTAACGTAAAATGTGATTGAAACTAACAATGAACGAAAACATCATGAGCGGAGAGCAATACTCTGCAAGTAATATTCAGGTACTTGAAGGTCTTGAGGCTGTAAGAAAGCGTCCTGCTATGTATATAGGGGATATCAGCGAAAAAGGACTACATCATCTTGTGTACGAAGTTGTGGATAACTCCATCGACGAAGCACTCGCTGGTTATTGTACACATATAGACGTTACTATAAATGAAGACAACTCTATAACAGTACAAGATAATGGACGTGGTATTCCTGTTGATATGCATGAAAAAGAGCACAGATCTGCCCTTGAGGTGGTAATGACCGTTCTTCATGCTGGTGGTAAATTTGATAAAGGTTCATACAAAGTGTCCGGAGGTCTTCACGGAGTAGGTGTTAGTTGTGTGAATGCATTGTCAACTAAGATGATATCTCAAGTGTTCCGCGATGGTAAGATCTATCAACAAGAATATAGTTGTGGTAAACCTCTTTATGATGTTAAACAAGTAGGTGAGACAGATGCTCGTGGTACTCGTCAGCAATTCTGGCCAGACGGAAGCATTTTTATCACACAGATATACAGATATGACATTCTTGCTAATCGTATGCGAGAATTAGCATATCTGAATGCAGGAATAACAATCACACTTACTGACTTACGTCTTGATGTAAATGCAGCTGCCGGAATTGACGGTGTTCGTAAGGATGTCTTCTACAGTGAAGGCGGTTTGCGAGATTTCGTGAAATATATCGATTCTACTCGTACACATCTTTTCAATGATGTAATCTATATCAATACTGAGAAGAACGACGTGCCAATCGAGGCTGCAATCATGTATAACACATCATATAGTGAGAATCTTCATTCATATGTAAATAATATCAATACAATTGAAGGTGGTACACACCTTACTGGTTTCCGTACAGCCTTGACTCGTGTATTGAAGAAATATGCAGAAGACAACAAGATTGTTGAGAAATTAGCTAAGCAACATGTGGAAATTAGCGGTGAGGACTTCCGCGAAGGATTGACTGCTGTAGTTTCTGTAAAGGTTGCAGAACCTCAGTTCGAAGGACAGACTAAGACAAAACTTGGAAACAATGAAGTGGCTGGCGCTGTTCAACAGGCTGTAGGTGAGGCTTTAACATATTATCTTGAGGAACATCCAAAAGAGGCTAAGTTGATCGTTGATAAGGTGGCTTTGGCTGCAACAGCACGTGTGGCTGCGCGCAAGGCTCGTGAAAACGTTCAACGTAAGAGCCCTATGACAGGTGGCGGACTTCCTGGTAAGTTGGCCGACTGCTCAGACAAAGATCCTGCTAACTGCGAGATGTTTATTGTCGAGGGTGATTCTGCGGGTGGTTCTGCAAAACAAGGTCGTGACCGCCATTTCCAGGCAATTCTTCCTATTCGTGGAAAGATCTTCAACGTAGAACGTGTGATGTGGCATAAAGCTTTTGAACACGAAGAGGTAAACAATATAATTCAGGCATTAGGTGTACGTTTCGGATTGGACGAGACAGACGGAAAGGCTGCAAATTATGATAAATTGCGTTACTACAAGACAATTATCATGACCGATGCCGATGTCGATGGTTCACATATCGACACACTTCTGTTAACACTCTTCTTCCGTTATATGCCTCAACTGATTCGCGATGGTCGTCTTTATATCGCTACACCACCTCTTTACAAGTGTACAAAAGGTAAAGTGAGCGAATATTGCTACGACGAACAAGCTCGTCTCCGTTTTATCGATACTTATGGCGATGGAACAGAAGGAAGCGTTAAGACTCAACGATATAAAGGTCTTGGTGAAATGAACCCAGAACAACTTTGGGAAACAACCATGAATCCTGAAACTCGTCTTTTGAAACAAGTAACAATAGAGGATGCTGCTGAAGCAGATTATATATTCTCAATGTTGATGGGTGATGACGTTCCACCACGTCGTGAATTCATCGAAAGAAACGCTACTTACGCAAATGTAGATGCGTAATAGTTATGTAAATTGACATTTCATTCAATTCTTACATATATTCTCGTGCCGACCAAAAAGAAGTGATTCTGACCGCGTCGGCACATCTTTTTTTTGCTCGCAGTTATATATGATTGCTTGTTCTGCGAAATCCCTCTTATAATGTCCGCTAATATTTGTCCCTGATAAAGGCGTGGATTTCAGATATTTATAGCATATTTCCTATAATTGCTTTATGAGGTTGCAATTATAGAAAAACAATTTTTGAGATATTCGGTGATTGTGTGTAAAGGACTATTCTTTTTCTCCAACTATCATGTAGTGAAGGTTGTTGTTCATTGTTGTGGCAAACATATATGTGTTGCCGCCATCGCGCAAGTTGAGTTTCTTGCGTAGTTCATTAACCGATTGTGGAAAGTTTCTTGTAGTAAGATTTGCCTGTTTATAGTTCTTGATTTTCTTTATTCCTTCTTTGTTGAGTTGGATTATATCAACAATCTTAAATTGTCGTCCTGGAAAGTTTTCGACTTTATTCTTAGATATATACAGATGTGAATTCTGTTGGATTTTCTCAAGTCCAAACTTAGTTGCGGTAGTCTTATAGGCACCGCTTTTCATTATAGAAGCATTTGGCTCGTATAGGTATAATGTGTTGTTTGTGAAGTCGTTTGTAATATCCTTATTATAGTCAAAGAATGTGTTTACTGCTGTGGCTTCCTCTGCTTTTGTGAATTTAAATGTCTCAGTTCTTTGTTTTGTGGTATTTACGCAAACTATTTCAGGAGAAGACGATTGTTCTTTTAAGTCGGATTTTAATACGATTAAAATCTCTTTACATTCATTGTTCACGCTAACCACATGTATGTTATATATACCTTTTAAGGAACTTTCAATTGATGTGAGATCCAACATAGGTGATAGTTTTATCATTACAATATCGGCAATCTCAAGCATGATGTCGTTTAAAAGACATACATCTGGCGAACAGTCATTTATGAGGAACGTCTTGTTCCCGTTCTTATCGCGTCGTGCAGGATCGATAAAAAGTAAGTTGAAATGTGGTTTTTCCTCTTTGTTGTTAAGTGAGGTGAGGTATTGTTCACAATCTTCGTTTATAACAGAGATGTTGTCGCATCCCATGACAGGCAGGTTGTGAAGTAGCAGTTTGCATAGTTCCTCATTTCTATCGATTGCGGTGATATGTTTGAACCATTGTCCTATGATGCTGCAGTCAACTCCGAATCCTGCAGTTAGATCAATCATATTCTCTTGTTTACATAAACTCTTGACGATTTCAAGTTTATATTCGGCAGTGGCTTGCGAAGAACACTGTTCCATGGGTAGATGCTCTGGGTAAATGATGTCATCTTTCTGTGCCCATAGAGGAAGTTTGATGCGTGCTTTCTGCCATGCACTGATTTGAGTTAAGGCATAATGTATGTCTATGTCTTTGTTGTTGATGTATTTCAGTGCAAGTTGTCTGACATCTTCGTTTCTGTGAGATAATATGAATTCGTCTGTTTTGTTCATGTATATAGATTTATCAGAGTGATAATTCGCGGATTTCACCGTTATACATTCGTTCTATATCAGCCAGTTCCACTCCTTTGTGTACAGCTTGTAGGCAACGGCAGAATAAACCGTGACTTATGGCGAGAATACATTGTCCGTCGTGGTTGTTTCTGACAAAGTCGAGAAACTCATTTGCACGTTTTTTCATCATATCTACAGTTTCGGCATCGTCAGGAATACGTATTCTGGTTGTTCCGTCCACAATCATACCAGTTGCAGAACCCCAATCTCTTTCTCTTAACAGGTGTGAATACGTGATATTAAGATTGAGGTGGTGGTTTACGATATCTGCTGTGTCCACGCATCGTTTGATATCGCTGCATATGATAGAGTCTATATGTCCCTTATATGCCTTAAGCTTCTCACCGATTTCGTCAGCTTGTTTTTTGCCGTTATCGGTTAGGTTGCCAGGCATCAAGCCTTGCAGTATATGTTTTGTGTTCTCTATCGTTTCTCCGTGTCTAAGCAATATCAGTTGAGTCATATCTTGTATGTTATTTGTTTGTGTTTATGTTTCGGTTTTAACTCTTGAAAGCAAGTACACTATATGCCACTACGATATACCTTATGCACTTGCCGAGGAATGTAGAAAGGAATGTTCCCCAGATATTTGCTCTCAGAACACCTAATGCAATAGATATGGCAGTTCCCAGAATAGGGATAAACGAGAAGAATCCCATCCATGCTCCGTAGCGTGATACATATCGCTGAGCCATTTCCATTCTCTTTTCCTTAATCTTAAACCATTTGCGTATAGTTTGAGGTGATGCGATGGTGCCAATCCAGTAATTAACCATAGAGCCTAACACATTTCCGATAGTACCGCTTGCAATTGTCAATACAGGATCCATATTGCTTGATACCAATAATACCGACATCACAGCTTCGCTACTGAATGGAAAGAATGTGCCTGCAAGGAATGAGGCAACTCCCATTCCCAGATATCCGTATTCTATGAAAATTTCGTTTAGTGCGTCCATGGATAATTGAATTTACAGAATCCATGTATTAAGGAAATACATGATAGTAAGGATAACTAAAACCGATAACACAATTATGTTTGAAACAAATGATTCTCCGTTCACGATGTAATGCCCGAACATTATTGATGTGATAATGAGTGTTGCAGGCAGTATAAACTGTACGCCGCAAGGTTGAATCATTAAAAGAGTGAATAAAGCGAATCCAAGCAGTATTATGCTGTAGTATTGATTGCGTGTCTTGTTTTTGTCAAGATATATCCTTGCGTAGAAGTCGGCAGTTCCGATTAGAAACATCACCAATGAGACTATTATCATAATCCACTGGCTTGATGAGAGAAGGGTGTAGCCTCCCCAGTTGAATGTGTAGAATTGCTTTAAGATACCCTGTAAAACGTGGGTATGGTCATAATAGAAGGCTAATGAACCAACAATCCATATTGGAGTTATCAGTCCTAATATTGATGCAAGCACGTTTTTTAGATTGATTGCTCGCAGTATGTACATCGATAACCAGTAAAAAGGAGCAAGCCACAGAAGTTTGGGATAAAACAACGCAGCTATGCTGAGATACATAAATGTCATGTAATTATGCCCAGGTGACCTCTCTGCCTGATATGAGTTGAACAGGCTGAAAAACGACAAGATGCAACATAACATGATTATTGTACCTGGAGTAAACGAGTGAAGAAAACTGCATGCACTTATCAACAACGCCAAGATGATGGTGAAGATACGCGAATTGATTCTTAGTAGAATATGCGATATGTTGAGTTCTGCAATCAGGTATAACGACGTGATATACGACAATAACGCAAGCAACGAACTGAACCAACCTGCGTGTTGTATTCCTATTGGGAGATAAACCCACCATCCTTGTTCGTTTAACATCATTGAAGATGCCTCTTTAGGGATAGTGGTGCAGTGTCCTGAACCTAAACATCCGGTTATAATCCATAATATGGTTAATATTACGGCAATGGTGTGAATTGATGTCGGCGTTATTGCAAGAGTGCGTTGAAATGTCATTATTTTACGTTTTCTGAGAAATTATTTAGTAAAAGGTTTCTTTTTATCGTAACTGGATCGTTATTTCACCTGATAAAAAGAAACCATGATTACTTGTTCTTGATGAGATTATAAATCAAATCCGATATCACGACGGAAGTATTTCTTCTCGAATTGAATCTTCTGTGCTTCTGTGAATGATTTCTGAAGAGCCTCAGCCTTGTCTTTTCCGTATGAGCTGACTGCGATTACACGTCCTCCTGCTGTTACAACATTGCCGTCGCTTTCTTTAGTTCCTGCATGGAACACGATACTGCCTTCTACTTTGTCTATGCCAGTGATAGGGAATCCCTTTTCATAAGCTTCAGGATAACCGCCAGATACAAGCATTACGCAAACAGCAGAACGATCGTCGATTTCCAATGTCTTTTCGTTGAGATTACCTTCTGCTACACCTTCAAACAGATCGACCAAGTCGCTTTTGATTCTAAGCATAACGCTTTCTGTCTCAGGGTCTCCCATTCTTACGTTATATTCAATAACCATTGGTTCGCCTTTCACGTTAATCAAACCGAAGAAGATGAAGCCTTTGTAGTCGATATTTTCTTCAGCAAGACCTTCAACTGTAGGACGTATGATGCGGTCTTCAACCTTCTGCATCCATTCCTTAGTTGCAAATGGAACAGGACTTACAGAACCCATTCCGCCTGTGTTTAGACCTTTGTCGCCTTCTCCAATACGTTTGTAGTCTTTAGCTTCAGGTAGAATCTTATAGTTTTTACCATCAGTAAGCACAAATACAGAACATTCTATTCCGCTAAGGAATTCTTCAATCACTACAGTGGCGCTGGCATTGCCAAACATACCTCCGAGCATTTCTTTGAGTTCTTTCTTTGCTTCTTCTAATGTAGGAAGTATAAGTACTCCTTTTCCTGCGCAAAGTCCGTCTGCTTTCAATACATATGGAGCTTCGAGTGTCTCGAGGAACTTCAAACCTTCTTCAAGTGTCTCTCCGTTGAAACTCTGATAGCGTGCAGTTGGGATGTTATGGCGCATCATGAATTGTTTTGCAAATTCTTTTGAGCCTTCGAGTACAGCACCCTGCTTAGATGGTCCGATTACTGGAATTGATTTTAATTCGCTGTCGTTCTTGAAGAAATCGTAAATACCGTTTACGAGTGGATCTTCAGGACCGACAACAACCATGTTGATTCCTTCCTTGATTACAAACTGCTTGATGCTGTCGAAATCGTTTGCTTTGATGTCAACGTTTGTTCCAACAGCTTTTGTTCCAGCGTTACCTGGTGCAATGAATAACTGATCGATTTTCTTGCTTTGAGAAATCTTCCATGCTAAGGCATGCTCTCTGCCTCCGCTACCTAAAAGTAAAAGTTTCATATATATTTTTGTTTTTATTGTTTTTTATTTAAGATAATCGTTGAAATACTGTGTTATTTTGTTGTATAGATGAATACGTTCGTTACCTCTCATATTATGCCCTGCACTAGGGTATGTGAACATGTCGGGATATTTGTTTGCTTCAATACATGCCTCAATGAATGATAATGTATGTTGAGGCACACATATATTGTCGTTCCCACCGTAGATTATCAATAGTTTGCCTTTGAGATTGGCTGCCTTGTTGATAAGCGATGTGTCATGATATCCTTGAGCATTTGTCTGTGGAGTATCCATGTAGCGTTCTCCGTACATTACCTCGTAGTATTTCCAATCTATTACAGGACCTCCAGACACTCCCACCTTGAAAATGTCGGGGTAGGTGGTCATCAGGTTGATAGTCATGAATCCTCCGAAACTCCATCCGTGAACACCAATCTGTTCTTTGTTGACAAATGGCTTTGATTTTAGAAAGTCAACACCTTTGATTTGGTCTTTCATCTCTTCTTCTCCCAATCTTTGGAATGTGACCTGTTCAAAGTCCAATCCTCTGTGTTCGCTACCTCTGCTGTCAATTGTAAATACCACATATCCTTGTTGTGCCATCCATATGCTCCATCCGTTTACACCCCAATGTCGGCTGGCGTCTATCAGGTGGATATGTGGACCGCCGTAAACATAAAGTATGGCTGGATAGGTTTTTGTGGAATCAAAATCAGTAGGATATACCATGCGATAGAACAAATCGGTTTTGCCGTCTGCAGCCTTGATTGTTCCAACCTCAATTTTAGGAGTGTTGAATTTGTCCCATGGTTCACTTGCTGTATTCAGATTTTTATAGTCATTAGCCTTGTCTGTGGAACGCAAGTCGATGTTGCCTGCAATCTCAGGTGATGAATATCGGTCGATAAACGATGCGCCCGATTCGGATAAAATGGCATTATGCCAACCTTTCCCGTTGTCGAGCAACGTGCGTGTGCCCTTTAAGTCAACCTTGTATGTGTTTTTTTGCAGAAGGTTCGCTTGGTTGCTTGTGAATATGACTGATTTGGCTTCTTTGTTGAATCCAAGAAATTCGATGACTTCGAACTTTCCTCGTGTGAGTTGCTTAATCTCTTTACCTTTTGTGTCGTAGAGATAAAGATGATTGTAACCGTCTTTTCTGCTTAGATATATGAATTTGGAACTGTCCCAAGGCAGAAAATGTATCGGTTCCATTGGTTCAACGTATTTCGGGTTTGTTTCTTCGAACAGAGTAGAAATTTTCTCTCCGTTGCTTGCATCGTAACAAACGAGTTTTGCATGATTCTGGTCTCTGTTGACCTCAATTACATATATCTGTTTGTTGTCTGGGCTCCATTGTATGTTTGTGAGATATATGTCGGGTGTGTCTTCAGTCTTAAGATAAACAGTAGTTTGTCTTCTTGTGTCATATATCCCAATCGAAACCTTGTGACTTGTCTCGCCAGCCATTGGATACTTGTCGGGAACAAGTGTGGCACAGCGGGAATTATTGTTGCTCGGACTGATATTCACTTGAGGATATGTGCTGACCATTGTCTGATCCATCCTGTAAAAAGCCAATAACTCGCCCGAAGGACTCCAGAACGTGCCTTTTTCGATACCGAATTCATTGCGGTGTACGCTTTCGCCGTATCTTATGTCGTTGGAACCGTCGTTGCTGATTTGTGTAATCTTATTGTCTGAGGCAACGAACAGATTATAGTTGTCAGTAAATGCTAATAATCTTGATTTAGAAGATAAATCCTTGTTGTCAGCATTTGTATTAAACTCTATGCAATTTTCAACAGATTTTGTCTCCCAGTTGATATAAAACACCTTATTTGAGGCATTGATTACGGCTACAGGTTTGTCTGCATAAGGAAAAGTGGCATACAAAAGACTTGTGACACGAATATCGCTATATCCCGATTCGGATATTATGCGATTTATGTCTGCAAGAGAAAACAAGTCTTGGGCAGAATCAGTGTCAAGCTTAACAGGTGTTTCACCCCACCATTCATAAAATGCGGTTTTAGGTTGGTTGGCATAAAAAGACTTGCCCCCGGGAACCAGATCGTCTAATGTAAAAGCTTGTTTCTCTTGTGCCATGATGTAATTTATGGCTAACGCAAAAACTGTAGCCAAACAGATAAGTTGTTTCATTATTAATGAATAATCATACAGATTGCAAAGATACGAATTTATTCATTAATTTCAAAATGAGTTGTCATGCTTTATTGGGCTAATCATCAACTTCGTGTTGTTGTACGCTTTTTTTTACTCTGTAACGACCTGACTGCTTCGTAATGAACGGACTATCCCCTTTTTTGTGATATGAATTACATTCGGTGAAAATGGTATCAGACTTTTCTGTTTATGACTGAAAAAAGGTGTGCCAGAATCAACTGACACACCATCAAAAAGATTATTCTGAAAAACCAACTATTGTTCAAAACTATAGAAGAACGAAGGATAGCCTACTACGGTTGCAACCTTAGTCTCTATCTCTCCTGTGGTAATGTCAACAGTGGAGAAACCATTGTATTCATCGTTTGCAGAACCATAAACCATCTTGTTTCCATGACGTCCCATAGCAACTCCATGTCCGTTTGAGAGCGGAAGTCCTTCAATCACCTTCACGTTCTTGTTGTAAAGGTCAACAATCATAGGAACTCCGATTCGTGCGAGGTAAGAGTTTGTGTTGTCGGGATCGAGGGCATATGCATAACCATAAGCATATAGCTTTCCGTTGCCTACATATCGGCACATAAGCAACACATTTACATAATCGCAGCTCAGACCGTCAACTTTTGTCTCAGAGAAATTTATGCTGTATGATTCGTCGAACTCAGTCTCACCCTTTTTAATGCGTGCAATACCAGAGTTGAGTCCTGGAATATAGCCAAACGAACCAGTACAGTTTATGTAGATATCTCCGTTTTCGTCCTCGAAAATCGATTGGTTGTCAACTGGGCGTGATGGACCGCAAAGACCGAGTGATGTATTGCGGATCTTTTTGATGAACTTGTCGTCGGAAACATTGTAAAGTGCCATTTCCAGAGCATTCTCGCTTGGCATCCATTGTGAGTTGTACTGTTCCAAGGCAACATATAGAATCCCGTCGCGGATATAAAGTGCTCCAGGATAAGCCGAAACACCTTCATTGCGTAAACCAGATACATCTATTCGCGAGATTTCAGTCATGGTCTTAGGGTTGAAGACAATAATCATGTCCAGACTCTGACAACAAACATATGCTTTTTCTGCATTTGCCTCTACAACGATTGCCGCACTTGAATTGGCTGGAAGTGTCATTGCACCTTTGAGTTCCAACTGGTTGTTGTCGTTAAGGATATAGCGTTTGAGCTTTAACTCTGTTCCTCCCATGTAGTCTGGGAAGACATATATGTTTCCACTCTTGCATACGCATGGATATGAACCGAATCCAAGTGGTATGGCATTGTGATTGTCATAGTTGACTCCACCGTCTAATGAGCCTACAGCCTGTAGATAACCGCTTCCGTTGTCGCCAGACGGATTGGTTACGGTGGTTGAAAACAAGATTTTTCCTTCTGTTGATGTGTTATTAACATCATCATCTTTGTCGCAGGCAATAAAAGTAATTGCCAATGCTGACATTAAAAACAAATGTCTGATATTCATATTCTATTAATTATTAGTGGGTTATTTCATTATGTATTTAACCTTGAACGCAAGATTTCTACCTGGAAGCGGACGGTTCAAGTCGGAATAAACGACTCTGTCGGTCAGATTTTTCAGTTTGAATGACAGTGTCCATTTGTTGTTTTGAAAACTATGTTCTATTCCAGCATCAAATGTTAGCGAAGTCGGAATTTTACGGTCTTGGTATTTGCTCATCTCGAAGTCATAGAAATACTCGTGAATATACGAACCATCGATAAGCAGACGGCTGTTTTGTGCTCTTCCACCGAAAATATTCTCTTTATGAAGTTCTATTCCGAAATTAGCAAGCAAGTAGGGAATATTTGGCATTCTTTTGTTATAAGTCGGATTTGCAGCAGAAGAACCAACTTCATGCTTTCTCTTATCTCTTAAATCCTGATATGTTGCATTTGCATATAAATACAGGAAAGAAGCCACGTCGCCCTTAATCTCACATTCAATGCCTTTGGTGATTACTTTGCCGAAATTGGCATAACGAGCCATAGATGGAATCATGTCGGCCTGATAACGTATCATGTTGTCAAGTTGATTAAAGAATCCGTTCGCTTCGATTTCCACGAAACCGAATTTATTGGCACGATGATAGAGTAATCCTATGTTCAGTCCCTTGCAGCGTTCTGGTTCAAGGTTGGTGGCAGGAAGAATAGAATAGCCGTTACCAGTGAGTTCTTCAGCTGTTGGGATGCGAACCTCGGAACTGAATGCAGCTTTTGCCATCAGGTGTTTGGTTATCTTGTAGCGCATTGCTTCGCTTGCTCCCCAGTGGTTGCGGCTCAGACTTACATCTATTGGATTGTTGATATAAGCATATTCAAGTATCTTAGTGTCAGAATTATAATTGAAGTTCTTGATGGTGGTTGCGCTCATGAATTTCCCTTTGAACAAGGTGAGGTCATATGAGAAGCCTACTGTAAAACTACTCATTTTGCTTGGGAAATTGGTCTTATAACCAAAACTCTTGTCCATAAGTTCGTTTTCAGGATTCTGTCTGGTGTGGGTAGCGTAAATATTTATATTAAATGCGTTATGTTCATTTAATAAATAATTCATGTTCAGTTTGCCGGCAAAATCGTGAGTGCGGTTGTCTGAGTCGGATGCGTAGTTTCCTTGTTCTCCTCCGTAAGTCGATACAGCAGGATATTTGTTGCCGTCCCAATCGTAACGGCTCATTGCCTTGTCGCAAAGTCCGTTTTTGCCATAACTGTAACAACCGTCGAAATCAAGGTCGAGACCGTCAAACAGGAAATTGTCACGTTTTAGAGTTAATGCGGCAATTCCCGCCATGCCGTGATTGTATGCCTCACGTATATCGCTGTCGATGCCCTGAATTTCCGCTTTTGTGCCAGTTAAGATGAATTCAAGTTTGGCTTCGTCGAAATACCATTTTGTCGCTTTTAGGGAACCTCCCACCATCATCTTCTTAAATTTGTCGTGGTTACGTTCCACCACACGGTTGTCAAGATTCTGAAGGTGCATCTTGTAGTTGTTGTCGGAATAAGTAAGACATCCGCCGAGTCCGAACTGCAAGCCTGTTGCTGCATTTGTACGCTTAAATGCAAAATTAAGTTTGTGTGTGTTGAATGATGCAATCTCGTAACTGGCATCCATGTAGACAGGCGGATATTCTTTTGTAACAACATTCACAGCACCACCTAATGCCGAACCGCCGAATCTGTAAGGTACGATACCTTTATATATCTCGATACGTTCGATCATATCTGTCGGAATATCATTCAACGACATGTAGTCGCTTAGTTGACCAATGGCTGCCTCATCTACATATATACCCATTCGCTTTCCTTCAAGTCCGCGTACAGATATTCGTGATGCGCTTCCCACACCGCCCGTATTTCTCACGGTAATTCCTGTGGTACGTGCAAGAGCGTCGTTAATACTTGTTGTAGTTCCCTCCAGTTGTCGTGTTCCCAATATAGAAATAGGCATTGCTGCTTCGCGCATCTTGCGTACTTCATTAGAGGCTACGATTGTTACACCTTTTAAATCCATATTATAGACGCAAGATGTGTCAACGTCCTTTTGTGCCGACATGTTTGTTGTTAATGCCAGCATTAAAATAAATAAAAAAAATCTCATTGTGTGCTAATAATTTTACCTAAAAAAAATCAGCTGCAAAGTTATGAGAAGTTGTTTTCTGGGGCAATACTTAGAAATGTGTATTTTATGTGCTTTTCATGTTGGCAGATGGTGGAATCATCTCCGAAACTCACCTTTTCATGGTATTCTGTGGTATTCAGACTAAAAAAACGCTTTAAATCAGTAATGCTGGAATAAGCTAAATCGTCCCAATTTTATTATTTCAGCATTACTGAATTTGAATCAGATAAATCCTATAGTTTATTTAATAATCAAATACTGATTTTTAATATGAGACTTGGCAAGGGAAACCGCATTCTTCGACTTTTCGTGCAATAGAGTCGAGTGATTCTTTTGAGGCTTTGAACAATGTGTTCACAGGAGTTTCACGCTCGATAGTGTAAATCATTACTTCAGAAGGCTTAATCTCCTTAACAGCTTCAAGCCAAGGGTTTACATATTCGTCGCCGGTGTTGTCAACGGATTTACCTTCGTATGTTCCTGCAATGAACATGGTTTGGATGATACATTTGCCGTTGAATCGTTTCATATCCTCGATAACCTTATTTACATCGTATGACTTGTTGACTGGACGGTCGATGAAACGGATGTATTCAGGTGATATGGTGTCGAGTTTAAGTATGTTATTGTCAACCTTCATAAGTGCCTGAAACACACTTTCGTCGGAGATATGTGCAGCGTTGCTTAATACACTTACTTTGGCATTAGGGAAGAATTCGTCGCGCAGACTGATTGTGTCGTCGATAATTCCTGCAAAGTCGGGGTGTATTGTCGGTTCTCCATTACCAGCAAAGGTAATCACATCAGGAGCCATGTTTTCATCCTTCATCTTTGATAATTGGGCATGCAGAGCCTCACGAACCTCAGTCCGAGTAGGGAATTTCTGATGAGGAACAAAGTCTTTTTTAAGTCCACATTCGCAATACACACAATCAAAAGAACAAACTTTACCATCGGCTGGCAGAAGGTTGATACCTAATGAAGTTCCTAATCGGCGGCTATGTACTGGTCCGAATATTGGTGCAGGAAATAAAATCGTCATAATGATATATTGATATTTAAAACTCTTGTTATTAGTATGTTTTTATCTTATTACTTTGTTTTGTCGTCCCGAACGAATCCCGAAGGCATCCCGAACAAATGATGTTATTGTCTGATTACCTTATATCTTGCTCCACCAAGCAAGGCGATGACTCCCATACATTCCAATTCGTAAAGTTGGCTACTTACTTGCATGTAGTTGAGTCCGGTTTCAACGATGATTTGGTTTATCTGTTTGCCGTCAGAGTCTTTTAGGGCTGTGACGATGCGTTGTTGTTCGTCGTTGAGGTTTATGAATAGCTCTTGCTGTGTTGCCTTAGGCTTGTCATTTTGTTGTATGTCTTCCCATCCCATAAGTCTGAGTAAATCATCCTCGGACTGAATGAGGGATGCTTTCTGTTCGCTTATCAAACGGTTGCAGCCTGCACTGTATTCGTCGAAGGCTCTACCTGGATATGCAAACACATCCCTGTTGTAGTCGGCAGCCAACTCAGCTGTGATAAGAGATCCGCCTTTGTTTGCGCTTTCCACAACAATGGTAGCATCGGATATTCCAGCTACGATTCTGTTGCGTCGTATGAAATTAATTCTGTCAGGATTTGTTTCGCTTAGATATTCGGTGAGCAATCCGCCGTTATTTACCATTTCAGCAGCTGTTTTTCTGTGAACAGCGGGATAGATTCTGTCGAGTCCGTGGGCGAGTACTCCAACGGTTGTCATACCGTTTTTTAATGCGGCTCTGTGAGCATGGATATCTATTCCGTATGCCAAACCGCTAACGACAAGAATGTCGGGACACTTCTGTTTGAGTCCGGAGATAAGGCTTTGGCATATTTCTTTACCATATTGCGTACATTTTCTTGTACCAACCACATTGATGACATGTTTTACGTTGAGGTCGGCATTACCACACTGAAACAGCACAAGTGGAGCATCATCGCATTCGATTAGTCGTGACGGATAATCAGCATCGCCAATACACATCGTTTTGATATTGTTATTAGAGATGAATTCCATTTCCTTCTCGGCACGTTTTACACACTCGTCCATGTTTTGAAGAGCATTTATCAAGCGTTCCGAAGCATCTGGGAGTATCTCCTTGATGTTGTTTCTGTGATTCCATATCTCGGTGACGGAATCAGCTTGGTCGTAAAGAATTCTGCAGTTGGCAAGACTTATCTTGGGTAGTCTGCTAAGTGCTATGGTATATATTAGTTCCTGTTCGTTTGTCATAACAATGATTTAAGTATTTCGCCGTCGGTTAATTTCCCATTTACGATACAGGCGATGTCCACTTCGGCCTTTAGCGATAGTTTCATGTCTGAGCAGCGGAAAATGTCCTGATAGAAAACATATCTGATACCTTCGCGCTTGATGGCAGTTTTCACGATAAAGGTGTCGTTACTTCTCAATGGAATCTTGAAGCGCATTGTAATCTTGGAAACCACGGCGTCAATGCCGTCTTCATGCAACTTAGCGAAACTGACACCACGCTGTTGAAGATACTCATGGCGTGCATGTTCCAGATAATGCTGATAATTGGCGTTATTTACTATTCCTTGAATGTCGCATTCGTAATCGCGGACTTTCATCGTAAGTTCATGAATGTATTCCATATGTATGTGTTCTGTTATTTTGATTCTTTGCTTTTAGCCGAAGATGTCATTTTATGTGCAAAGATAGAAAATAATAATGAAAACAAAGGCTAAATCTAAGGTGATTGATAAATTATTAAGATTTATTGATTATCTTTGCATCCAAATATAAACGTCATGATAACAATAGAACAACTCAAAGATTTAAAAGAACGTGTAGAAGCTTTAGACCGCTATCTTGCTATAGATGAAAAGAAAGTAGAACTGGAAGAAGAAGAACTTCGTACTCAGGCTCCTGGTTTTTGGGATAATCAGAAAGAAGCCGAACTTCAGATGAAGAAGGTAAAAGACCTTCAGAAATGGATAAATGGTTACACTGATGTGAAACGAGCTACAGATGAAGTGGAACTGGCTTTTGATTTCTACAAAGAAGAGATGGTTACTGAAGCCGAAGTGGATGAAGCATACCAGCATGCAGTGGAGATGGCTGAGGACCTTGAGTTGCGTAACATGTTGCGTAATGAGGCCGACGGTATGGACTGCGTTCTGAAAATCAATTCGGGCGCTGGTGGTACAGAAAGTCAGGACTGGGCTTCTATGTTGATGAGAATGTATCAGAGATGGGCTGAGGCTCATAAATATAAAGTTACGATAAGCAACTATCAGGATGGTGATGAAGCCGGAATAAAGACTGTTACCATGGAGATAGAAGGCGACTCTGCGTTTGGATACTTGAAAAGCGAAAACGGAGTGCATCGTCTTGTGCGCGTCTCACCATATAATGCTCAGGGAAAACGTATGACTTCGTTTGCCAGTGTGTTTGTGTCACCTCTTGTCGATGATAGTATTGAAGTGGTGATTGATAAGAGTAAGATATCATGGGACTTGTTCCGTTCAGGAGGTGCAGGTGGTCAGAACGTAAATAAGGTGGAGACAGGTGTTCGTCTGCGTTATCAGTATGTAGATCCTGATACAGGTGAAGAAGAGGAAATCCTGATTGAAAATACAGAAAGCCGAAAACAGTTGGAGAACCGTGAGAATGCAATGCGTCTGTTGCGTTCACAGTTGTATAACCGTGCTCTTCAGAAACGTATGGCGGAACAACAGAAAATCGAGGCTGGAAAGAAAAAGATTGAATGGGGAAGCCAGATACGCAGTTATGTGTTTGATGACCGTCGTGTGAAAGACCACAGAACCAACTACCAGACTTCAGATGTTACCGGTGTTATGGATGGTAAGATCGATGGCTTTATAAAGGCTTATCTTATGGAATTCCCTAATTCTTAATGATTTTAGGCTATGAAAAGTGGTATCTATGAGATAGAACGTAAATTCCTTGTAAAGGGAGAGTTTAAGCATTTAGCATATAATCGAACTCATATCGAACAAGGATATATAGCGTCGGGCAATTCCCGCACTGTAAGAGTGCGTATTCGTGACGATAAGGGCTATCTGACCATAAAAGGTCCGTCGGGACTTGGCGGACTGACACGCTATGAGTTTGAGAAAGAAATCAGTCTTGAAGATGCAAGAAATCTCATGAACATTTGTCTGCCTGGCACAATCGTAAAAGACCGATGGCTCGTAAAGAACGGCAAGCATATCGTTGAGGTTGATGAATTCTTCGGAGAGAACGAAGGACTGGTAATAGCCGAGATAGAACTCAATAGCGAAGACGAAGAATATATCCGTCCTGATTTCTTAGGCGAAGAGGTTACGGGAGATAAACGTTATTATAATTCCTATCTTACAGGCTGCCCTTATAAACTTTGGAAAAATAACGCTTGATGGCATATCCTAAAAGATACCCGATAATTACTCCTATACAATTAGCGTAAAAGTCGAGAATGTCTTTTGAACGGGAAAAGAAAGGTTGTATTAGTTCGATTATGCCACCTAATGCAACACAATAAAATATAGAAATAAAACTGTGCTTGAATGAAGGGCGCAGTTTTTTTTGTATCCAGTCAAACCATATACATAACATTAAGCCACAGTACATTAAGCCATGAGCCCATTTGTCTGTCAAAGGAACATCTTCCAGAGGTGGAAAATCTTGTGTTGGAAACAATGAAAGTATAAGAATGGCAATTGTGCAAATTGTCGTGAAAAAATATCGTTTGAAGAAATTCATCTTTACCTTATTTTGTTTGTGGCGCAAAATTATATAATTTTTTTGTATTTTTGCATCGGATTTATTAAATAATATGATTTATTAATAATATTTCAGAATGGCAGACGAAAGAGAAAATTTTGGTTCAAAACTGGGTACCGTACTCGCTGCAGCAGGTTCGGCTGTAGGACTCGGTAATATATGGCGCTTCCCAATTGAGACTGGTCAGCACGGTGGTGCCGCTTATATAATCATTTATGTGCTGTGTATAATCATGTTGGGAATCCCGATTATGCTTGCAGAGTTTATTATCGGACGTCGTTCGCATAGTAATGCAGTTGGCGCATATCATAAACTTGCTCCTGGCACTCAATGGAAATGGGTGGGACGCCTGAGCGTGTTGGCTGTTTTTATAGTCACATGCTATTATGTGGTGGTTGCAGGATGGACATTCGAATACATGGTTTTAGCCATGTCGAATGCGTTTGAAGGCAAGCATGCAAATGATTATGTGGAGATGTTCAGCACCTTTTCTTCTAATCCGTGGCAACCGCTTGTGTGTATGGTCGCTTTATTCCTGATTACACATGTTATCGTGGTGCATGGTGTGAATAAAGGTATAGAACGTTTCAGTAAGATGATGATGCCGATGCTTTTTATCATAGCAATAATCCTTGTGGTTTGTTCGGTTAATCTCGACGGAGCTTCTAAGGGAATAGATTTCCTTTTGCGTCCGGATTTCTCGAAGATTACGGGCAGTACGATACTAAACGCAATGGGGCAGGCCTTCTATTCGTTGAGTCTGGGAATGGGTATTCTCTGTACGTATGCCTCTTATTTCCGTAAGGACCTGAATATGGTTAAAACCACACTCAATGTATGTGCAATCGACACACTTGTGGCAATCATGTCGGGCTTTATAATCTTCCCGGCAGTGTTCCATGCCGGCTATGAACTGCAACCATCAGATATCGGTCCGTCACTTATATTCATAACTCTGCCAAATATCTTCCAATCAGCATTTCAAGGTGTTCCGGCATTAGGATATATATTCTCTGTGATGTTTTATCTGTTGTTGATAGTAGCGGCCATAACATCCACTATATCTATGCATGAAGTGATGGACGCCTATGTATGTGAGGAATTCAAGATAAGACGTAAGAAAGCCACTGCATTAGTTACAGCATGCTGTATGTTTTTCGGTGTGTTCTGTTGTCTTTCTTTCGGACCTTTGGCAGATGTCAAGATTTGCCACATGACCATATTTGGTATATTCGATTTTGTAAGTTCAAACATACTGTTACCATTGAGTGGTATGCTTGCAAGTATATTTGTGGGATGGTATCTTAAAAAGAAGGTCATAGAGGAAGAACTTACTAACGATGGCGTTTTGCGTGTTCCTATGCTCAATGTGTTGGCGTTCTTGCTCAAGTATATTGCTCCAGCGGCTATAGGTGTGATTTTCCTAAAGAACTTTGGCATTTTTTAATCACATGCAATAAATTTAGGCTAATAAAAATAACAGAGGTATGACAGATCGTGATAAATTTAAAAGTAAGATCGGTGTGATATTAGCAACCGCCGGTGCTGCTGTAGGATTAGGAAATATATGGCGTTTCCCTGTCGAGACAGGTCAGAATGGGGGCGCTGCATATATAATCATTTACATATGTTTTATTTTGTTGGTGGGCATACCTGTGATGTTGGCCGAATTTGTCTTAGGACGTCATACATACAGCAATCCTATTGCAGCCTTCCGCCATCTGGCTCCTCACACACAATGGGTGTGGGTCGGCCGTTTAGGCGTGTTTTCAGGTCTGCTTATATTGAGCTATTATTCCGTTGTAGCAGGTTGGACAATCGAATATTCGTATCTTGCCATAACCAATGCTTTTGATGGAGGAACACCACAAGATTATAAGGATGTCTATTGTAGTTTTGTGTCTGAACCGATACTGCCGATAATATATCTGGTGCTGATTCTGCTCGCCACTCATTTTGTGATTGTTAGAGGCATAAGGAAAGGAATCGAAAAGTTCAGTATGATAATGATGCCGATGCTGTTGGTTATGCTGCTTGTCCTTGTTGTCTGTTCAGTAACCCTTTCTGGTGCAGGAGAAGGTTTGGAGTATTTATTAAAACCCGATTTCTCAAAGATAACCAATAAGACGGTTATCAACGCAATGGGACAGTCGTTTTTCTCCCTCAGTCTTGGATTGGGAGCATTATGTACTTATGCTTCATATTTTGATGAAAACACCCGACTTGTGAAGTCAGCCTTTACAATCGGTTTGCTCGATACCTGTGTGGCGATATTGTCGGGTTTTATAATCTTTCCTTCGATGTTTCATGTAGGTCATCATGTTAATTCATCGGATATAGGTCCTTCGTTGTTATTTGTTACACTGCCAAATGTATTTCATGAGGCATTCGACGGAATTCCACTTTTGGGATATTTGTTCCCAGTAGTGTTTTATTTGTTACTTGTGGTGGCATCGATAACATCTACGATATCAATGCTCGAGATTGTTGTTACATACATAAGTGAGGAGTATAAAGTACGCAGAAGTCGGGCTTCACTATTCGTTACTTTTATAAGTGTGGTTATAGCAGTATTTTGCAGCCTGTCGTTTGGAGTACTAAAGGATTTCACCATCTTAGGTATGACTATATTCGAACTGCTCGACAAAATGGTGTCAAACCTCTTCCTACCTATCGGAGGTATGTTTTTTAGCATATTTGTAGGTTGGAAAATGAAGAAACAATTGGTAGTGGCAGAACTTACAAATCATGGTAATTTGTCAATGCGTTTCGTGGGTGTAATAATCTTTATATTACGTTATATTGCCCCGATTGCTATAATACTTATTATATTTAATCAACTTGATATAATAAGCTTATTAAACAAGCTTGATATACTAAAGGTTTGATATATACAATAAAATTATTGTACAATTAATTGACTTTTACTGCTGTGTGCGAGAACATATGTTGTATAACATAAAAATATTGATTGTCACACGAGTAAAATGCCCTACCTTTGCAACATCCTAAAAACAATCTTTTTACCTTAAAAAAATTAATACTTATTGAGGCGAAAGAGGCGTTCGTGAGAATACCTCTTTTAATTATTTTATCCCGGCAACAGATTTTATTACTAAAAACAGATCGGAAAAGTTAGTATTTGTAAGGTTTATATAATTATGAAAAATACTCGATTTTATGTTAAATATTTTAATTAATCACCTTATTATTGGGCGTTTTACACCTTATTAGATAAATAATTGTTAATGAAGGATTGTAGTTTCTATTTTTTGTTTTAACTTTGCCAACCGAAATAAAATATCAGAAATAAGATGCAAAAGAATTTAGTGATTGTAGAGTCTCCTGCAAAAGCAAAGACGTTGGAGAAATTCTTAGGTAAGGATTTTAAGGTGATGTCCAGTTATGGTCACATCCGTGATTTAAAAAAGAAAGATTTCGGTGTGAACCTCGATGATTTGACACCTGAATATGAAATACCAGAAGATAAAGAAAAGCTCGTAAAATCTCTTAAAACCAGCGCTGAACAGGCAGACACAGTATGGCTTGCATCCGATGAGGACCGCGAGGGAGAAGCAATTTCATGGCATCTGGCACAAGTCTTGAATCTTGATTTAAACGAAACAAAACGTATAGTTTTTCACGAAATCACCAAAAATGCCATTCTTGAGGCTATAGAACATCCACGTACGATAGATATAAATCTTGTGAATGCTCAGCAGGCTCGTCGTGTTCTCGACAGAATCGTAGGTTTTAAACTATCACCTGTGTTGTGGAAAAAACTGAAACCATCATTGTCTGCCGGACGTGTGCAGTCTGTGTCAGTACGATTGATTGTGGAGAGAGAACGTGAAATCGAGAAATTTAAGGCTGAAAGTGCGTATAAGGTAGATGCTGTATTCATCGTTAAAGACGGTGAGCAGACTCGTGAATTACGTGCCGACTTGAATCAGCGTTTCAAAACTCAAGAAGAGGCTCGCGCATTTCTGGAATCACTCAACGACAAGACATTCACTATTTCTGATATTACAAAGAAACCGATGAAGAAGTCACCGGTTCCTCCGTTTACGACATCTACCCTTCAACAAGAGGCTGCTCGTAAACTCGGGTTCACTGTTTCACAAACAATGATGATAGCCCAAAGATTATATGAATCTGGACTTATCACATACATGCGTACCGACTCTGTGAACCTATCGTCTTTGTGCATAAATGCCAGTCACAAGGCAATTTTGGAGAACTTTGGCGAACGTTACGTTAAAATCCGAAAATACCAAACAAGTTCGAAAGGTGCTCAGGAAGCCCACGAAGCAATTCGTCCTACATATGTGGAGAACCATGAGATATCAGGAACTCAACAGGAAAAACGCTTGTACGAACTGATATGGAAACGCACTCTGGCTTCTCAAATGGCTGATGCGGAAACAGAAAAGACTGTTGTAAAGATAAAAATCAGCGGAGAAGAGGCTGAATTCGTTGCAACAGGTGAAGTAATCACATTCGACGGTTTCCTACGTCTCTATAAAGAGTCGTTTGACAATGAATATGAGAATGATGCTGAAGGTGAAGGCAGAATTCTTCCAGCTGTAGTCGAAGGACAGGAACTTGAAGTAGAAGAGATTCACGCAACACAACGTTTCACTCAGGCTCCTTTGAGATATACCGAAGCAAGTTTGGTAAAGAAACTCGAAGAACTGGGTATCGGACGTCCTTCAACATATGCTCCTATCATTTCAACTATCCAACAACGTGAATATGTTGAGAAAGGTAATAAAGTGGGAGTGAAGCGTTCATACGATATATTGAAGTTCAGTAAGGGAAAAATCACTAAATCAACAAAGACCGAAGTGGTGGGTAATGAAAAAGCAAAGTTGCTCCCTACAGATATCGGTACGGTTGTAAACGATTTCCTTATGCAGTACTTCCCTGAAATCATGGACTATAACTTCACAGCAAATGTGGAAAAGGATTTCGACGAGATTGCAGAAGGTGCAGTTGATTGGAAAAAGGTGATAAGACACTTCTATTCCGACTTCGAACCTATGATCGACAAGACCATGAACGATAAGACTGAACATAAGGTCGGAGAACGAATTCTTGGTGAGGATCCAGCTACAGGTAAGTGTGTGTCTGTGAAAATCGGACGATATGGTCCTGTGGTTCAGATGGGTTCTGCCAACGATGAAGAAAAACCTCGTTTTGCACAACTCAATAAAGGACAGAGCATTCAAAGCATCACATTGGAAGAAGCACTTGCACTGTTTAAGTTGCCAAGAGTGTTAGGTGAATTTGAAGGCAAGACAATAAGCATAGGAACAGGTCGATTTGGTCCATATATTCTTCATGACAGAAAATATACAAGCATACCAAGTGATATAGAACCGCTTGAGATGACTCTTGACGCAGCAATCTCACTTATCAATCAAAAGCGTCAGGCAGAAGAAAGAAAACACCTTAAGGCATTTGATGAAGAACCAGAACTTGAGGTGCGTAATGGCCGATACGGAGCTTATATCTTCTATAAAGGCAGCAACTATAAACTTCCTAAGAATGCTGGCGATCCATTGAAACTGACAGCACAACAATGTCTTGACATCATACAAGCACAAGGAGACAAAGCTGCAAAGAAAAAGAAAGGTGCATAGAAATAGAAGTATATGAAGTCGATTATTCTAATAGGTTATATGGGGGCAGGTAAGACAACCATCGGTAAATTACTTGCCAGCAAATTGAATTGCGAGTTTTATGACCTTGACTGGTATATTGAATCGCGTTTCCATAAAAGCATCCCGGATATATTTGCCGAACGAGGTGAAGACGGATTCCGGCAGATTGAACGCAGCATGTTGCAGGAAGTCGTGGGTTTTGAAGATGCCGTGATAGCAGTGGGCGGAGGTACTCCATGTTTCTTTGATAATATGGAGGTGATGAATACCCATGCACAGACAATCTATCTGAAGGCAAGTGTCTCTACACTTATCGATCATCTTCATATGAGTCACACAACACGTCCTTTGCTTGAAGGCAAGTCTGATGACGAATTAAAGGTGTATATTGAAGAAAACCTGAATAAAAGAGAGAAATACTATCTTCAGGCAAACCATATTCTTCATATAGATACAATTCACACAGAAGCCCAGATAGAGGACTATGTAGAGGAAGTGAAACGATTATTAAAACTATAACGATGATATAAACACAAATCGTCGATACAAAACTAAACGATATGAAAGAAAATCTGACAATAATAAAAGTAGGAGGTAAAATCGTTGAACAAGAAGATACATTAGCACAATTACTTGACGATTTTGCAAAAATACCAGGATATAAGGTGCTGGTACATGGTGGTGGCCGTAGCGCAACTCAAATGGCTGCACGTCTTGGAGTTGAAACAAAAATGATAGATGGCCGACGTGTTACCGACTCAGAGATGCTTCAGATTGTCACAATGGTTTATGGCGGTTTGGTAAATAAAAATATTGTGGCACAGTTGCAGGCACGCGATATAAATGCACTTGGACTTACTGGTGCCGACATGAATGTGATACTCTCACGACGTCGTCCAGCCCAACCAATTGATTTCGGATTTGTAGGCGATGTGTCAGAAGTTAACGGCAAATGCCTCGCAAATATAATCGGTGAGGGAATTGTCCCAGTGATGGCTCCGCTTACACATGACCATAAAGGCTCTCTTCTCAATACCAATGCAGATACAATAGCAGGGGAGGTTGCAAAATCACTGACTCCTTATTATAATGTAACCCTTATCTACTGTTTTGAGAAAGCAGGAGTCTTGCGCGACGAAAACGATGACAACAGTGTTATACCTCATATCACATATCAGGATTTCCAACAGTTGAAAGACGAAGGTGTGATACAAGGCGGAATGATACCAAAATTGCAAAATTCATTCGATGCAATTAATAATGGAGTAACGCAGGTAATCATCACAAAAGCCGATTCTGTGGGTCTGGAAGCAGGTACGAAAATAACAAAATAAAAAAAATATAAAAAAAATCGGATGAATTGTAACTTTCTTACAACTCATCCGTCTTATTTAATAGAGACAGATGAAAGAGATCAGTTTCAAGAACGACATATTGCCACTTGGAGATAAACTCTACAGGCTTGCGTTGCGAATTACGTGCAACAAGCAAGAAGCAGAAGATGTCGTGCAAGATACACTGATCAAACTTTGGGAAGGGCGCGAGAAACTGAAGGAAGTAGATAATCTCACCGTTTATGCGATGACAGTCTGCAGAAACCAGGCACTTGACCACAACGCAAAGCATGAAAACAAAAACATCTCTCTCGAAGATAGCGGAGTTGACGGATTCGATAATCAGCACATGCCCGATGAACGATTAATATACAATCAAAGGTATGAGATTATAAACGAACTGATTAACAGAATGCCTGAGAAACAAAGGACAGTCATTCAGTTGAGAGACATCGAAGGCCGAAACTACCAAGAAATATCTTTAATGATGAATATAAGTCTGGCAGATGTAAAAGTAACACTTTTCAGAGCAAGACAACAGTTAAAAGAACAACTTAAAAAACAAAAAAATGGATTATAAGTACATCGAACAACTTCTCGAACGCTACTGGCAATGCGAGACAACTTTGGAGGAGGAACAGATCCTGCATTCTTTCTTCAAGCAACATGATGTACCAGAACATCTTCAGCAGTATGCCGATCTTTTCAGTTATGAGAGTGAAGCAGCACAAGAATGTTTGAGTGATGATTTCAAGCAAAGAATGCTTGATATGGTGGATGAAGAACCTGCTGTAGAGGCTAAAACCATAAAATTTGTCTCACGCATAACTCCATTGTTTAAAGCTGCAGCGGTAGTGGCCATTGCACTCACAATTGGAAATGTCGCAGAACGAACAATGCAGGACAATTCTGTTGGGGATAATGCAGGTGCGCCTTCTATAGCAGATACCTACACCCGTACAGAAGATATAACTGCAACCATCCATATTATCGACCGAAATCAGTCTGAATCAATGGCAAAAGCCGATACAGTACAGGTTGATGATATAACAAGGAGGTAAGTGGATTTGTTGGAAGAACTCTCCATAAGGACTGATTCATTCCTGAAAAATCCGGCAGTAACTTTTTAAATTGTCAATTAACAATCATTTTCTTTTATATGCTTTAACTAAAACCGCGGAAAGTTGAAACTGTGAAGTTTTTTTCTTTCAAACTAATTTATTTGGGTTACTATTGTGTAACTAAGGAATAGAGCTTTTATCGAGTGTGATAAGAGCTCTTTTTCTTGTTATGCAAAATACTTACCCCCAGAAAATAAAGATTTTTTTAATTTTTCTGTTAAAAAATTTGGATGCTATTTTTTTTTTTTTTTAGTTTTGCCGTCGGTTTGCTTTTAAAGCATAATCAAACAAGTCTTTATGGAATAGAATAAAATAAAACATTCTTTACCATAAGTCTGACACCCAAAGCTTAATCATGTTTATCATTATAGCATGTGCATGATAAAAGTTAAACACCGACTGTAAAGTCAAATCCTTGGCAATAATCATTATGAAAATGCCAATCAAATCATTAAAAATCAAGAAAACATATTTCATGAGATATGCCATTCTCAGTACCGGTAGAGGATGGATACCGACCGAAAAGGTCCCCAAATAATATTAATAAAAATCAAAATTTAATTATGAAAAAAGTTATAAAAACTGCGATGTTTGCATTTGCTGTTGTTGCTGCTGGCTTTGGTGGCATTAAGGCGTATGATGCATATAGTGTTAAAGAAAGTACATTAATGTCTGAGAATATTGAAGCTTTAAGTGATGATGGTGGTGATGCTGCCGCAATGACCAAATATGCTTGGTCTCAAATTCATGATTGTCCAGGAGTTGGTACTGGCGACTATCGTGCATGTGAAGAGAATGGTCCGTGCAATCCTTGTTATACACCAGGTGATAAAACTTGTGAGTGTGGAAAAAATTGTTAGTAATTGAACTTTAATTTAATTATACCTATCGGCATAATTCACCTATTGCCGATAGGTATATAGTATGAATTATAGAATAAAGATTTATTTGATATTTCTATTTATTCTTTTATATAACCGATTATAATACAGACAACATGAAATCAAAATTAACCTATATAATGATTGTTTTGGCTGTGGTGTTTATATATTCTTGTAATTCAAACACAACACAACCTAAGATGGCAAAATATGAATGGGATTGTAGTCTACTAAATGAAACTGATAGTTTAGACATTCAATCATTTTTTAGTAAATCTGAAATGTTAAAATTAGAGGAAACTGAGAAATCCAAGATTGGTAATATAGATAAAATTGTCATTTCTGATTCTTTATTGTTTATATTAGATAAAGATTTGGCCAGAAAGATGATGTGCTTTAGTGTAAATACAGGAAAATTTCTGTGTGAGATAGGAGAAATCGGAAGTGGACATAATGAATATATATCAATAAGTGATTTCAATATAGATGAAGAAAACAAATTAATTTATGCCCTTTGTAATCGCAAGAATGTGTATACATATACTTTTGATGGAAAACTAACTGAAAAACGGGAAATACCGTTTTATGCCGAAAATATGGAATATTTAAATAGGTGTTTTTATTTTATGACTACTGATTATAATGTGGGTGAATTGGTTGTTACAAATGAAAAATTGCATGTGCTAATGAATTATTTTACAAATAATGATAGAATTGATCATGTTGAGGTTCACCCATTTCAAAAAACACCTGATGGTTATTTATCATATCATAGATATTTAGACAATAATGTTTATAAGATTAATGAGGATAATAGTTTGGATATATTATATCAAATTGATTTTGGAAATAACAATATAGTTTATGATGATGTTAAAGGTTTGGACCGTAATGAAACCAAAGAAAGATTGGCTAATAGTCGGGGAAATATAAAATATATAACTGAAAATGCAGATTATGCTTGGATTGTTTGTTTTGATAAAAACATGCCATGTTTGTCTGTGTTTAATAAAACTACATTAGAGAGTCAGTTTTATCCATATATGCATGTTATAGATTCAAAGTTAGGACGTTGTATGGAGTACCCAATCGAATATTCAACATCTGAAGGATTTATTGAAGTAGTTCAAGCGGATAATATAAATGATGATTTGGTGAAAAACAAAACCATTGAATCGGGACATAATCCTGTATTGTATTGGCATATAAAATAAACTGAGGTATGGATATTCTTAAAAATAGATATAATATATTCTGTATTTTAATAGTAGTTATGAAAAGTATGTGTTCTTGTAATTCTCAAGATGAACAAATTAAACAATTTATTTCCACTCCTATTAATTTACAAGTAAATAAGATGATATTTGTTGGTGAAGATTCAAATTGGTTGGATAAAACAAATTATATTCATGTATTATATTTTGATTCTTTACGGTGTTCGTCATGCTTATCTAATAAGTTAGTTCGTTTGCATGAATTTGAAAATAAAGCGAAAGAAATAGATTCGTTATATAATATATGTATAGTTGTATCAGGGAATAGATCTACTATAAAATACCTTAAACGTGTTAAGTATTATTCGAAATATTTACCGATTACTTATGTAGATACGGCAGATGTGTTTTCTAAAAATAATCCGATGTTTATTAAATCTTCGTTGTACGAAAGTTTTATGATTGATAAACAAGGAAACGTTAAAGTCCTTGGAAATCCTATTTCAAATGCTAAAATAGGTGATCTTTTGTTGTCTGTCTTGAAAGAACATAAGTAATAAGAGGGGAAAAAACTGTGTTATACTACTTTTAGTCGGAGTCGTGATGCGGTTTCTATGTTTTTAGTTGCAGTGCCATGCATTAATAGTTGCATATTGACTCTGCAGAATTATCATAATACTTTTTTATATTTTGTCCGCTAAATACTTTTGACGGTTAGATATATCCTTATGAGGATTGTTATTTGGCAACTTTTTATGCTTTTTTCCAAAAGTAAGCACTTTGAATTCTTTTTTAGCGGACACCAATAATAAAATATAAACAATAATAAGAAATTATAGAAGAAATCACATACCGAGTAAACGATAAGGTTGGGTTCTAGGTTAGGAATCCAACCTTTTTTGCAAAAAAATAAAGATTTTTATTAATTTTTCTGTTAAAAAATTTGGATGCTATTTTCTTTTTATTTAGTTTTACCGTCGGTTTGCTTTTAAAGCATAATCGACAAGTCTTTATGGTTTTGAATTCCCTAATTTCTTTACCATAAGTCTAACCCTACAGCTTAATCATGTCCCTGCGTTATAGCATGAAGTCATGAGAAAAGTTAAACACCGACTGTAAAGTCAAATCCTTGGCAAACTTCAATATGAAAAATGCCGATCAAACTTGTTAAAAGATATTTGTAATGTTAATCATAATCGAAATTACAAATATAATAATTAATAAAATATACATATATACATAATAATATCTTATAGATTAATTATTAACAAATAAAAACTCATTCGATGAAGACTTATGGTAAAAACATATTCTATGTATTAATGCTTCTTTTATGTATGGCGTCGTGTCGTACGATACAAGAACCCATTAATGAAATGGTAGTTAATTATATAGAATGTATTGATAAATCATCCTTATTGGATAGTACTCGTGTTGTAAAGCCATCTTCAATGGATTCTGAGTCTATTATCGGCAATGTATGGAGAATATTGGCATCTAATGATAGAATATTTATTGTTGATAGAAAAAATAATAAGTTGTTATGTTATGATAATGATGGCAATTTTATAAAGTCCACAGAGTCTCTCATCGGTAAAGGTAAAGATGAGTATATAAGAATATTTGATGCTGCTATAGATCCTAATGAGGGGGTATTATATGTATATTTTGATGCTCCGTATAGAATGATGACATTTGATATGAACCTAAATCGGATAAATACATATCAACTTAATGAATACTATTTTGAAATAGCGATTTCAGGAAATAGTTTATATGCATTATGTCTGTCTTCTGATGATAATGGTATGGAGTTAAGAAGATTTGATAAACATAATCCTTGTGGTGAATATCAAGTATTATTAACCCAAAATGAATTTATTAAAGGAATATGGGGGCTTGGAAAATGGATGACTAGTGATGACAAAAATTGTTGGGTTGCTTTGCCATTTTCAAACAAAATATATTCGATACGGGATACAAAGATTTTATCGGAAAACTCGATTAATTTTGGTGATAGATGGTTTGATTATGGTGAATCCAAAAACTTAAATTTAAATTCTTTTTTCAATTACAATGATAATAAGATATGGATGATCTATAATATTGTAGCTTCAGATTCTTTGCTTTTATTTAATACCAATGAAGCGGGATTAGTAAGTGCAGTTAAAGAAACGCGTAGAGCGATTTTGAGTTTGGAGTTACATGATGAGGAATTTCCTTTGGTTAGTTCCTTGATTTATCCAGTAGGAGGGCTTTCAAATACTGTTGCGATGGTTGTCTCCCCTTCATTAATAAAGCATTATAAAGAAGGAGCACAGAAACGCAATTATAAGATAGAGCTTGCTAATAAAAGAAATGAACAGATTATTAATGAATATCAGGAATCTGATAATCCTTTGATTGTAATTTCTAAAATAAAACATTCTTTACCATAAGTCTGACACCCAAAGCTTAATCATGTTTATCATTATAGCATGTGCATGAGAAAAGTTAAACACCGACTGTAAAGTCAAATCTTGTCACTTACTTAAAATTATATATATGAAAGAGAAGTTATTATTGATAATGCTGATATTGCTAACAGCATGTGATGTGAAGCATGATACCATGACAAATATTCCAATAGACCCATCAATAGATAGTAACAGTGGAATTGATTATACAGTATTTACCCAGTCTGTTGATTCTGTGGTTTTGGAAAAAGGAGAAATCCCTTTGTCGAGGATAAGAAAAGCATGTGTAAATGATTCATTAATATTTATATTAGATGACATGAAATCGCTTTTTGTGTATAATACGAAGGATGGTCATTTAATTAAACAGATACAACGTGTTGGGCATGGTGCCGGCGAATATATTGAACCAATGTCTGTTTCTATAGATGGTGAATACTTGTATGTTCTTGATATGGCGGCCTCGTTGATATTGAAATATGATTATTCATTGAACTATCAGGGACAAATAACAATTCCGATTCATACGTTTGATTTTATAAAAGTGCCAGATGGATTTCTTTTGTGGAATGCAGGCGGGTATAATGACTTAAAGTCTGTATTACATGTTGATTTGGAGGGAACGCTGATAAACACGTATGTGAAACCTAAAATGGAACTGGATCACATTGAAAGTACATGTGTATTTAGTGATGATGGCGAAGGTCGGGTCTATGCTTTAGAAACCATTTCGGATACAATATACGAATGGAAAAATAATCAGATGACGGCTCTGTATGGATTAGATTTCGGAGTTGAATCCGATAAGGACTACAAATTGAGTTCGGAGAAAAAAGCAGCAGTTGGTATATATTCAAAAGGACAATCCTTCGTCGCTCAAAAGTATGTATTTACTCCATATATAAATAATGATTATACGTTGATCAATGTATATGACAGACTTGCAGGAAAATCATATTGTGGAACAGTGAAAACTCCAAACCTGTTCCCGTTTATTCCTGTTGCCCTACATAAAAATAATCTATACGCTATTAGTGATAAAATGCTTGGCAATGAGCCTGCAGGTGATTATGATATAGTATTATTGAAATATCATTTAAAATAAGCTACGGATGAAAAAGATGATACGGCTCATGGGGCGTTTTATGTTTAAGTTGTGAATATGATAGGTTATCAGTAAATATTAATTGTAGTGTTTTATGAATAAGATTTCAAGGTTTATCGTTTTTGTTATAGTAATCTCTCAGTTTGTAATATCTTGTCAAAATAGACAATCTTTTATACATAAGGGAGTAAAGCAGTTTACTTCTTATCATCATAAATTAGATTCGGTTTTAATATCCGCCGACAGTATTAGTTGGGATGGAAATTTCTTTGCTACAAAAGATTATATAGGTTTTGCTGATAAATATTATTGTAGAATCTTCAAATTCGATAAGAATAGTGGTTCTTTGATTGGCAGCATGCTAACGAAAGGTCACGCCAAGACGGAAATTCCAAGTTTTATGTATGCTTATCCTTTTGCTAATGACGAAAAACGTATTTGTATTATAGATGCTTCTTTGTTTATGTATATATATAATACAGAGAGTGATACGATTGAATACAGGGGAAGAATTGATTTTGCGAAGGATGAGATTCAAAAGGATGACTTCTCCTCTCCCAGCGTATATGTAGTTATGAGTATGACAGATTGTGGAATGGATGCATATATCAATGACAATCATGAAGTAATTTTACCATTATCAATTGTTGATAGGCATCTCTCTCGTGTAGATGAAAACCGTTACAAAGAAGGTCGTATATGGGGCAGATATAGCTTGGACGGAAATAAATTTGTGGAGTTATTTGGTAGTTATCCTCATTATTACTTAGATAATATGGCCCCTAATTTTGAGAACTTCCGATCTGTTCCATGTGGAGAAGAATATATGGTGTGTCATACCGTAGATTCATTAATATATGTATATGACAATGACATGAAATCAGTTTTATATACTTTTGGCTATGAATTTCAAAACGCGGATAGAAGTTATTCTTATCAGGCTGATAACGAATATATGAGTGATGATATAAAGCGAGTTAGCCTGAATTCTTCTCTAGTATGTACCAATAAGTATATCATGCGTTCGTGCTTTCATAAGATTATGGATGATGCACAATCTTATACATCACTTCAGTTTTATGATAGAAAAACATATGACTTGGTTGCAGAGGAAAGAATTCAAGGGATAATTCAATTTTTTAGTGGAGATAATAATAAATTTTATGGAGTAAACATAAAACCTAATAGCAATGATAAATACTATATATATACATTTGAGATTTATAACTAAAATCGTATCTCTAATTGGGGTGTGTTTTTTCCTGGGATGTTGTAATCATCTTCCTGAATCATATATGTGTTTTGAGGATGTGGAAAATATAACGTTTACAAGAACCGTAGATGTGTCGGAAAAAGACTTGCAGAATGTTTGTACAGGAATTGAAGGCTGTAGTAACATGTTTATATATGATAGTTTGTTGGTGTGTGCTTTCACGGGAGCAGATTATTATTGGAAGATATATTCGCTAAATGATAATCAGTTTAAGACTTGGCTGATAAGAAAGGGACATGGTCATAATGAGTTCTCGTCTCCACCGTCTTCTTTGACTTTTAAATGTGATGATAAGAATTTATATTGTGAGTTCATGACGAATAAGAATCATTTATACCGATGTAATCTGACACAGAGCTTGTTGCTTGGTAATGATTCGATAACAGATATCACTCCGAATGTTGAAATGCAATCTTGTCGTTGGATGTCAAGGTTAGACGACTCTATTTACTATTATTCAGACTTATTATTAGGATATAATAAATATAATCGTAAGTTGTTATCAGGAAATTCTTTCCAAGATATATCAGGAATTGAGACTCTTAATGATTTTCGAGTTGAGAATGATATAAATACAATCTCATATTTATATAGTTTAAGCCCTGATCACCAAAGAATAGCTGAGGCGATGCTGCGACTGAATCAGATTAACTTGTATTCTTTTGATGGTACGTTCAAAAAGACATTATGCATTGGTGATGCGCTGATGGATGTAAATGCGGTTGATAAATCTGGTACTTCAATGTTCTCACGTGGTTCAATGTTGAAGTGTTTTGGCGGGGTTGTTTCCTATTCTGATTATTTTGTGGCGTTATATCATGGTGTAAGTTATAAAGATTACGAGACCTCGGATGATAAGCAAACTTGTTCGTTAATGGTGTTTGATTGGGACGGTAATCCTATATTAAAGGTTAATGTGCCATTTACTATAACCAGTTTTGGCATTTCAAAAGACGGATATATGTATTTTTTACGTAATAATACTGAGACAGAACAGATTTTGAAATATAAAAGACTTGATGACTTGTTGGATTCGTAGATGAAATCACAAGTTGAGTAAACGATAAGGTTGGCTTCTAAGTTAAGAATCCAACCTTTTATGTTATCATTTTTTTGTGTTTGTTAACAAATATTGGTTATAAATTGGTAGTTTGGATAATAATATTTACCTTTGTCGCAAGTATGTAATATTTTTTACAATAGTAATTACGATTATTAATCTTTATATTTAAATATTTAAACTATTAAAACTATGGCATACACAGAAACAACAACAACAAGTTATGGTTCACGTGTGAAGAATTCCTTTGGTGGAATTCTTATGGGAATAATCTTATTTATAGGTGGTACAATCCTTCTTTGGTGGAATGAAGGTCGTGCAGTGAAGACAGCAGATGCGATAAAGGATGCTGAGAAAAATGTGGTAGAAATGAGCAACATTTCAAGTGTTGACAACTCATTTAATGGAAAACTGGTTCATGCTACAGGAACGGCGGTTGCGCACGATCAACTTCGTGATGATCAGTTTGAGATACAGACAAATGCGACAAAACTCATTCGTGATGTCAAGTATTATCAGTGGGTAGAAGACAAGAAAGAAGAAACTAAGGATAAGTTTGGCGGTGGTCAGGAAACCGTTACTACATATAGTTATTCACGCGAGTGGACAAGCAGACCTGTGAATTCTAATGACTTTAACCAGAATGCAGTAAGCGAGGAAAGCAGAAGCATGGGTACTAAAATCTACAACTTTACAGTGTGTGGAGACTTGGAAAATACATCATTCCAGGCAAGTGACGTGTCTTTTGGCGCATATAAATTACCTAATTTCCTTATTTCGTCTATCGGTGGTTCTGAGGCATTTGATGTAACTCTTTCAGATGAATTACTATCAAAATATGATAATGCCGTTCGTAAGGTTTACAAGGATAACGGACGTGATGTTATTGAAAGTCAGTCTGCTGCAAAGTCTGTTCCTTCTAAGACAGAAGTGAACGAAGTTGCAGACAGCTCAGAGGTTAAGAATGATTCAATTGATGTTCCAACAGAATGGGAAGAAACCAATTATGATTATATCCATATAAGTGGTAACACAATTTACCTCGGTGAAAATCCAAGTGCTCCTTCTGTCGGTGATATCATGGTTAAGTATGAGATTGTTCCAGCAAGTAACGACGTATCAATTATTGCTCAAGTTGAGAAGGCTACATTCGCTGAGTATGTGGCAGGCAACGGACAGAAATTCTCTCGTCTTGATATGGGAACAAAATCAAGCGCAGAGATGATTCAGAGTGCAAAAGACGAAAATAGCATGATGACATGGATTTTACGTCTTGTAGGTATTGCTATCGTGATATTTGGTATAAAAGGTGTGCTTAACATCTTCGTTACTTTGGCTAAGATTATACCATTCATCTCAAGCATCCTCAATTTCGGTGCAAATGTGATTGCGTTTATCGTTGGTCTTGTATGGTCACTTGTCGTTATCGCCATTGCATGGTTGTTCTACCGTCCGATTCTTGCAATTTGTATATTGTTAGTGATTGGTGGAATTGTGTTCCTCGCTGTTAAATACGGAAAGAAGAAAAGTGTAAAGACAGAAGCAGCAAAAGCATAATTCATCATTTGATTATTAAATAAAGAAATGCCTTAACGCTGCTGTAGATTTACTCAGTGTTAAGGTATTTTTGTTTTAACGTAAATGTTCTTACGTGTTGAACACAATTATTGGTTGTGATTTAAACTATAAACATGTAAAATTATCTTATATAAACAATATAAACCTAAAATCATTGATATATGAAACGAATTAAATTCTTTCTACTGATTCTTGGTGTAATGCTTCTGTCGGCAGATGTTGTTAAAGCACAAGACTTGCGCAATCAGTCAAATGCGTATATCGGTAGGATTGAAAGTGATGGCACAGTGCGTAACAGTTCAAATTCTACAATAGGAAAGATTGAACGAGATGGAACAATAAGAAACTCGTCTAACTCACGTGTTGGAAAACTTGACAGCGACGGAACTGTACGTAATGGTTCCAACTCTGCAATAGGACGGGTGGAACGAGACGGCACCGTGCGTAACGGCTCAAACTCAATGATTGGTAGGGTTTGTTCTGATGGAACCGTACGTAACGGAAGTAATTCGTGTATAGGTTCAGCAAAAGGCGTGGATCAACGTTATGCGGCTTTGTTTTTTTTCTTTGATTTCTTCAAACGCTAATATAAAAAAGGACTATTATGAGGTTTTCTAAACAGATTCAGATATTCATCTTGATGACCTGTGTGCTATGTTGCGCATGTACAGGACAGAACAATGGCAACACAGGCGATAGCGACTCTACTGAGGTCTCAGTAAAAGACACGTTGCCTGCTGTAAAGTTTGATTTACAGACTGAATGTGAATATGGATGTATGGATGGCGATTCGTGGTCATACAGAGCAACGATAAAAGATGGAAAGGTTGAATTGTCATTCAATATTCCCGAAGCAATACGTTTTTTAGGAATCGACGAGGATCAGTGGCATGTAGGTACAGAACCACGTATGGTTGAGACCAAGGGCGATACGGTCGTAAGTGTTTTCATGAAAGATATCGGTCAGGATTATCATCCAGTACTGTGTATGTTGATGGACGACGGAACTGTAGAGATCTTGGACGTGTTCCTGGCAGTAGAAAATGGAGATTTTGAGACATCTGGCGCATTACATGGTTTTCGTGATATTAAAGGCTTCGATGTGTTGAAAGAAAGTGATTTTGATGATTTGGACGATAATTTTATGGATCATCAAGGCATTGTTGCAGTCAATGGTAAAGGTGAGAGAGAAGAGATATCTCTTTTTTACGGTCCGAAAATGATAATGAAAGAATACGAGGAGGACGGCAAACCATATAGTAAACTTTTTACTTTTACTTCTGATTGGAAGATAACATATGAAGTCGGTATTGCCGGCGAGATTCTGGAATACAGATACAAAGGTAAGTTCTGGTGCTCAGAGTATGATGGTCTTAACGATGAGTCCGAATATGGATATCACTTTGATTTGAAGGATGTTCTTGGTGATGAACCTTACACTGTGGATGAAAGTCGTGTAAACATAAAAGGCTCTTTCAAAATGGCAACTAAAGACGATAAAGGAAAGAACCTGTATGAGATAACTCCATTGAAAGGATATGATTTTGGTGGAAAATCGGGTAAGAAAGAATTCTATGAAATTGTAGATTTATATAGTTAAAAACGTTTTTTATCCTGATAAAGTAAATAAGAATCATAAATGATAGAAGTTCTCGTGCCTTGCTGGTGCGAGAACTTTTATTAGATATCCTCGTCTGTTGATTCTCCGTTATGGATTATTCGGATTAATAGTGTTTATATGACAGCATTTCCCGAATTTATCCATAGTCGATAATCAACGATATAAGATGATTTGGTTTATAAAAACTTAAGTTTTTATGTAAAATATAATAATTTGATTGTTGTATGTTGTAAAATGCTAAATATTTCGTAACTTTGCAACGAATATGCACAATATAAATTATCGATGAATTTCCTAAGACAGTTTTTTACAATAGTAATTGTTGCTGCGTTTGTTTTCGTTGGGAAAATAAATGCTCAGTCGATGAAAACTTATTTTAATGATCGTTATGGTTATGTTGTAAGTTATCCCGATTTCATGACTGCAGGTGAAGAACCGATGGCAAAGGACGGCGTGACAATTAAGATGAAAGGAGCTAACGCAGAAAAGGCCTGTATAATTGTGTTTGGAGGATTCAACGATATGAATATTTTTTCCAAATCATTATCAGATTCATATAAAGAAACTATTAATCGATATGTTAGCAGCGGGGTGGAATTAAAGAGTTCTAAACTTCGTAAGGATGGATTTGATATTTCAGGAATTGAAAATGGTTATCATTTTTATCGTCGTGTGATATGGAAGGATGATTATTACGCAGAAGTTACAGTTAAGTATCTTCGGGAAATGAAACCTATGTGCGGACCATATGTGAAAAAGGTTCTTTCCAGCCTACATTTTCCAGTGGTTGACGAATAACCTTTTTTTGAAAGCAATAAAAGAGAATATTTAAGTGAAACGTACATTTATACTCACATTGATTGTTGTGGCGGTTCTTGGGGCAATGTATTATTTGTCTCCATTGACTGTTTTCGGAGTACAACTCCGTAAGGTTGATATATTGTCGGATGTGAGATCAAACTCTGACGCAGAACAGAAAGAAGCGGAACAAGCACAACAATATGAGGATTCTATAAGATTGGAACGCCTAAAAGTCGTTGCCAAAACCGATTCTGTGCCAGAAGGAATGATTCCTATCGAGGATTTTCGTGATTCGATGATGATTGACCGTGAGATGGATTCTTTCTATGAGGCTCTCGGCAACACAAAGAAACGAGTTGTCCGCATTGCCTATTTCGGCGATTCATTCATCGAGGGTGATATCTTTACAGCCAATTTGCGCGATTATCTGCAGACACAATATGGTGGTTGCGGTGTCGGTTTCATCGATATTCATTCACAGGTTGCAGGATTCCGTACCACTGTTATTGAAAACAGCAGCGGATGGCAGGATTATAGTGTGATAGATCGTGGAAAAGGCTTTAATTCTGCATTACAAGGAATAAATTCACGTTATTATATCCCAAATTCAGGTGCACGTATAAATGTGCGTGGACAGCAACGAGTATTCCCGGAACATCTTGATAGTGTAGATCAGGTAACATTGTTCTATACCCCAGATGTGAACACCAATATAGTGGCATCAATCAATGGTAAGGAAACAAAATGTGTGGCATCACACGGCCAGAATAAGCCTGATTCATTGTCGGATTCAGTTCAGAATATCAGCTTAGGTCTGAAATCAGATGTCTATAAAGGCAAAATCGGTAGTTTCACAGCAGATGTAAGTGGAGGCGGTCGCTTCTATGGTTTAGCTTTAGAGGGAACAAAAGGTGTTGTAGTGGATAATTTCTCTATGCGTGGTAGTGTTGGTTGGCATTTGTCAACTATCCCAGTTGAGACCTTGACAGATTTTGCCAAACTACGTCATTATGATCTTATAATAATGCATTATGGCTTGAACATGTCAACTCCAACCCGACAAGGCTATTATGCATATTGCGATAAGTTTAAAAAAGGAATTCATAATTTCCGTAAGGCATATCCTAAAACAAGTATCCTCATTGTCAGTGTAAGTAACAGGGACAAACGAGGGGCTAATGGCCAGTTTGAGACCATGAAAGGTGTTACAGAACTGGTTGCTGCACAACGACAGATGGCGCAAGAGGAGCATGTGGCTTTTTGGAATCTGCAACAAGCGATGGGTGGGTCTGGAAGTACTGCCAAAATGCAACGTGAAGGGTTAGCCAATCTGGATTACACACATATAAACTTCAAAGGAGGGGCAGTTCTTGGAAAACTGCTGTTTGATGCACTCGAGAATGGAAAAATGAATTATCAACGTCGTTTAAAATGCCGATAAAGACATCAGTGTGATGCCAGCGGTAAACAATGATTAGAATTCAGACTATACACATTACAGAATGGTGTAAGAATGTCTGCCATTTCAGATATTTATGATAGATTATACAAAAATAGAGGCCTTGTTAAAGTACGATGAATTATCTCCGATGATTTTCTCTTCGGGATTTTTCTTGTGGCTGTTTCTTGGTTTTACATTTATATACATGCTGTTAGGTAAGACAACTACCTTACGCTTGTTATTTGTTACAGCATTCTCTTATTTTTTCTATTATAAGAGTAGCGGTGAATATTTTTATTTGTTGGCAATTGTAACATTTAGTGATTTCATCATAGCAGCAGCAATCAATAAGATAAATGCCCGTAACACGATTGTAGAAGAAGGAACTCAAAAGATAAAACATAGTGCATTGGCACGTTTTCTGCTTATAATCAGTCTTTTGGTTGATTTAGGACTCTTAGGCTATTTCAAATATACCAATTTCTTCGGAGAACTGTATGCAAGTTTCTGTGGCGGACATTTCACAGCACTTGATATATTTCTTCCTGTAGGAATCAGTTTCTTCACATTCCAGTCAATGAGTTATACGATTGATGTGTACAGAGGACAGTTGAAACCGCTTAACAACATACTTGATTATGCATTTTATGTGAGTTTCTTTCCACAATTAGTAGCAGGTCCGATTGTACGTGCACGTGATTTCCTGCCACAGATACGCAAGCCGTTGGAGGTAACAAAGGAGATGTTCGGTGCAGGCATATTCTATATCGTAGGCGGATTATTCAAGAAAGCTGTTATCAGTGATTATATAAGTGTGAATTTTGTGGAGAGAGTCTTTGATCAGCCTACTTTATATAGTGGATTTGAGAATTTGATGGCTGTTTATGGATATGCTCTTCAGATATATTGTGATTTCTCGGGATATAGTGATATGGCAATTGGTATTGCTCTGTTGTTAGGTTTCCGTTTCCCAAAGAACTTCGAATCACCATATAAATCAGCATCTATTGAAGAGTTCTGGCGCAGATGGCATATAAGTCTGTCTTCGTGGTTGAGAGACTATCTCTATATCTCATTAGGCGGAAATCGTCATGGTAAATTCCGTCAATATTTGAACTTGATGATAACGATGTTGCTCGGTGGTTTATGGCATGGAGCAAGTCTTAACTTCATTTTATGGGGTGGAATGCATGGTTTGGCACTCGTGGTCGATAAAATAAAGAATACCATTCTTCGTCGTCCAAAACACTATAAATCTCATGGCTTCATGCGTTTCTTGGGTGTGATAATTACATTCCATTTCGTATGTCTGGCATGGATTTTCTTCCGTCAAAGAAATTTCGAGGATGCACTGGCAATGATAATGCAGATAGGACTGCATTTCGAACCACAGATCGCACTTCAATGGGTTACAGGTTATTCAATTGTAAGTTGTTTGATGCTGTTGGGCTTTCTCCTTCATTTCATTCCTGCAAGATGGTCTGATTTTACAAAAGACAAGGTTGTACGTATGCCATTGCTTGTTAAAGCATTGCTCATCGTGATTGTGATATATATTGTGATTCAGACAAAATCATCGGAAGTGCAACCATTTATATATTTTCAGTTTTAAGAATACACTCAGTTAAAGATAGAATCCTATGATAAAGTCACTCAACATAGAACATTACGCATTGATAGACCAATTATCTATAGATTTTCATAGCGGCTTTTCTGTTATAACAGGTGAAACAGGTGCTGGTAAGTCAATCATCCTTGGTGCTATCGGTTTGCTTCTTGGTCAGCGTGCCGATTCTAAGTCGATAAAGATTGGTGAACAACGTTGTACGATTGAAGCAGTATTTGATGTGACTGATAGTGAACGTCTGGCCCGTTTTTTTGAAGATAATGACCTTGATGCCGACGATAACGAGTGTATAATCCGTCGCGAGCTGACAGCAACAGGTAAAAGTCGTGCTTTTATCAATGACACACCTGTGTCGCTGAGTCAACTGAAGGAGATAGGAGAACAACTTATAGATATTCATTCACAGCATCAGAATCTGTTGCTTAACCGTGAGGAATTCCAAATGAATATGGTTGATACCATTGCTGGAAACGGTGCGGTATATACTAAGTATCTGGAATCATATAAGCAATACAAAGAAACCTGCCGACAACTGACCGAATTGATGGATAATGCCAAACGCAATCATGACGATGAGGATTATCTGCGTTATCAGTTAAAACAACTCAGTGATGCAGAACTGGTTTTGGATGAACAAGAAAAGCTGGAAACCGAATCAGAATTACTGAGTCATGCGGAAGACATAAAGAACGCATTATATGTGGTCTGTAACATGATTACGTCAGATTCCGATGTTGATACGTTAGGAAATCTCAAGAAAGGAATCAACTCTCTTGAATCGGTTTCTGATGTCTTTGCTCCGTCAAACGAATTTATAAGCCGTTTAGACAGTTGTGTTATAGAATTAAAGGACATTGCAGAAGATCTGTCGTCTAAGGCCGATGCTGTTGAATATGATCCGGCTCGTCTTCAGTTTATCAACGAACGTCTGAATGTGATTTATTCTCTGCAACAGAAATTCCATGTAGAGTCGGTTGCTGAATTATTGAATATCCAAGAAGAGATAACTAAGAAATTAGACGAGATAGATAATTTTGATGATAAAATTGCCGAACTGAAGGGATTGCAGGAGTCTCAATATAAGACAGTCTTGGAATGTGCAAATGAACTCACAGCGACACGAAAAGACTCAGCAGAAACGATAAAGAAATCAATAACAGAAACATTGATACAGTTGGGAATGCCTAATGTGTGCTTTGAGGTGGCTGTCACACCTAAGGAACATCCCGATGAGAAAGGAATCGACCATATTGATTTTCTGTTCTCGGCAAATAAGAATATTCCTCCACAGAATCTTACCCAGATAGCCTCAGGTGGTGAGATCGCACGTGTTATGCTGGCTTTGAAAGCATTGATTGCAAACACAGAGAAACTTCCAACTATCATTTTTGATGAGATTGATACAGGAGTTTCAGGTAATATCGCAGAAAAGATGGCTTGTATCATGGCTGAGATGGCAAATGTTGACAAACAAGTGATAAGTATTACCCATTTGCCACAGATCGCAGCATATGGTAAGCATCATTATAAAGTGTATAAGGATGATAATATGTTTTTCACAACTACTCATGTGGTAAAACTGAATCAAGCTCAACGAGTAGAGGAGATTGCTCATATGTTAAGTGGAGCAAATATTACTCAGTCGGCAATTAATAACGCAAAAGAATTATTGGAAATTAATAATTAATCAATCTGGATTATGAAACATATATGTAAAATATTATTCTGTATGATGACAATGTTG
>JAGABW010000090.1 GCA_017614465.1 Bacteroidaceae bacterium | reverse complement strand
TTGTTTTTCATTAAATCTATTTCTTTATCATAACCAGTTTTCCGTCTTTGATGTAAAAACCAGTCTTATCAGGTTCAGAAGGCAAACGACGCCCGTTAAGATCAGTCCAGACAACTTTTTTCACTTGACCATTCTTTATATTAATAATGGCAGTTGTTCCGTCGTCGAAGTTCATGGTCAGTTCAACAGTCTTGTTAGGCATTTGAAATTCCCACGTTGTTTCGTTCACTTTGGTCATTTCAACTTTTTTGTTTTCAGACCTTGCGCTCACTGTTACTATAAAAAGTAATGCAAGCAATGTAAGTAATTTTGTTTTCATACGCAGTTGGGGTTAAAGGTTATAAATGTGCTCTTCTTTCTTATAATATTGCAAATTTATATTTTTTAAAGGACAAATCAAAGTTTTTCACAAGAACAGACTAACTTTCTATGCATAAAACAGTTATAACGCCCCATTTTGCAATGTTGAGATTACAAACAGGATATTATAACAATGTTAAAGTAATCATGAATCCTACATTCTTATTCTTTTCAATATTTACTGTTTCATGGTTAGAATTTGAGTATAACATAATTATTTTTTGATCTTATGGAAGAATACTATTGGATTATCTTCCTTTGAATAACCAGAGTTCATAAATTTCTTATCAATATCATAATTTGTCTCTATATATGTAATAGAAGAAGAATTCATTGAAGAAACAAATTCATCATTATATATACATGATATATCAGATATATAAGGGAAGGTCTCATCTAACTCGGCAAGAAGACGAACCGTTGTTTGACTGCCATCCTCTTTCAGTCTGGTTATGTAATAACATCCGCCAAATTCATCTGTGACAGTATAACCTAACAAAGAAAAATGTTCTGATTTATAATATAGGCTAAGATTTTTAAATACACTCCGTTGTCGTGTTATATTTATAATAAGTTCCCTGTCGAGTAAGAGTTCTTCACTCGTTAATTTATCTTTGGTTATAAAATCAAATGTCTCTATGGGATAATAATCGTCCTCTGTCAATTTATATAAAGTATTATCAAATGGATGTGAAACATATATATTATTACCATTACAAGAGAGAAAATCGTTGAATGTAGAGAAAATAAGACCCTGATTCTTATCAAAAGAATCAAATTGTTTTAGTACCTTTTGATTTTCTATATCATATAAAACAAAATTGTATCCAGAATTATTAGAATAAGACGGACTAAAAAAGACCTTCTTATCATCTATGACCTTTATTCTGGAATAATAGTCATTTAGATTTATCTTTTTCAAATATTTTCCACTTTTATCATAAATGAACAAAGCTCTTTGTGCTCCTGAATATATCCATACTTTATCATTATAGATATCATAATCCGTAACTTCTATGTATTCACCGTGGCCATGCCCTTTATGATTTATCACACTAACAAATTTACCAGACTTGTTATTAAACAGAAAAATTTTGTCTTGATCTACAACGGAAATGTATTTATCATTCACCTTTAGTTTATTATAATTATATAAAACACATTTCTCATTTGTTTCCAACATGACGTATCTGTACCCTGAGAAAAATTCTGATAGTTTTCCTTTAGGCGCAGTTTCTACTGTTGTTTGTAGTGTTGACATCTGTGTAGCACATGATGTTAATAATACTAAGAAAATATATAACAATTTTTTCATAATATATTGCATTTGATTAACTCGGTGATGTTTGCCATGGATTTGACTCTAAAGTCTGTGTTTAACTTTTATCATGATTCATGCTATAGTGCAAGGACATGATTAATCTGTATGGTAAGACTTATGGTAAAGAATGGTTTATTCTATTCCATAAAGACTTGTTTGATTGTGTCAAAACACAAATCAAATGCAAAACAAAAAAATAAAAAACAGACTTCCAAATATTTTTGCAAAAAAATGCAAGAGCGATGTTATTTTTTATATAAAAGGTACATTTAGTATACTAAATTACGTGATATAACAAATATAGACAACGAGAAATTAAGGCATTGATTGACAGAATTCTATGAAAATAAGAATTGAGCATAAAAAACGATAACGAAGAATAAAAATATCCCCAAAAGTTACACATAGTACTTTTGGGGACAAAACTATTTATAAAGAAATCAGATTAATATAAATCCCATTTCTGAGAAAATTCTTTTGCTTCATTTTCTTCTGTAGCATCAATATTGGTTGTATTGACAGGAATCTTACTAACTTGCTGCATAATATTATCATTCATCAGCAAATTATGATACCTCATAAGCGGTTTTATATATTTATTTCGTTTCATATTTCAATAATTATAAGAAATCCTTGCGTTCACCAACATGAATTGACGAACGCAGGAAATTAATATTACTTAATATACATCTTAGTAACAGTTCCGTTGGTATTTCTGATAATATTCAGTCCCCGACCTGCACCTTGCTTACGAGTACCGTCGATGTTGAAGACAGAGTTGCCTGAATTATCAGAACCTACAAGATTGATTACATTAGTATCATTTTCGCCGAATTGAATAACAATCTTCGCATTATATGATGGGTTACTGTCAACAAACCATCTCATTGCTGATAATGCATACTGATTATTAGTTCTTGAGAGTTCTCCATCATAAAGAACATATGAAGAAGATGGCTGGATTGTTGTTGGGCTGTATGTACCTGTGAATGTAAGATCGCCATATGTTACAGTCTTATTCTCTGCAGGCACTAATGTTGTATTATCAACCACTACACTTACCTCACCCAGCTGTTTAGCACGGATAAAGTAATGAGTATTAGCCTCAACCTTGTCGCCTGATTCAAGATATGACACAGTCAAGATGTTGCCATTATTTTCATAATCGTTTATCTTGGCGATGTCCACCTTATCCATCCAATCAGAGTAATCTGATTCAAATGGAACATAAAGAGGTTGCCAGTTTGTTGTACCGAAATTACGTGTATAAGTAAGTGAACCTACATTGTAAGCAACTTCATTATCATATATGCTCTTATCAACAAGAGTCATACCACCACTGACAGGAATTCTGACAGCAACGTCGTCATATGCGAAATATGCTGGTTGTGAGAAACCATAGCCATTGTCAGAAGAACCAAGAATGTTGAAGACAACCTTTGTAACCAATCCTAATTCGGACAAATCGAACTTAGTCCAGTCGGATACATAGAATATCTCGTTGTTATCAGTCAGGTTCTTACCCTTACACAAATAGAATTCTGCAGTACCTGTTGTTTCGTCACCATTATATCCTGTAGCAACAATCTTAACCCAGTCGTTGTCTTCAATACTTGCAGTAAGGCTGTTTCCGTGACAAATACAAGTCAACAGGTAGTTTGTTGAGTTAACATACATGTGGTCAATCACACGTGCTACTCCGTCACCAAATGTAAGACTTGGTAATGATTCGTCAGAGAGTGAGAATCCTGAATTATCAGAATATCCGTTATGAACAGCGAAGTTATCTGATCCATTGTGTCCACATCCAGAAGTTGCCATACCTTCCGCATTCTTATTATATACAGTCAACTGTGAGGTATAATCACCATATTTCTCTATTTCAGAAGATCCATAGTGTGATATTGCATGTCCTCCAGACCAGAAACAATATGAGCCCCAACCTTCACCGAGTTCGCTGTGAAGGAATGTATTACCGCCATCTGTCCATGAATAATACTGTTCGAAATCACCCATACCAGATTCGCCGTAAAGTAATGGACCGCCGTATTGTGGTGAGTCGATAAGTTCAGACCAATTTGATGCTCCAGACAGATTCTCGAATCCAGGTTTAACATCTTCATCTTCAAAAGTAAGTATTGCAAGAGTGTATTGATCAGAATAATCAGCTACATTACTGTTTGTATATGCGTCAAGTCCTTTATATACTTTCATTCCACCAATTACAGGAAGAGAATCAGTTCCGATAGTCTGTCCCCAAGCATCTCCCAATTTATGAGCGATTTCACCACTTGCAAGTTGGTCTGGAGAAACCACCATTTCCAGATTCTGACCTTTCGCATAATGGTTCAACACATAATTGTTAGTAATATTAGGTCTGTCAGCAGTACCTACATATACATTACCTGTAGTTGCAGCAGAAGAATTAACATTACCGATATTAAGGTTGTTCTTAACTGTACCATTAGTGTTATTTACTTGTGCCACTAACGATGCGAGGGTGCCTGTTGCTGAGATGTTACCCGAATTGAAGCAATCAGTCACAACACCATTTGCAGATTCAAGATATGAAGTAATACCTGCTGCCAATGCGCTTGAAGCAGTTATGTTGGAATGGTTTTCACAACAACTGATAACAGTCTGACCTGATGCGTATGAAGTAATACCAGAGACGTATTGTTTTCCATTAATCACAGCATTGTTTACACATTTGCTTATTGTAGAATTCTTAGAATATGCTGCTACACCTGCAGTGTAATTAGCCGTAGAACTAACAGAACCGTCAACTGTAAGATTCTTGATTGTTGCATTATTTATATATCCGAACAAGCCCTGGTAAGTTTTTGATGAATAAACAAAGAGGTTCTTGATTCCATATCCGTTTCCATCAAAAGAGCCCTGATATGCAGTAGCTGCTGTATTACCACCAATTGGAGTCCAGTTGAAATCACACAAATCAATTTCGTTCAACAATTTAGCATCTATTGTGTAGTTCTTGTTAACATTTACCTCGTTTGAGAGCCATGCCAGTTCAGCACCAGTTCCAATTTGATAAACGCCATCTACAAGTGAAGGTTCACTCATTGACTGTCCGTCCCATCCGTTTGCTGGAAGATTAGAATTGTCAAAGTCAGCCATTTGGAGAGACACATCTGGAAGTTGACCGAAATATGTTTTGTGAGATATTGCTGTAAAGTTAGGATTACGTCCCAATTCTTTTGTAGTAATTCTATGATTACCTATTGGATCACCGAATCCTGTAACCTGAATAACACCTTCATTTAACACGAAATCAGGGTTAGAGTTGACATCCCATTCAGGTGAAATCTGTACTGTAACAGACTGAGCGCTTTCAGATGAGCCGAAATTATATTGTCCTGAGCCCAAGATGAGTGTTTCATCGCTTGGAGTTCCGTTATATAAAACAGAGGCGCTCATGTTGTAGATACCAGCAAGTTTATTAGCAGGATGTCTTAATCCTGAATACTGGATTTTCACATAATCACCAGGATAGAACACGTCTCCGCCACGATTCAAGTTGGTAATATCTCTATGACATTCTTTTGCTGTCAACACCTGATAAACATAGTTGTCGTTGGCATCTTTCATTCTGATGATATTACGTCCGTTTTTGAGTAAGACAGAATAAGTACCGTCTTCACAAGAAACGCCAGTTGAAGAGAATCCGTTGTATGTAGTCATTTGTTCTCCGATAATCGGATATGCAATTTCTACGTCGGTCACACCTGTAGGAGTGAATGAATAAGTGAATCCCTCTTCATTATCAAGATAATAGAAAACATCATGTTCCGCATCTACGAATGCTCCAGACACCTTTTTGGTATTCTGATTATACAGTTCATTGATTGTCATATTAGGTTCTACTCCACTTGCGGCATTACCAACATTGACAACATAGACACCAGTGTTTTCTGGCCAGATTGCACCCCAGAATTCCCCTCCGAGGAAACTTTCCTTATTCTGTGATGAATACTTATTAAGATTTATAGCATCATAAGTAACAAGAACAATTGCAGTACCATTACCGACAGCTGTCATTTTCACCCATGGATCGACATCTGTCGTATATTTGTCAAAACGTACAACTGAATTATCGATTTCTCCGTTAAGATTGATAACAGTATAATGGAAAGAAGGTTCAATGAAATAGTTGCTAGTCGTATTATCTGTCAACTCCCATGTACGCATAGCCAATACATCCTTTGTGTCGTTGACATCCATTTGAATAAAACCTTTTTCATTGATATTCAAGAAAATATCACCAGTTTCATAACCAGCATTATCCTTAACGCTGTGATTGATTTTCTTTGCATCTTGTGCGCTTGTAGATGTTGCGCTGAAACTTAATTCCGGAACCTTTGTAGGATCAGGATTCATTGTAAAATATCCCGCATAGGTAAGTTGGTTGTCCTGATATGCACGATAGTTATACACTTGTTTATCAGCCAAAATATATTTATATGTCTTAACATCGCCATTAAGTTCTATGCTTGTTGGTTCAACCTTTCTGAAAGGAACGAAATGTTTTATTTTATAACCTAAGAAAAAGTTATAATCACCATCAACGGTCACATTATATTCATAGCCCATAGGAATAGCCGCAGTCACAGTTACGTTACCACTAACGGTACCGGTTTTGAAGGTACTCATGTACCCTTCATCACAATGTGTTGCAGCAGGGATAAATGTAGCAATATAAGTGTATCCGTTACTTATCAGGAAGGTCTTTCTTGTTGAATTATTGAGAGATCCAATAGTTGTAGGGATAGCCACTCCTTCACGTGAAAGCACTTCCAATCCGATTTCATAATCATCACCATATACCCATCCTGAATTTGTCGCATATACTTGAGCGGTAAAAATATTGAACACATTTGATTCTTCATCAATTGCAATCTCAATTGTACCGTTCATTACATTCTCAGTATCATATCCAGTTAGGACGTATGTACCAGGATCAGCGCTAAAGGAATATTTGTTTCCATCAGGCTGTCCTACATCAATTGTTGTTTCATTAGCCTTGTTCATTAATGTCATCGTCTTTGAAGTATTATTCATGACAATCTGAACATCAACGGCAAAAGCATCATGAATACAGAATGTTGTTATCAACAACATCAAAAACATGATTTTTCTAACATTCATAATAATAGATATTTAAATTAATTATTTTGATAATATTTCTTATGGTTACTAATATAAAATCCTTTTTTAGGTTTTGAGATCTTACGTCCTGCAAGGTCATATATGCCAGCATCTTGACTGTCTTTCGCCAAAGGTTGGTTTATAGAAGCCGGAAGTGGATATTGAGTGATTACGATCGGATTATCGTCATATCCGTCAATCAGATGAAGATCCTGAAAACTTGAGATTTCAGTAGATGTCTCACCCAACCAGCCACAATACTGGAATATACCACACATGACTTTTATGAAATTCACTTCTTCGAGTTCTACATGATTTCCATCAGCATCCACTGCCCAGTCAATATCAAACGTACTATAATCATCGTTATTCAATGAGGCATCAACATATCCGTATGCATCCTGAGCATATCGGTAAAGCACCCAGTTGGTTCCTCTGCCTGAAAGGTCTATGGCATTATTAGGAACTTTTCCGCCTGTAAAAGTCATTGATTCACTGTCGTCCCATAATGGCCAGTATGGCTGATTATGATAAGATATTTTCATGTGATAACCGGCAGAATCCTTTTTCTCTCCATTTTCCGTCCATGAAGCCTCCCATCTGATATAGTTATCATTAGTAGAATAAGGCAAAGTGTGTTCACCAGTTTCAGACTGAGGTTTGAAATAAGTGATTGAAAAATCGTGTATTTCATTTGTATAATACTCAGAGCCAGCCAGTTCATACCATTTGCATGTTTCCACATCATCCCCAACTCCTACATATACTATTCCCGGTTCGAAACTGCCTCCGAGATTATCACTTCCAGCCGAACTGTTAGAATAAAAACCGTTACCAGTTATTCTGAGATCAGATCCACGAAGATTCTTTATAGGGTGATCAAATTTAACGGTTATATATCCCCCATAAGTACCCAAATGAACAACCTCTTCATTATTAAGACTTTCAGTTGCCTGTTCGCATACTTCCTGATAAGTGGTTGTGGCAGATGCACTTGGAAGGAGATTCACAAACTGGCCAGGGGCCGGATGGTATTCTACGACCTCAACAGATTGGGTTTGTGCGTAAGTCTGTAAAGAAAACAAACCTAACAACAATAATAAAGTATTCTTTTTCATTCCTAATAAAGTTGATTTATATAATATTTTTTTCTGTTTTTGATTATATATCCATTGCCTTGCGCTGTTTTAATCATACGACCATTGATGTCATATAGAGTTTCGGAATCACTTCTGTCGTTAAAAGAATCCTGAATACCTGTTGCCTTATTAGGTAAAGCCAAGAAATGGGCAGGATTTACAAACAGTTTCTGGGGAGTAAACAACTCTGTTCCGTCTTTTGTATATCCATAAAGATATCCGGCAGTAGAAAATGATTTTGCATCTGTTATATACACATTATTGGTATATGGAGATATATACAAGCCATATGGAGATATCATCTGTTTTATACGTTGGGTTACCACATCGTTGTACACACCCTCTGTCACTGTCATTGTCTCGGGATCGATTGTATTAACATAATATGTGTATTGTCCTGTCAAATATGAGTAAGCAGATCCTATGGTATAAAAAAACTTGCCATCAGTAGAGTTGTAAGTAGATGGAAAATCCAATACACTGTAAGTTTCGGTTTCACAATCAAGTATTATAGTCTTAGGCTCGATTTCGTCGTAATCACCACAAGAATTAATGCAGAGATATTTACC
>JAGABW010000089.1 GCA_017614465.1 Bacteroidaceae bacterium | reverse complement strand
GATAGTTTGGCGATGATTGATCGTCAGGTCTTGTTTTTTGATTTCAACATGTGTCCTAAAACTATAATCTGCTTTCATCTTCAGCCAATTTGCTTATGAACTGCAAATGTAGTTAACTTATGTGATATGGGCAACTTTTTTTCGAACAAATTAATAAATTTACAGTTGCCGGTTGACTCTACAATTTGAAAAATATTTAAGCTTTTTCTAAATTTTCTGTTAAAAAATTTGGAAGCTATTTTTTTTTTTTTACTTTTGCCCGCAGTATGCTTTTTGAGCATAACCGCTTAAGCCTTAGTGGTTCAGAGATATAAAATCCTTACCATAAGTCTTACCCTTGAATCAATCATGTCTTGTTTTTTGCAGGATAATGTGAGAAAGTTCAGACACCGACTGTAAAGTCCGACCCTTGGCAAACATCACCATGATAAATGCCAGTCAAATTCAACAAACGATGAGAATAACCAAAACAAATAGAATATAGATATTGATCACATCTGTATCAGTCGTCAACCATGGATAAGACGATTGCTGACCTCACAGTGTAAAGGAGCGGAATCCGAAAAGCTTCATCGAGTAGGAATAACAATTATTGAAAGACGTCTTTTTATAAACAAAAATTTAATATGAAAAAAGTTTATAAGACAGCATTTATTGCTGTCGCAGTTTTGATAACTGGTTATGGCGGATACAAGGCATATGAAACAAACGCTTTAAATAATCAGTTGAAAAGTGATATTTTGATTGCAGAAAATGTAAATGCATTATCTGATGGCGGTTCAGGTGAAGGTGGTCCCAACCTTTATACTCGTGAGACCTTTGATTGTAAAATTGTAGCAGCAGCAGGCTCAACAGTTAATTTAAAAACTATAGGTATAACAATGGGCTCAATGAAAGTAGGAGCTGAAGGTTATGTTATTTTTGAGGACGTAGGGGTAGAGTGTACTGCGGGTGGACTAACTCTTTGTAGTCCGCGTGAATGTGCAGATTTCTTAATTGAGATTATAGCCCCATCTTCAGATTCTAATGATTCTAATGACTCATCAGATAAAGGTGAAAAAAAAGAGGATAAGAAGAAAAAATAATTAATATTACGCAGTTCAAGTGTATGGTGAATATATAATCATACATTTGAACTGTTTATAATACAAAAGTGTATGTTATGAGAACAAATATTAAAATCTTATTTTGCAGTTTAGTTGTATTTACATTGGTCACTTCTTGTAAAACACCATCTGATGCTTTAGAAAGTACTGATTATACATTAGATGTCAATTTTGATGATTCATATCGTTCCGATCTAATTGAAGGTTATAGATATGTTCGTCTTGAAACTAATGAAAATTGCAGATTGTACGATTATAATAAAATTAAAGTGAACGATTCTTATATTTCGTTTGAAGCCCAGGACCAATTGTTCCTATTTAATCAAAAGGGAGAATTCATTAGTAAACTTTCTCGCAAAGGACGTGGTAAGGGTGAGTATATTGGAATTACTGATTATGAAGTAACCTCCAATAACATATACATTTTGTCATGGGTTCAACAAGCATTATTGAAGTATGATATGAACGGTAGGTTTATTGATAAATACGATTTACACGAATATTATGCTTCTTTTAAGATTGTAGATAATACACATGTTTTTTTATGTTCATCCCGTAGTAACTCATCGAATAAAAACTTTGCTTTATATGATTTAAATAAAAGGTCTGTAGTTTATTCTTGTGATTATTTTGACAGAAACGAAGGTGTTATGTTTGCGTCTTTTAATGACTTCATATTTAGTAAAGATTCAGTATGTTATGTGACACATCCTTTTGATTATATGGTATATAAACTGACTCCTAATGAATTTTCTCCATTGTATAATTTGTCATTTAACACGAAAAACCAACTACCTACTAATTATGAAGAAATTCCTGTTTTTGATTTAAATGAACAAATGCGAAATAAAGATGTAGTCAAGGCGATACAATTGGTTTATGAAACGTCTAATGGATGTTATTTTGGCTATAAATTACATGATGAATATGGGGATACAAGCTATCTTACTCGAATATATAACGATGGAACTCAGAAAACTATAAGGTTGTTAATGAGTGATTTCGACAAACAATTTCCTTATCTAAATCAACCTTTAGGGCTTTATCATGATGAACTAGTCTCTGTAATGAGTCCATATGGAATTGTTTATTTTGAGACTCATAATGATATAGATACATTTACAAGCCAAGGCTACACTGAGGAGGATAATCCAATTGTTTTCTTTCATAAACTAAAACAATAATGAAAAATAAGATTGCAATAGTATTTACTATTTTGTGGATGTCTTTAGCATTTTTATGGTCGTGCCAAAATAGTAAAAAAACAAAATGTGAGGAATTGTTACGAGATATGCGATCAACTCCTATATTACTACCATTGGATAGTATGATATATGTAGGTACCAATAATAATAGTATAATTCGTAATAACTTGTATAGGATTGTTGTTTATAATGATTCCAGAGAGTGTTCAGAGTGCTCATGGAAACATATGTACATGTGGAACGATTATGTTAAGTTGTGTAATGAACAGAATTATGATGTCGGATTTATTTTTATCATTAGGGTTGATAATTATTCAAAGGATAATGTTAAGTTGCGTGGCGTGATGAAAAATATAGCTTTTAAAAATTCATATTATATTGATACATTGGGGGTGTTTGAACGTGTAAATAAACATATACCCCAATCTGATATTTATCATACATTTTTATTAGATAATGACAACAATGTGATTTTGGTGGGTAACCCGATTAAGTACCCTAATATTGATAACTTGTACTTACACTACTTAAGTGAACTCCATAAATAGATTAAAAAACAGTATCAACCACAACGGGTTTAACAACATAAAAAAATCATCTGAAGAGAAGACTTCAGATGATTTTTTATTAATTATTAATTATGTGAACAATAATTAATCAGCTAATTTTGCTTTGATGAATTCGCGGTTGAGACGTGCGATATTTGCGATAGTCTCACATTTTGGACAAACAGCCTCACATGCACGAGTGTTTGTACAGTTACCGAATCCGAGTTCATCCATCTTTGCAACCATTGCCTTAGCACGTTTTGCTGCTTCTGGACGTCCTTGTGGAAGGAGTGCCAACTGGCTTACCTTAGATGAAACGAAAAGCATAGCTGAACCGTTCTTACATGCAGCAACACATGCTCCACAACCGATACAACTTGCGCAGTCCATTGCTTCGTCTGCATCTTGCTTAGGGATAAGTATTGCATTTGCATCCTGAGGTGCACCTGTACGTACAGTTGTGTAACCACCAGCTTGGATAATCTTGTCGAATGCGCTACGGTCAACCATACAGTCTTTGATTACAGGGAAACCGGCAGAACGCCATGGCTCAACAGTGATTGTATCTCCGTCTTTGAACTTACGCATGTATAACTGACAAGTTGTAGCACCGCGTTCAGTCTTTCCGTGTGGAGTTCCGTTGATGTATAGTGAGCACATTCCGCATATACCTTCGCGGCAGTCGTGGTCGAATACAAAAGGTTCTTTTCCTTCTTCGATAAGTTCTTCGTTGAGGATGTCAAGCATCTCGAGGAATGAAGTATCGTCTGGAATATCCTTCATCTGGTGTGAATCAAAATGACCTTTGTCCTTAGGACCATTTTGCTTCCAATACTTTATTGTAAAACTTATATTCTTTGCCATAATCTTATTTACTATTTTTTATATTTACTATTATACGATTTACTTTGGATTCAAAGTTTTTACTATTTTTAATCTCTTATTAAGAAATGAGTAATGGTAAATTATCCAATAGTAAATGTGATTAGTTTTTATAATTACGAGTTTGTACTTTTATTGCTTCGTATTCAAGTGGTTCCTTGATAAGAGTTGGTTCTGCAGAGTCTGAACCTTCGTATTTCCAGCAACCTACATAGAAGTAGTTTTCATCGTCACGCTTAGCCTCGCCTTCTTCAGTCTGGTGTTCTTCACGGAAGTGTCCACCACAACTTTCGTTACGGCTGAGTGCATCGTATGCGATAAGTTTACCCATAGTTAAGAAGTCGTCAAGGTGTATTGCTTTGTCAAGCTCTACATTGAGACCGTCGCGTTCACCTGGGATGAACAAGTTAGTCTCGAATTCCTTACGGAGTTCTTCAATCTTCTTGATACCAGTCTTAAGACCTTCAGCTGTACGTCCCATACCGATATATTCCCAGCAGATATGACCGAGTTCCTTGTGGATAGAGTCAACTGAACGCTTACCCTTGATATTCATGAGGTTTTGAATACGTTTTTCAACAGCATTTTCAGCTTCAGCGAATTCAGGCATGTCAGTGCTCAGACGTGGCCAAATTGACTGATCGGCAAGATAGTTCTGGATTGTGTATGGTAATACGAAATAACCGTCAGCAAGACCTTGCATAAGAGCTGATGCTCCAAGACGGTTTGCTCCGTGGTCAGAGAAGTTACATTCACCGATAGCGAACAAACCAGGAATTGAAGTCTGGAGTTCGTAGTCAACCCAGATACCACCCATTGTGTAGTGGATAGCAGGGAAGATCATCATTGGCTTATAGTAGTCAACTCCGTTGACAGTCTTTACTTTCTCGCCTGGGTTTACGTCTGTGATTTCTTCGTACATGTCGAAGAGGTTTCCATAACGTTGGCGTACAACATCGATACCTAAGCGTTGGATTGATTCACTGAAATCCAAGAATACAGCAAGACCTGTATTGTTTACACCGAATCCTTTGTCGCAACGTTCTTTTGCTGCACGTGATGCAACATCACGAGGAACAAGGTTACCGAATGCAGGGTAGCGGCGTTCAAGATAATAGTCACGATCTTCTTCTGGGATATCCCATCCTTGTTTTGTTCCAGCCTGAAGAGCTTTTGCGTCTTCGAGTTTCTTTGGAACCCAGATACGTCCGTCGTTACGGAGAGATTCTGACATCAAAGTAAGTTTTGACTGCTTGTCTCCGTGTACTGGAATACATGTTGGGTGAATCTGAACGTAGCAAGGGTTTGCCATGTATGCACCTTTGCGGTAACATGCCAATGCTGCAGAACAGTTACATCCCATCGCATTTGTAGAAAGGAAGTATGCGTTTCCGTAACCACCAGTTGCGATTACAACTGCGTTGGCTGTGAATCTTTCGAGTTTACCTGTTACAAGGTTCTTTGCGATGATACCACGTGCTTTGCCGTCGATGATAACGACATCAAGCATTTCGTATCTTGTGTATAATTTTACTTTACCTGCTTTTACTTGAGCAGAAAGAGCACTGTAAGCACCGAGAAGAAGTTGCTGACCAGTCTGACCTTTTGCATAGAAAGTACGTGATACCTGTGCACCACCGAAAGAACGGTTAGCAAGTGTACCACCGTATTCGCGAGCGAAAGGTACGCCTTGAGCAACACATTGGTCGATGATTGAGTTGCTGACTTCTGCAAGACGATATACGTTAGCTTCACGTGCACGATAGTCACCACCTTTTACAGTGTCGTAGAACAAACGATATATAGAGTCACCATCGTTCTGGTAGTTCTTTGCTGCATTGATACCACCTTGTGCTGCGATTGAGTGAGCACGACGTGGTGAATCTTGAATACAGAAGTTAAGTACGTTGAAGCCCATCTCTCCGAGTGAGGCTGCTGCGCTTGCTCCTGCCAAACCAGTACCAACAACTATAACGTCGAGTTTAAGTTTATTCTTTGGGTTGACCAAGCGTTGGTGAGCTTTATAGTTGCTCCATTTCTCAGCTACTGGTCCTTCTGGAATTCTTGAATTTATTGTAGTAGTCATATAATTATCGGATTTACGAATTTTATTAAAATATATTACATTGCAAATGGAACAACTTTACCACTTATGTTTCCAAGACTGTCTGGGCAGATAGCGAATGCAAGAGCAACTGCCAAGAAACAAAGAATTACCACTGTTGCCCAAGCGTAACTGATGTTCTTCCAGCGATTGAACCAAACGTGGCCGCTAACACCAAGTGTTTGGAAAGAAGACCAGATTCCGTGTGTGAGGTGGAACCATAGAGCAATGAGCCAGATCACATACAATGTAACGAATACAGGGTTTGAGAAAGTCTGTTGGATATAGCTGAAGCCGTCTGTTGCCTCATAACCACCCATTGTTGGTTGTCCAATGATTTCTGCAAACATCATGTTGTACCAGAAGTTGAATAAATGGAGTAAAAGTCCTAAAACGATGATAATACCGAGTACTAACATGTTTTGACTTGCCCATTCAACCTTTGCTGGTTTGTCTGTGACTGCATACTTGTTATTTCCGCGTGCTTTGCGGTTTTGGAATGTAAGAATGAATGCATAGATAAAGTGAATTGCAACAAGTGCACCAAGACCTGCTGTAGCAAGTATTGCATACCAGTTTGAGCCGAGTAAAGAGCAAATCTGATTATATGCATCCTTACTGAAAATTGCAACTACGTTCATGCATCCATGGAACGTTAGGAAGAGAACCAATGCAATACCACTAATGGACATGATGAGTTTTCTTCCAATAGATGATTTAAATAACCACATAATGATTTGTTTTGTTGTTTATAAATTATTTTTGTTTAATTGTTCGTTTGTCGTTTGTGAAAAAATCTAATGTAGATTATAGGAGTATATAATTACACAACCTTTTCATGTTGCAAATTTAATGTATTTTTATTAATGTAACAAATCAAAACTTTACTTTTATAATAAACAATACACAAATATCGGTTTGTGTACCCATTTTCTTTATTTTGTAATGTGTAATGTATAAAAATGTGTGATATTTCATGTTTTTTGTCATTTATGATACTTATTTGTAAGTATTGATATCGTTGTAAAGACTACTATTTTCTGTTACTTTTTTTGTATGTGGAATCATTGTATGCCTTTCTTGGAAAATGATATAACTTTTCTCTTTGAAAAAAAGCATTGTATATAGTTTGTGTGCCTTTTTCTGTGGAATTCTCTTTATTTTCCGATGAAAATCCGTTGTTTTTTCTGCAAAAAATGTGATGTTTTGAAGTAAAATGTGCAAAAAATGAGTAATTTTTGCACATAAGTTGTGTTTATGGGTAATTTTATGCATGTGATGACATAATATGATATTGTTTTTCTTGTAATAATAGTTTTTTATATATCTTTGCGCTATATTAATTAATACTTAATATAAAAAATATGACACAATTTCCTGATGGGCAAAATACCATAATGGGCTTGCTTCAATATATAACACGCTCAGAATGGGATAGAATAGCATTTTGTGATTATAATACAGATGTGAAATTCAGTCACAAAGAAGTTTCCGAACATATTTCACGTTTACATATAGTTTTTGCACAATATGGCATCGTTCGTGGTGATAAGATTGCTATATGTGATAAGAACTCAAGTAATTGGGCGGTTTGTTTTTTAGCAGCTTTTACATATGGGGCTGTAGTTGTACCTATTCTTGCTGATTTTAGTGTTGAGCAGGTTGAAGGTATTGTTGAACATTCTGATTCTAAGTTACTGTTTACTAATAAGTCGGTTTATGATGCTTGTGAGAAAATAGATAAAGATATGATGATTGACACTAAGACCATGTGTGCCTTCCTGTCATCATCAGATTCTCCATTATCTTCTATTTATAATCAGTTGGATGGCTTGTTCCAACAGAAATTCCCAAATGGTGTTAATCCAGAGAATGTGGTCTTTGAGGAGGTAGATCCTGAAGGTCTGGCTGTTATCAGTTATACGTCTGGTTCGACTGGCAATCCGAAAGGCGTGATGATTCCGTATCGTGCAATATGGTCGAATACATCGTTTGCTCATAAACTGTTTGATTTGACTCCGGAGGATAAGTTCCTTTCTTTGTTGCCTTTGGCTCATATGTTTGGTTTTGCCTTCGATTTCATATTCCCTTATTCTTTGGGTGGAACCATAACCTTCCTGACAAAGATTCCAAGTCCGAAAATCGTATTGAAGGCTTTAAACGAGGTGCGTCCTTCTTTGATAATCTCTGTGCCTTTGATAATCGAAAAGATTATAAAGGGAAAAGTGTTCCCAGAATTACGTAATCCGAAAATCCGCCTTTTGTTAAAGATTCCTGGAATGAAAACCCTTATCTACAAGCGTATATGCAAGCAATTGTGTGATGCCTTTGGAGGTAATTTCCAGGTTGTCATTCTTGGTGGTGCTGCCGTAAGCAGGGAAGTTGACGACTTCCTTCATGAGATAAAATTCCCTTATACTATTGGATATGGAATGACAGAATGTGCTCCGCTGATATGTTATGAGGATTATGCTAAGTTTGCGATCGGCTCATGTGGTAAAGTCGTTGATGGAATGGAACTTAAGATATTAAGTGATGATCCCAAGCATATATCTGGCGAAATCGTATGCCGTGGTGTGAATGTCATGCTCGGATATTATAAGAACGAACAGTTGACAAAGGAAACTATCGATGAAGATGGTTGGTTGCATACTGGTGATTTGGGTACTATTGATGATGAAGGCAACTTGTTTATCAATGGAAGACAGAAGAATATGCTTTTGGGCGCAAATGGTCAGAATATATATCCAGAGGAGGTTGAAAGTAAGATTCTTTCCGTATTAGCAATCGATGAAACCGTACTTGTGCAGCGTGATCAGAAACTGGTTGCATTAATATATGTGTCTGATGCAACACTTGAAGTAAACGGACTTACTCGTGAACAGTTTATAGCGAATCTCGATGAATATAAGAAGCGTGTAAATGCAGAGTTACCAAAGTTTGCTCAACTGGTGGCTTTAGAATTGCGCGATACAGAATTTGAAAAGACTCCAAAGCGTAATATTAAACGATTCCTATATAAATAATTGTTGATATCTCTCTGATGATTTTATCGGGACTGTCGTAACGTAGTACTGATGTTATTTAACACATTTACATATTTAGTCTTCCTTCCCTTGGTTTTTATCGTGTATTGGGGGATGGCAAGATCAAAGAAAGAACAAAACTGGATAATCGTTTTATCTAGTTTTGTTTTCTATGGTTGGTGGGATGTGAAGTGCCTTTTCCTTATGATTGCAACTTGCACCGTCAATTATGTGTTGGTAAAACTGATGGAACGAAAAGACGGGATACGTAAGGGCTTGTTGTATGCTGCAATAATACTTGACTTTTGTATTCTCGGAACGTTTAAATATTTCAATTTCTTTGCAGATAATCTTGAAATAATGCTCGAATCCATCGGAATAAAAGCCGATTTCCCGACATTGAATATAATTCTTCCTGTTGGTGTAAGTTTTTACACTTTTCAGTTGGTCGGATATGTGATTGACTGTTATAAACGAAAGATTCAAGTTCCACATTCATTTGTTGATTTCATCGCATTTATCTGTTTTTTCCCTCAGTTGGTTGCCGGACCGATTGAACGTGGAAACACTATGTTGGCACAATTGGTTACCCGTCGGAACTTTGACTTTAATCAAGGGCGTGAGGGTATGAGGCTGATCTTATGGGGACTTGTGAAGAAAATGCTTATTGCTGATAATTGTGCTGTTGTAGTAAATTATGTGTTTGATAATTATACAGATGTCTCATTGCCAGATTTGTGGATAGGTGCTTTATGCTTTACTTTTCAGATATATGGCGATTTCTCGGGATATAGTGATATTGCAATCGGTTCAGCTGCACTTTTAGGTGTGAAATTGAGTACCAACTTCATGAAGCCGTTTTTCTCGCAGGATATTCCGGCATTCTGGCGAAGATGGCACATCACACTTATGTCATGGTTTAAGGATTATGTGTATATACCACTTGGCGGAAGTCATCGCGGTGTATTCCGTAAGCATGTGAACAGGACAACAGTCTTTCTGCTAAGCGGATTGTGGCATGGAAGCAACTGGACATTTGTTGCATGGGGATTGTATAATGCTCTGTGGTTTCTGATTCCGCATAAATGGCTAACTTTTATCATTGTGATGATAGGCTTTGTGATATTCAGAAGTCCCGACATTCATTATGCCTGTGATTATATAACTAATATGTTCACCCCTTCATTGTGGGGCGCAACTACATGCAGCCGTATGCCGTTATTCCTGATAGCCGCATTTGCTCTCGTGGAGTGGCTTATGAGAGACAGGCAGCATCCTTTTAGTTTCAGTGATAAGGGATTGCTGGCAAAGCAGTGGGTAAGAATTCCGCTGTACATTGTAATATTCCTCTCGGTTGTGTTGCTGGGAGGTGAGTCTTCACAATTTATATATTTCCAGTTCTGATGAAACGTTTTATAAAATACATATCATTTGTTGCTGTACCGATAATCATATTGCTGATTGTTGGGGAAATATATGTGGAGGGAATTCCTAATCCGGCACGTGATAAACATCGATGGATGCGGGAAAATTCAGATTGTGTGAAGACCTTGATTCTTGGAAGCAGTCATTCATATTATGGTGTCCGACCAGATGTCTTGGGAGACAGTACTTTCTCGTTGGCTTTGCCGTCGCAGACTTATAGGTATGATGATTATCTTTTGCATCATTATAAGATGAAAAATCTGAAGAACATAGTACTGACATATTCATATTTTTCAATGTGGGAGGATTTGGAGAGTCAGCCGGGAGAAGAATTCCTTGCGATGCGATATCGGATATATATGGATTGTGATATTCATCCTCGTTGGGGATGGTATGGGTTTGAGTTTATGTCGATTCCTTCGTTTAAGGAAAAACTTAAGAGTATTTATCAGCCGGCACGAATGACATGGGATTCTCTTGGATGGGGTTCAAACTATACAAAGGAATTGCGTAATCCAGACTGGGATAATGGAAAAGAACGTGCAATGAGGAATACATATAAAGGGCATGATTCGATTTTTGTTTTAAATAAAAAGTTCCTCTCTTCAATAATCGATTATTGTGAACAGAATAATGTCCGTTTATATCTTATATCTACTCCTTTATCCGATACTTTTATAAAAAATAAAAATAAACGTCAGGATCGTATCAATAAGGTTTTCCTTTCCAAACTATTAGAGAAACACTCTTGTGTCGAATATCTTGATTTTGAGTCGGATAGTAGGTTTACTGCTGATGATTTCTATGATTCAGATCATCTTAATAGTGATGGAGCAACTAAACTGACAGTTATATTGAAAAAGATTGTAGGACAGCTATAAAAATAATTGTTTTTTCAATTTTTCTGTAAAAAAATAATGATTCTATTTTTATTTTTCTTACTTTTGCCTATGGTTCGCTCTTGCGATGTAACTGCTTAAGTCTTAGTGGCTCAGATTTTTATCTTGACCATAAGTCTTACCATAAAGCTTAATCATGTACTTAATTTATAGCAAATAGTCATGAGAAAGTTAAATCCTTGTTAAAGAAAAAAGTTGATAGAATCAGTAAATAACCAAAAACAAAACTAAATTATGAAAACCATAAACTTGTATTTAATATTGTTTATGTTAGTAACCTTGTTTTCGTGTAATAATAATGACAAAGGTTACAAAACAACTAAGTTAGATAAAGAATTATTGCAGAACTCAGATTCTTTAGTTGTTGATACGATTCTTAATAGTGACAATCTCCCAAGAGCACAGACATTCTTCTATATTAATGATAGTGTTGTACTTATTCAAAATAGAAAATTTGAAAACCAAAGTTTTCTTGAGTTTTACAACATACATAACAACAAAATCATCAAGAAATTATTTAAGAATGGTAATGGACATGACGAAATGCTATCTATCGTTGTTAATTTGGAAAATAACAGATTGTTGGCAAGAGACTTTATCCGAAATAACTATACTATTGTTAATATTGATTCTTTATTGACAGATTCTGCTTATAAAAGTCCTTTTGTCTTTAATGGGTATCTTGGAATATCATCATTGTCTTTGTATAAGAATGAAATTCTGGCTGTTAATCCTTATACATTTAGTTGTAAGGAACAAAATATAGAACAGGATTGTGGTTCAAAGATAGTTAAACTACCAGCACTTAATAAACTATGTAATTCTGATCATGAGTACAACACATTGAATGTCGCCGCTCAAGGTGAAATTGTCGCTAATGATAACGAGAAAATAATCTGTTATGCAGACTTCGCTCAACCTTATATAAATATTTATAACGATAAATTAGAACTGGTAAAGAGATATGAAGGACCAGATGAACTATCTGTGGAGTATGCTATAACAGATCAAAAAGAAGTGCTTTATAAGAAACGTATTCCATATGCATATCTCAAAAGTTGTTATAATGATAAGTATTTTTATTTATGTTATATGGGAGCATATTGGGAAAGCGATGTAACTGTAACAATGGATAATTTTCCATGTTATATATTTAAATTCAATTGGGATGGGGATTTTGTCAAAAGTTATAAATCTGACAGGTGGATTTATGCTTTGTCATGTAATCCGCAATATTCAGGAAAGGATATTCTATATGCAACGATTAATAATGCAAATGGAATACCGACATTAGTAAAACTATATGAAAAATAGAATGTCTGTCTTGTCTATATCATTGATAGGTGTTCTATCGGATTCCTTTTGTGAAGGGAAAAACCGTGTTGGTTAGGAAAGTTATAAAATACGTTATGGGGGCATATCAAAATCACTTGATATGCCCCCATGATATAAATCGTTTATGATATCGTATGTTTTTTATTCTATTGAGATGTCAAGGATTGATTTATTACTTATTTCAGAATCGTTGAAGAATAAGGTGTATTTCCCCGATTCTATATTCCATGATTTTGTTCCTTCGTCGTAGTATTTGAAATAGTCGGGTGTGATGTCGAACGTAACAGTTTTTGTCTCACCTGGCATAAGCGATACTTTTGTGAAGTCTTTAAGTTCTTTGGCTGGACGATCAATTTTGCTGTTTTTCATGCCGACATATAACTGTACGACCTCTTTCCCTTGTCGTTTTCCTGTGTTGGTTATTGGTATGGAAACCTGTATTGTGTCAGTTTTTGATATAGTGTTTGTTGTTATTACAGGTTTTCCATATTTGAATGTTGTGTAACTTAATCCATGCCCGAATGCATATGCTGGTTTGACATTGTTTGTGTTAAAATAACGGTAGCCAACATATATTCCCTCGTCATAATATACCTGATAATCAACTCCTGGATATCCTTTTTCCCCATAATGGAAACAAGGGTAGTCATTTAAGTTATTGGCAAAGGTGACAGGAAGTTTTCCGCTTGGATTTGTTTTACCAGTAATGACATTGGACAAGGCTGTTCCAGACATGCTGCCGAGATACCAGCAATGCAGAAAGGCTGGGACGTCGTTCATACATGATGTGTCGAATGGATTTCCTCCAAATGTGACGACAATCATGTTTTTCTGAATTTGAGACAGACGTTTTATAAGTTCGGGCTGACCGAAAGATAACTGATACTCTTTTCGGTCGGTGTCTTCGCAGTCCTGGTTTCCGTTCTTGTTAAGTCCACCGATGTAAATGATTAGATCGGCTGTTTTTGCTTTCTGTAATGCTTCGTCATGTAACCGTTTTTGTTCGTTTTCATCGAGCTTTGTCTGACGTGCATACATCGCATTGCCTGAATAATAGCCTTGTGCATATTCTATTTTGTCTTTAAAGACAGATTGTAAGGCTTCGAGCGGAGAAATATCGTATTTTGTCTTCAATTCAGATGAACCACCTCCTAACGTCAGACTGCGTGTGGCATTTTCTCCCACAACTAAAATCTTCTTGTATTTGGAAGCATTAAGCGGAAGGATATTCTTCTCGTTTTTCATTAACACAATACCTTCTTCTCCAATCTCCTGACAAATGTCATAATGCTCATCAGAACACTGTGATCCATACACTCTGTTAGGATTCATCGCTGTTCGGAAGATGGTGCGCAAGACACGGCTGGCTTTATCGTCGAGAACACTCATCGGAATTTTGCCTTCGTTGATGAGTTTTTCGAATGGATTAGCCAAATAGTATGTGTCCCAGCCTGATGAACGGTCGGTTGTCTTTCCATTGGTAAATGTACCCATTTCTATGTCCATTCCGCCAGTGGCAGCCTGCCATGTGTCGTGAACACCTCCCCAGTCACTAATTACTGCTCCGTCGAATCCCCATTCGTCTTTGAGAATTTTGTTGAGTAGTGTATCGTTTTGACAACAGTATTCATTTTTCCATTTATTATATGATCCCATGATTGTCCAAACACCACCTTTTTGTACGGCTTTCTTAAATGCAGGTAAGTAAATCTCGTTGACGGCACGTTCACTTACATTTACATTCACTCGCATTCTGTTGGTCTCCTGATTGTTCAGAAAAAAATGTTTCAGACAACATGCAACACCCAGTTCCTGAACTTTCTGTATGTATGGAACGACCATCTCGCTAGCGAGATAGGGATCCTCGCCCATGTATTCGAAACTGCGCCCGTTTAATGGCATTCGGTTTATTGTAACACCAGGTCCCAGCATGACATGCTTGTCTCTGAATGCAAATTCTTCTCCGACGGCATGTCCGTATTTCGCACTTAGCTCGCGGTTCCAGGTTGCGGCAAGACATGTGAGTGAAGGGAAGGCGACGATTGAGTCATTGTTCCAATTAGCCACATTCCAGTTGTTCCAATCTACTTCAGCCCTTACTCCATGAGGACCGTCGCTGTGGTGAAGTTCTTTTATGCCAAGACGGGGAACTCCGAGTGATGTGAATTTACCTGTTGCATGTAACAACTGGATTTTCTCATGCGTGGTCATCTTCTCAAGTGTGGTCTTAACCTTGTCGTTGAGCTCTTGTTGTGAATATTGTGCGAGAACTGTGTTGGAAACAAGTGGAGACATGATTATAAGTGAAACACGAATAATCTGTCTATAGTTAAGGATGCCGTTTCTCATAATTCAATGGGTATTAGAGTTGATATTATTTATTGTTTCATTACGGAAAATTTATATATACATGTGTGGCGATAAGTCTGTCCAGGCTTTAAGATGGTTGACGGGAAATTGGCATGGTTTGGTGAGTCGGGATACATCTGGGATTCTAACGCAATGGCTTTGCGTGCTCCTGTATATATCTGTAGCCCAGGGTGATTGTTCCATACCTCCATAAGTCTGCCCGATTCAGTAGAGTATAATGACGCAACTTTCTCTGGAGCGGTCTTTGATTTATGCGAAACGCAGAAGTTGTTGTCATAACTCATAACCTTGTCCTTGGGGATTTCTATCTTTTGTCCGAATCTGAATCCCTTAGGGAATGAAGCGGTACGATCTCCGATAACTACAGGCTTTCGGAAGTCATATAATGTGCCGTCAACCTTAATGAATTTCCCTGAAGGAATGCCGCTTCGGTCGGTTTCTGTGATAGAATCAGCATTGACGGTTAGCAGGTGATTCATTATGTCGCCATCGCCATCCAGATTGAAGTAAGTGTGATTTGAAAGATTTACAACTGTAGTTTTATCTGTTGTGGCTTTATATGAAATGGATAGCCCGTTGTCTTTTGTAATGGAATATGTCAGTGTTGTTGTTAGTGTTCCAGGAAAACCGTCGGCTCCGTCATTTAACACACACTTTAATACCAGTTCCTTTTTGTTTGCCTTTTTCACGTCCCAAACCATATGGTCGAATCCCTGAGTTCCACCATGGAGAGTGTGAGGACCATTATTCTTCGTTGTGTTATACTCTTGGTCTCCTATTGTAAATTGTCCGTTTGCAATACGGTTGGCATAACGTCCGAGGGATGGCCCCACCATGCCGATGTTTGCAGTCGGATATTTGTGGATGTCAGGATAGTTGGTCACGATATTAACGTATTCACCGTTTTTGTCAGGCGTGAACAGCGCAACGACGAAACCTCCATAATTGGTTATTTGAGCCGCAATCTGTCCGTTGGATATAGTGTATAACTTAACAGCCTTTCCGCTCATTATCGTGTCGTAGGGCTCAGGATTAAGCAAGGGTATGTGTTTCGTTGCCAATGCGTACTGATTAAGCAATGAGGACAACACAAGTAATAAGAATATTTTTTTCATTTTTATTGTCAAAAAATACGATGAAATCAGATTAATTTGAATTGTTCCACATCCATCAGTCCCTTGTCGGTAAGTTTTAGTTTAGGGATGACAGGCAGGCACATGAATGCAAGTGTTATGAATGGTGAATCGAATGAACATCCCATCTTCTTGACAGTGTTGGACAAGTCGGTATAAAGACGTGTAATCTCGTTACCGTCGAGAGGCGACATTATCCCGGCAATAGGGAGAGGCAACTTTGAAGTGCTGTCATTTGTGGCAACGGCGATACCACCCTTCATGTCGATAATCTGATTGATTACCTTGCATAATAATTCGTCGCTTGTACCTATGGCTACGATGTTGTGACAGTCGTGCGCAATACTTTCACCGAATGCTCCGTCCTTGAAGTCAAATCCACGGATATATCCTATTTGCGGTTTTGCATTTGGCGTGTATCTGTTAAGCACCACAATCTTCTGGATGCCGTTTTCCTGATAAGGGTTTTCAGATGTTGGTTCTGACGCAATTGTCACAAATTCCTTTTCTGTAAACAGAGAGCCGTCGAACGCACGAATGACATTGATTGTATCACCTTTATGTAAGTCGCTTTTTATGTCGTCAACAGAAATCTTATTTGCTACGAAGAAGTTAGGATATTCTTCGTCTTTACTATCAACTGTAGCGCATGTAATTCCTTGATCTGCAGAATAAACCAATTTTCCTGAGATGTAAGATTGGCATACCTTGAATTGTGGCGTGAGGTCTGATATGCAGATGAAGTCGGCGGGATCACCCACTCTCAGCATACCCCATGGCTGATTATAATGTATGACAGGGTTTATACATGCAATCTGCAATACGTCCCATATGTCATAGCCTAAGGATATAGCCTTTCGCACCATCTTGTCAACATGTCCTTTGATTAAATCGGATGGGTGACTGTCGTCGGTGCAGAACATCAGCATGTCGGGATATTTGCCGATAAGTTTAACCAGATTGTCGAAGTTCTTTGCGGCAGAACCTTCTCGAATCTGAATCATAATACCGTTTTCTATACCAGCAGCAGCGTTTTCGTATAAGAAATCCTCGTGGTTGGTGGTTATTCCAGCCTGAGCATATTTTTTGATTTCTTCTTCGCTAAGTCCTGGTGCATGACCGTCGATAGGTTTGCCGTTCTTTTTGGCAGCCTCAATCTTTGCCATGACTTCAGGGTCTTTGTTGAGAACGCCAGGGTAATTCATCATTTCTGCAAGGAAATGAATGTCTTTACGCTTTAACATCTCAGCGGTGGTTTTGCTGTCAATGTTAGCTCCGCTTGTCTCAAATTCAGGACTGCATGATGGTACACACGAAGGCAATCCGAACGCAAAATGAATACATGCGTCTTTGCTCGATTTGATCATGAAATCAACACCGCTCACCCCAAGGACATTTGCAATCTCGTGAGGGTCGGCAATCACGCCGGTTGTACCATGGCATACGGCT
>JAGABW010000088.1 GCA_017614465.1 Bacteroidaceae bacterium | reverse complement strand
TGTCCTTTCAACCACTCGTTTTTATCTTTACCTCTCATAAATGGAATGATAGAACGACTGAAATACATAGCTTCCATTCTGTTGTTAACTACCACCTTAGGCGAATTCACATTTTCCAAAGCTTCAAATCCGCTATCTGCTGAAAATGGTTTTACTAATGTTGCTATGTCTATCGAAGAGTCTGAAAAGCAGTTACATATAGTTTCCAGTTGTTCTTTTTGGATAAAAGGTTCGTCGCCTTGAATATTTACAACAACATCAAACTTATCCTCCCCTACTTTTTGAAGAGCCTCATAACAACGGTCCGTACCACTGCGATGGTTGACACTTGTCATAACAACATTGCCCCCAAACGAACGCACAGCCTGTTCGATACGCTCATCATCTGTAGCCACTACCACATCATCAAAAACTGTCTTCACCTGATTATAAACACGTTCAATAACCATTTTTCCGCCTAATAGAGCTAATGGTTTTGCGGGAAAACGTGTTGACGCATATCGCGCAGGGATTATTCCTATAAATCTCATAGTTTAATGTTTGTCAATTATTGGAAAGCATCATCTATACCAACAGGTTCTTCTGTTGAAACACTTCTGCCACCCACATGTTCATAACTGCGCAAATCGTCCAATTCGCTTGCACATGGATCAAAATCGTCTGGTTCTATGAATTTCTGGTCTTGAGTGATGCCAAATCGTCCGTCGCGATATACACGATCCATAAATTTATGATAGATAGGAAGAGCAGCACGTGCACCTTGTCCGAACGACATTGAGTCGAAGTGGATGTCACGGTCTTCACCGCCGACCCATGCACCGACAACAAGATGAGGAGTAAAGCCCATGAACCAACCGTCGGCATGAGAGTTTGTAGTACCTGTCTTTCCACCCATATCAGCCTTAATGGTTGAGCGTAATGAGCGACCGGTACCAGTGTTGATAACACCTCTCAACATTATTACCATCTGATATGCAGCTTCCTTAGAAAGCACCTCATTAGTACGTGGAGTAAATGAAGCAACTATGTTACCGTCAGAATCCTCAATACGAGTTACCAATAATGGAGCTGTGCGTAATCCCTGATTAGCAAAAGCTGTATATCCACTTACCATTTCACCAATACTGATATCACATGTACCAAGACATAGAGCCAGAGTTGGGTCCATATTTACGGTTCTGATACCAAACTGATGTAGGATATTAATAAAGTTCTTAGGTCCTAACTGATCTATTAATCGAGCACTTGCTTGGTTACTTGATGCGGCCAAAGCTGCAGCAAGGGTTCTCATACCACCAACACCACCACGTGGATGCCATCCACCTGAAGAGAACTGACTTGTGTTGATCATAGAACAAGGAGTCCATTCGTTCATCACAGCCAAACTATAGAGGTATGGTTTTATTGTAGATCCCACCTGACGACGACCGCCACCGAGAACATTATCATATTGGAAGTGTTTGAAATTCAAACCACCTACATATGCTCTAACATAACCAGTCTGAGGATCCATAGCCATCATACCTGTACGTAAGAACTTCTTATAATACAAGATTGAATCGCGAGGAGTCATTTCTGTTTCGTATTCAGAACAAGTACCGTCCTTTTCATACTTCATTACAGTCATTTTCACCTTTGTGTTGAACGCCTTTATGATTTCGTCCTCACTATGTCCTGCATTTGCCATAGTGCGCCATCTTTCTGTTTGTTTCATGGCACGAAGCACCACTTTTTCGACTTTTGAAGCAGAAAGACTAATATAAGGGAATGTTGAGTATCTGTGTTTTAACGACTCAAAGTTCGGTTGCAGATACTTAGCCACATGTTCGCGAACGGCTTCTTCTGCATAAGCCTGCATTCTTGTATCAATTGTAGTATATACTTTCAAGCCGTCAGTATATATATTATAGTGGTCGCCATTCTTCTTTCTGTTTTTGTTACACCAGCCATACAAAGGATCTTCTTCCCATGCGAGTGAGTCATCATAGAATTGCTGATATTGCCATGAAGCATAATTGCTTTGTACAGGTTTTTCAGCCATCATGATACGACGAAGATATTCACGGAAATAAGGAACTGGACCTTCATTATGGTTTGTAATCTTGAATAAAGATACATCAATTGGTTCTTGTGAAGTAGCATCCATCACCTCTTTTGTGATATAACCCTCTTTATACATTTGTTGAAGCACAACATTTCTACGTTCAACACAACGTTCATTATCGCGCATAGGGTTATACAGAGAAGGGTTCTTACACATACCGACCAATGTAGCACATTCGTTGAGAGTAAGATTATACTGTGATTTTCCGAAATATGTCAATGCGGCATTCTTTATACCTACAGCGTTATAAAGGAAGTCGAACTGATTGAGGTACATTGCAATGATTTCCTCTTTTGTATAATATTTCTCCAATTGTACAGCAATATACCATTCAATAGGTTTCTGTAGCAAACGTCCCAACATGTCATGAGCCACATCAGTGTACAACTGTTTTGCCAACTGTTGAGTGATAGTAGAACCACCACCGGCAGATTTATCGCCCATGAACACAGTTTTGACGATGGCACGACCGATTGCGCGGAAATCAATTCCAGAGTGCTCAAAATAACGTTCGTCCTCTGTTGCCACCAATGCGTTCACCAGATTTTCAGGAATAGAATCATAAGGGACTATAAGACGATTTTGACTTGCATAGCTCCATGTACCAAGCATCTTGCCATCATCCGAATAAATTCTTGTTGCATATTTACTTATCGGGTTCTGCAATTCCTCGATCTCAGGAATACTTCCGAGCCATCCTTTTGAGATACCATATACAGCTGCGCCTGCTCCAAGGAACATGATTAAGACACAAATCCAGATAAAAATAATTGCTCTTGTGACATTACCCTTCTTTTTCTTCATAAGAGCCTTTTGTTTTGCGTCATCTACAAGAAAATCCATATCCATTTTTTATAATTTTAATCTATTCAAAGTGCAAATATAGGTATAATTTATAATTCAACAATGTACAAAATACATTTTATTCATAAAAAATGGTAAAGTCTACATGATAAAACCCAAACTTTTCGTAACTTTGCATTCAAATAGCAACTAAGATGAACAACAAGCAATCAAAACCTGAAAAGATAATAATGGGAATTGACCCAGGTACAAATCTTATGGGATATGCTTTGCTTAGCGTATGTGGTAACAAAGCCGAAATGATTGCATTTGGTGTCATCAAACTGGGCAGATACCCTACTCACTATCTTAAGTTGGGTAAGATATACGAACGTGTATCGGGTATTATAAAGGAATATCATCCCGACGAGTTGGCTATTGAAGCACCTTTTTTCGGAAAGAATGTGCAGTCGATGCTGAAATTAGGCAGGGCTCAAGGTGTTGCCATTTGTGCTGCAATACAACACGAAATACCGATTACGGAATACGAACCTCGAAAAATAAAAGTTGCCATAACCGGTAATGGTGCTGCGTCAAAAGAACAGGTTGCCACGATGTTGCAGAAAATGCTAAAGATTTCTGACGAGATCATGACCATTCAGTTGGATGCCACAGATGCGTTGGCAGTTTCTTATTGTCATTTCCTTCAAATGGGACGTCCAGAATCATCTGCGAAACAGACATCATGGAAAGAATTCATAAAACAGAACCAAGATCGCATTAAAAAAGGTATATAATTTATTAAATAGAATAGTTAGTTAATAACCACACATCATATAATTAATTGAATTGTGAATACAGAACATTTTTCGTTTGCCCGTTCATTCGCATCTGAATACGGAATAATTCTTGGAATATCATGGGGGATATCTTTCTTATTATTTGTCATGACCCTCACACATCTTAATATAATATTCAGTTTTCTTTTCGCTATATCATTTATCATACTTCCATTTATCGCCATATATCTCGGTTGGAGATTCAAGCAGCATTTAAACCCAGGTGAGAAGGTGTCGTTTGCAATTGCATGGTTCTTTGCATTCCTACTCATCGCAAATGCCAGTCTTGTATGCGCTGGAATTGAGTTTGGCTATCTTCAATTCTTCGACAAAGGAGCGATGATGGATGCTATAAACCAGATTGTGCGCAATCCTGAAACAGAAACATTCTATCGTCAGATGGCTGAATCATCAAAAAAGCCAGAGATAATGAATATATACAATACAAATATCGAAAGTCTCAACATATTATCATCGGCTTCACCACTTGAACTTACAATTTCATTACTGTCACAGAATATCACATTAGGATTCTTTCTGTCGTTTGTAGTTGCATTTGTAGCAAGCCGTCGATGCTCGAAAGTCAAAATTTAAGTTGGTGACAACACCACAAAGCATCAAAGACATAGATATCATATAATGAATAAAATAAACTTAAACATATAAAGTCATGAACATTTCAGTTGTAGTTCCTCTTTTTAACGAGGAAGAATCACTTCCTGAACTCCATGCATGGATTAAACGTGTAATGGATCAAAATAACTATTCATATGAAATAATCTTCTGCAATGATGGTTCTACAGACCACTCATGGGATGTTATTGAAAAACTTGCTGCAGAATATCCTGAAGTTCATGGTATAAAGTTCCGTCGCAATTATGGTAAGAGTCCTGCTCTCTATCATGGTTTCGACAAGGCACAAGGCGATGTGGTTATAACTATGGATGCCGACCTTCAAGATAGTCCTGATGAAATCCCTGAATTATATCGTATGATAACAGAGGACGGATATGACCTTGTAAGCGGTTACAAGCAAAAAAGATATGACCCATTATCAAAAACCATCCCAACCAAACTGTTCAACGCTACTGCAAGAAAGGTTTCTGGTATTAAGAATCTACACGACTTCAATTGCGGTTTGAAAGCATACAAACGCGATGTTGTGAAGAACATTGAGGTGTATGGTGAGATGCACAGATATATTCCGTTCTTGGCTAAAAATGCCGGTTTCAACAAAATCGGAGAAAAAGTAGTACATCATCAAGCCAGAAAATACGGAAAGACAAAATTCGGATTAAATCGTTTCGTAAATGGTTATCTCGACTTATTGTCACTATGGTTTTTGTCGTCATTCGGAGCACAGCCAATGCACGTATTCGGCTTCATTGGTTCATTGATGTTTATTGTAGGAACTATCGCTGCTTTGATTGTTGGTATTTACAAACTTGTATGTATGTGGAATGGTAATAATCCAGGACTTGTTACCGACTCTCCATATTTCTATATATCATTAACCACAATGCTTATAGGTACACAATTATTTGTGGCTGGATTCTTGGGGGATATGATCAGCCGTAATTCCAACGAACGAAACAAATATCATGTAGAAAAAACTGTATAATATCATACACTTTGAAAACATATAAAAAACATAAAAGACTCATTGTATCTGTATGCGTGAATATCCTTTCAGGCTTATTCTTTCTCATGCAGACCATATTGTTTCAAGGATGTTCTTCAAACAACTGTCCGTTGGAAAGAACGGTGACATGCAACTATCAGTTTTATGATAGCGATGGACAATCCATAACCTATCTGGACACCATCACCGTCACTACCCTATTACCAGGTCACAAGACTGTATATATATACAAGCGTCCTAACTATCTGACATTTACATCAGAGGTGCAACGTAATGATTTAATTGCTTCGGGATACACTGAGACTATTGTTCAGAGCCGACGCGACACAATATTGGCAAACAAATGCTATGGTCGTTCTTCGATAAAGATACCGATGAGTTTCTCAAACGAAGCCGACACACTCATATTCAACTATAGCAGTATCAGTCGCAACGACACAATAATAGTGAAACACAAGAGTTTTACATTTGTTGATTTACCTGAATGCGGAAGTTATCAGTTTCATGAACTAAACAATGTGACATCAACCGATGCCGCTATAAACCATATTGAGATATATAATCCTAAAGTGAACTATAATGGTAATGAGAATATCAAAATATATTTTAACGGCATTGCAGAATAGCATTTTGTTTCTTCTGTTGTTTCTCTTGGCACAACCGTCAAGGGCTCAAGAGATTATAACAGACGAAAACAACGACACTATCTCAATTACTACCGACACAATAACACTTCCACAATACGTACCAGTTACTTTGGTTGAAGAGCCAACCAACAAATTCTTTCAAGGATTCAGTCTGTCTGCCGACTTGTTCGGACCGGTACAGACCATGACAACTGATTACGGCACATTGGAAGCTGCTCTTACTGTCAATCTTAAAAACACTTATTTTCCTGTTTTCGAGGCAGGATATGGACAATGCGACCACACCGACGAAAACACAAGCATAAGCTACAAGACAAAAGCACCTTTCTTCAGAGCAGGTATCAATGTAAATATGCTGAAAAACAAGTTGCAGGAAAATCGTCTGTTTTTAGGTGTACGATATGGTTTCAGTTCGTTCAACTACGATGTCGAAGGACCAGATATCCATGACGATATATGGGGCGGTTCATCTTCACCTAACCACAACGACATCTCATCAACATGTCATTGGGGAGAAATACTTCTCGGAGTACAAGTGAAGATATGGAAATATTTCCATATGGGATGGAGCGTAAGAATGAAGAGAACGTTAAGTGTCGGAGAATCCGAGTACTCCAAACCATATTATATTCCCGGTTATGGAACTACTATCAATTCCACTTCATGGGGAGCATCATATAACTTGATTTTCGACCTCAATTTCGGAAAGAAGAAGAACATCAAAGTAATTCCTACAATATAAAAAACCAAACGACAAGGCTGAATGTTATCTATACTCCAACAGATACTTTTAGGATTAGCATTGGCTATGGATTGTTTCAGTGTAAGTATCGCCACCGGAATCACATTAAAGAGATTTGTTCCGCGCACCATGCTTACAATGATCTTCTGTTTCGGTCTGTTTCAAGCATTAATGCCTCTTATCGGTTGGATAGGCACAGTATATCTTAACACATACATACAGACCTATGACCATTGGATTGCCTTTGGATTATTGACAATCATTGGTTCGAAGATGATAATAGACCAATTCAAGAAGAAAGATAATCCGAGTTTTAATCCAAATAAGCTTGCCACAATACTTCTGCTCTCTATTGCCACAAGTATCGACGCATTGACAATCGGTATAAGTTTTACTTGCATGGGGCTGCAAAAGATTAGCGAGACAATCACACCTATATTAATTATAGGATTTATATCCTCGCTTATGTCGGCTATAGGTTGTACTATTGGTATATACATCGGCAAACGATTTCGTTTTCCTTCCGAATTAGTTGGAGGAGTAATCCTTATAATTATAGGTGTAAAAGTACTGATAGAACACTTGTCTTAATATAATTCGAACACATTTAAATAACTAAATAACAACTAAAACACATAAGAAATGGGTATATTCAGTAAATTAAACAAACAATTAGACGAACCCGCAACACCACATCCATTCAAATGGTGGCATATTCCTTTATTGCTGTTGTTGATTGGTGGAACCATATATGTGTATTTATCCAACAACAATAAGACTGATGCATCAAACGCACAATACCTGAAATGTGAAGGTAAGGTATTTGGAACGATATATCACATAACATACAACAGTTCAACTAATCTGCAGCCTGGTATCGACAGCGTTCTGGCAAAAGTAGATTCCTCATTGTCACCATTCAATAAAGAATCTATAATAACTGCTGTCAACAACAACCAGAATATAGAAGTGGACAAACATTTTCAGAATGTATTCAATTTAGCAAAGACAGTGTCTGCCGAGACCAACGGAGCATTCGACATAACTGTTGCACCACTTGTAAACGCATGGGGATTCGGTTTTAAGAATAAAGAGAATATCACAGACGAGTTAATCCAAGAACTTCTGACACATGTGGGATTCGAAAAAGTGTCACTCAAAGGCACACATGTGGAAAAGACCGATACTGCTACCCTACTCGATTGTAGCGCAATAGCTAAAGGTTACGGAGTGGATGCTGTGGGTGATTATCTGGAAAGTGTAGGTATTAAGAACTACATGGTTGAAATCGGAGGTGAAGTACGTGTACGTGGATATAACGACAAATCAAAGCCTTGGAATATAGGCATAATGAAACCTGTTGACGATGCCACATGTCAACAAACCGAGATTGAACAAGTGCTTAGTGTGACAAATCTCTCAATGGCGACTTCGGGCAATTACAGAAACTTTTATGAAGAAGGTAATAAGAAATATGCTCACACCATTAACCCGAAGACTGGTTATCCTGTACAACATAGTCTTTTATCATCAACAGTACTTGCCACAGACTGTGCCACAGCCGACGCCTACGCCACTGCATTTATGGTCGTGGGAATTGACGAAGCCAAAAAGATACTCAAGAAACATCCAGAGCTGAAGGTTTTCTTCATTTATTCAAAAGACGACGGAACTACAGCGTGCTGGCATACCGATAACCTAAACAAATATTTAGTTGAATAACAACTTAAATATAAAGTCAAAAAAATGACGTGATCAACATACTGAATCACGTCATTATTTTTTATATGTCAACAACCTTTTAATATATTCGTCTCCATAGAGGTTGTGTTTCTTTTTTTATTCTTTCAGCAAACTGCTCTTGTGTATCCTGAAAATAATGAATTGCATCAATTATACTTACAACAAATACAAATAAATTTGTTAGCGGAAGCAAGAATGATGCTAACCCGAATGTAACAAAAGATACGACAACATATCCAACCATAAAGAGTAGTGAAACCACAATATAACTTATACCTCGTTCGTTATTACCTACATAAAAATGGTGAACGCCAAAACATCCTAAAAAGATTGCCAATATTCCAGCTAACGTCTTGTCGTATCGTGGTTGCCCTGACAAGTAAGTATTACTACCAGACATAGAACCATTATTAACACCCCCTTCGTTTGCTTTACAGTTTTTCTCATCTGCTTCGTGCGAAGAAGTACCCGTTCCACTTACGTTTTCTATTTCAACTGGCGCACCACATCTCGGACAGAATTGAGCTCTGTCGGAAACCTGATTGCCACAATCTTTACATGTTATTAGTGCCATAATTATTAAGTAAAAACTATTGAGGACGCAAGAATAATGTCAAACACCCTCTTTTGTGACATTAAATCTATTCGGTTGATATTATTCCCACTCGATAGTTGCAGGTGGTTTTGAAGACACGTCGTAGCAAACACGGTTCACACCACGTACATTTCGGATTATCTGATTGCTGACTTCAGCAAGGAACTCATAAGGAAGTTTTGCCCAGTCGGCTGTCATTGCATCGGCAGATGTAACGGCACGTAATGCAACAGGATTTTCGTATGTACGTTCATCTCCCATGACACCTACAGACTTCACGTCAGAAAGGAGTATTGCACCAGCCTGCCAGATTTGGTCGTAGAGGCTTACTTCAATCTCTCCGTCTTTCATGTCGGCAGGAACACCAGCTGCAAGGACTTTGCGTGCTTCTTCACCTGACAATTTCACCTTCCAATTGCGAAGACCTTTGATAAAGATATCGTCGGCATCTTGGAGGACACGTACTTTTTCTGGAGTGATATCACCCAAGATACGTACTGCAAGACCTGGTCCTGGGAAAGGATGGCGTGTGATAAGATGTTCTGGCATCTGAAGCTGACGACCAACACGACGAACTTCGTCTTTGAAAAGCCATTTCAATGGTTCGCACAATTTCAAGCCCATTTTCTCTGGAAGTCCACCCACGTTATGGTGTGACTTAATTACCTTACCAGTTATATTCAATGACTCGATACGGTCTGGATAGATAGTACCCTGAGCAAGCCATTTTGCACCCTCTATCTTTTTTGCTTCAGCCTCGAACACATCAATAAAACCAGCGCCGATAATCTTACGTTTACGTTCTGGTTCATGAACACCGGCAAGTTCTTTATAGAATTTCTCTGACGCATCCACACCCACAACATTTAGTCCGAGACACTCATAATCACGAAGCACATCTGTAAACTCGTTCTTGCGAAGAAGACCGTTGTTTACAAAAATACAAGTGAGGTGATTACCAATTGCCTTATTTAACAGAACAGCAGCAACTGAAGAATCCACACCACCAGAAAGACCAAGGATTACTTTATCCTCACCAACCTGTTCGCGTATTTCTTTTACAGTCTGTTCTACGAATTGTGCTGGACTCCAGTCTTGTTTTCCACCACATATATCGACTACGAAGTTCTTCAAAAGTTGTGTACCATCAATAGAATGGAATACCTCTGGATGATACTGAACACCCCAAATCTTCTCATCGTTAGCTGCATATGCTGCATATTTCACAGTAGATGTTGAAGCGATAACACGGAATCCTTCAGGAAGTTTTGTGATAGTATCGCCATGCGACATCCATACCTGACTATTTGGTGCGAAATTCTTTAGAAGAGGATTATCCTGTTCCATGAATTCAAGATTTGCACGGCCGTATTCGCGAGTTCCTTCAGGTTCTACATTTCCTCCAAAAGTATAAGCCATAAGCTGTGCGCCATAGCAAATACCAAGAATAGGATACTTACCACGAATCTTGTCGAAATCGATATGGAAAGCATCATCAGCATATACGCTGAGAGGAGAACCAGAAAGGATGACACCGATTACATCCGGGTCATTCTCAGGAAATTTATTGTATGGAAGAATTTCACAAAATGTGTTTAGTTCTCTGACTCTTCGACCAATCAACTGTGTAGTCTGAGAGCCAAAGTCAAGAATTATGATTTTCTGCATTTTTAATATTATGAATTTTACATTTCGAGTACAAAGTTAGTAAAAAGTTTATAGTTTACTTATGCCATAGGTAGGTTTTTTGTAAATAAGACTTAAAAAATTTGAATTATTTCACTAATTGTAATTAAACTTCACAAATTATTCTTATCTTTGTAAGCGAACCAATATTATTGTCTATAAATATATGAAGTCCCATACAACAAAGCTTTTTCTGTTTTTACTAATGTTTTCAACAGCCTTAACTTCTGTTGGAGCACATAAGAATAAAAATAAGATTGAACCTAAGGTGGCCCTTCTGGTTCCGGATAAACCTGCAAATCAATATAAATCTATGCCAGATACGCATCCGCGTAGCTTGCATGCACCAAACTTTATAGCAATGACAAATACAGTTAATTATTTACACGGAATTGATGTAAGTCATTACCAGCACAACATCAATTGGAAAGAAGCATCCCAAGATCCAAAGGTGGGATATGTTTACATTAAAGCAACAGAAGGTCGTGATCATGTAGATGCGACTTATGATTACAATCTACGCGAAGCACGAAGAAACGGAATCAAGGCTGGTTCATACCACTTCTTCCGCCCTAACGTGTCTGCAGCAGAACAGTTCAAAAACTTCACTAAGATTGTCAATAAGAACAATCAGGACTTGATTCCGCTTATCGACGTTGAAGTGACAGGAGGTGTTTCTGTAACAACCATGCACACATGTTTACAGGAGTTTCTTCAGTTAATAACCAAAGAATATGGAAAGAAACCGTTAATTTATACGGGTAAGAATTTCTACAACAAGTATTTTGCTCCATATTCTGTATATAAATCATACTCTTTCATGATTGCCCAATACACAAACAACGAACCTGTGCTAAACAACAATGACGACTATCTGATTTGGCAATACACAGGAGCAGGTTCTGTTAATGGTGTACGTGGACACGTTGACCAAAGTCGTTTTCATGGACGTCATTCTATAAACGAGATACTTTATAAATGAAATGTGTACGTCATGTCATAACAATCGCTCTATTAGGTTGCAGCATTATTGCTAATGCTGATGACATTGAATACACACCAAACGACAGTATACGTATTGAGAATATTCTGGGGAAAGCCAGGCACGAATGCGTGGGAGATCATCCAATGTTATATTTCGGGCGGCTTTTCCTGGGTACTCCTTATGTTGCTCAGACATTAGAGGCTGGAAGCAAAGAACACCTTATTATAAATACCCGACAATTGGATTGCACCACTTTTGTGGAAACGATTCTTGCGCTTACAACGTGCCACAGATATAATCAAACCACATTTAGGGATTTTTGTCGACATCTCCGACGAATAAGATACCGAGGCGGCGAAATAAAAGACTATACCTCTCGTCTTCATTATTTCACTTGGTGGGGAGAAGACAACGAACGCATGGGATTTGTCAAAAACATTTCCCGTGACGGATTTCCGTTTACTGCCCAACAGACTATAAACATCAATTATATGTCAACCCACCCCACTACATACAAGCAACTAAAGCAATATCCTGAGTTCATACCTGTCATAGCCAAATATGAGAATTGGTCAAACGGACAGAAATATCCATACATACCCAAATCGTTGTTTAATAAAAACGAGGACGAACTGTCCGACATCAAGACTGGTGATATCATAGCCATAATCACCAATAAACGAGGGCTCGACACAAGTCATATAGGTGTTGCGGTATGGCTAAACGGTAAACTACACATGATGCATGCTTCATCAATCTACAAGAAAGTAGTTATCGACAAAAACACATTCTATTCTTATTCACAAAGACAAACATCACAAATGGGAATCCGTGTTTACAGAGTTGTGTTATGATACTGTAATATACCCCACGAATAATCCCGGACAAATGACATATAAATAATAAGGTGCAGCCCGTAAAGAGTTGCACCTTGTTATATATAGTAAAGTAATAATACTTATTAGTTGTACCACTTTACATAGCAGAAATCCTGACGGTGAGGCAGATCCTTATGCTTAGGGAACAGACGGCAAGCCATCTTGAACTCACCTGCAGTTGGAGTTGAATAAGTGCCTTCAAATGTATAGAGATTTCCTTCGTGACTAACCATTTCCAATGGCTCGATGTGGCATACAGATTGTTTGCCTTCATCATCAGTTTGAAGAGTCACGATTTCAACACCTATAGCATCTTCAAGTCCTTGTTCGTCAACAACATATCTTACCTTATATTTCTTACCAGTACTTACATTTCCTGATACTAAATCAGGATCTTTCTCTGCACTTACAACCTTTATGTCATTCCAACGTTCAGCAACCTGCTCCTTCCATTTCACGAGTTCTCTTGCTTTTGCATAGTCGTCGGCATAGAGATAGTCCTTACGTTTAGCCAATGGAAGATAGAACTTCTCATAATAATCATCCAACTGACGTTTCATTGTGTAATGAGGAGCGATTTGAGCAATAGAATTCTTGATAGTTTGAATCCAACCTTCAGAATATCCATTCTCGTTCTGATTATAATACAATGGAATGATTTCGTTTTCTAACATTGAATAGATTGTAGCAGCGTCGAGCTGATCTTGTTGATCTTGATTCTCGTATGTACGTTTTTCTGTCAACGCCCATCCTGCACCTTCACGATAGCCTTCAAGCCACCATCCGTCGAGGACAGAGAGGTTTACCACACCATTCATCAATGCTTTCTCACCAGATGTACCTGACGCTTCAAGTGGACGAGTTGGGGTATTCATCCAGATATCCACACCTGTAACCAAACGGCGTGCAAGTTTCATGTCGTAGTTCTCAAGGAAAATAATCTTTCCGAGGAATTCAGGACGTCGGCTTATTTCGTAGATCTTCTTGATAAGTCCCTGACCGCCACCATCGTGTGGGTGGGCTTTACCTGCGAACAAGAACTGTACAGGATATTTTGGATTGTTCACAATCTTTGCAAGACGGTCGAGATCAGAGAACAACAGATGTGCACGTTTGTAAGTTGCGAAACGACGAGCGAAACCGATTGTCAACGCATTTGGAGAAATCTTTTCCAAGATTGAGACAATTCTTGATGGATCGCCCTGGTTCTTCAACCAATCCTCGCGGAATGCCTGTTTGATATAATCTACCAACTTGTATTTGAGAACCTTACGTGTCTCCCAGATTTCTGAATCTGCGACATCGTAAATAGTTTCCCAGTATTTTGCATTACTCTGATCTTTGTAATAAGCCTTAGGGAAATATTTTCCGTAAAGTGCCTTCCATTCAGTTGCGCTCCAAGTTGGGAAATGCACACCATTAGTAACATATCCTACATTTGACAACTCTTCTGGGAAGTATCCTTTCCATATTGAATTGAACATCTGCTGACTAACCTTACCGTGCAACCAACTTACACCGTTAACCCAACTTGATGTATTACATGCGAATGTTGACATACAGAAGCGTTCATTATGGTCGTCAGGGTTTACACGTCCCATACCAATGAACTCATCCCATGATATACCAAGTTTCTGTGGATATCCGCTCATGTATTTTCCGAACAGACCCTCATCGAAATAGTCGTGACCTGCTGGTACAGGAGTGTGAACAGTGTACAAAGATGAAGTACGAACCAATTCAACTGCTTCATTGAATGTAAATCCTTGGCTCACAAAGTCAACCAAACGTTGTACGTTACACAAAGCAGCATGTCCTTCGTTGCAATGGTAGATATCTTTCTTGATACCGAGTTTCTGAAGTGTGAGAACACCACCGATACCTAATAATATCTCTTGTTTCAAACGATTCTCCCAATCACCACCATACAATGAGTGAGTGATCTGACGGTCGTATTCGCTGTTAAGTTCATTGTCGGTATCGAGCAAATACAATTTTACTCTACCCACATTCACACGCCATACATAAGCATGAACATAATAGTTGTTGTATGGTACATCAACTACGATAGGATTACCATCCTGATCAGTCTCATGTACGATTGGCAACTGTGCAAAGTTTTGAGCCTCATATTTAGCGACTTGTTGACCATCCATAGAAAGAGTCTGAGTGAAATAGCCGAATCTGTACAAGAAACCTACTGCACACATATCGACATTTGAATCAGATGCCTCTTTAATGTAGTCACCAGCCAAAATTCCCAATCCGCCAGAATATATCTTAAGTACATGACTCAAACCATATTCCATACAAAGAT
>JAGABW010000087.1 GCA_017614465.1 Bacteroidaceae bacterium | reverse complement strand
GCACCATCATACTGATCGTTGTATTCTTGATTCTTTTTAGATGTAGTCTTTTCTAATGTGGCTGTGTTGTCACCATGCAGTATTGTTTGATTTATTATTGAACGATCTTTCAAGTCTATGATTGAGAACATTGTTCTGAAACCATCATAATAATATAATTTTCCATTACATACAGTTAACGAATACGGCATAAAGAATGGATAATCAACAGACTCACAGTTGATTGGCAATAACTCATCAGTTATATTCAAATCCTTATCAAGGAAATGAATGATATGTCCCGGCTCTGAATAATCAGTCGAACATATATATCCGCCTTGATAGCTGATTATTGAATGAATCTGGGCATAATCAAATATTTGTTTTGAGTCAATGAATTTTCCTTGTGAGTCATATCTCATCAGACCATCGAACACCGAAACAACAATAGTATCTCCACTTTCACTTGCTGTCACATCCCAGATACTCTGATATTCACCTTTTCCATGTCCTAAATCCCCTACTTTAGTTATCAGTTTTCCTTCTTTATCAAATAACATAGGTAATGGTTCGTTGGTATTTGCCTGACCTAATATCAGGAACCCATTAGGCGTTGATTGAAATTTTGACAGATAACGCAACATACATTCCTCCTTATTTTCTAAAGGAATCAATTGTACAACTTCAAATAAATCTGAAAGGTTTTGATTGTCTTCGACTACTTCTCCCAATTCAATCTTATTAGGTACATATTCATTATTTGTTTTATTACACGAACAAAACAATAAGACTGAAGCACATAATAGACTTAAGGTTTGGCTTTTATAGTTCATTTATGTTTTATATTATATTTATTATGAGAGTAGATCTAAATTTCATCTATTTATTGAATTTTTCAAACGAGAATTTTACTAATATCGGATTATTTACCATACTTTTGGTATCAACGCAAGAGAAAAACACATTATCTTTAGTATATGCAACAAAAAGATTGGCCTCTAAATGCCCCGTCTTATCTTCCAATCTAAAGACTCGGGTTGCTTTGTCGTTTTTGTCATAACGCACAAAATGTAGTTTCTTTTGAAATATAAAAACAAACATCATTTCTTCCTCCGTTTCATAACAACAGAATATAGGACCGGCTTTTGTTTTAATAAATTCTTCTTTATTTGAATATTGACACATCTCCACAAAATTCTTACCTGACTTTTCAGCCTCTGTGAATTTATATTCACCATAATCAATATAATATGCCTTAACCGCCTCAGCTTTGTCCAACATTACTCGATAAATCGTGTCATTAAAGGCTTCTGCATACAAGAGAGTATTTGTAGATGGAGAAAAACGTAGTTCATTACGTGTCGTACCATCTTTCTTATACATTCCTTTTATGTCGTATGCAAGATCACCAGATGAAGAAAAGATTGAGAATGCCGGTGTTAAGACATCCTGACCTTGATAACAATTTACTGATAATAAAGAGCCCTCATTTGTCCTAAATAAAGAACTCGGATAAATATTATTTTCGTTAGAATTTATATCTTGTTTAGACAAAAAATTACCTGAAGGATCATAAGTATTAATTTTACGTCCTCCCCAATCGAAAACATGAATTTTACGATCTGAAATAAACATACTCCTTGTATCCGTGTACTCAGAACTTGCATGCCCCACAGCGCCAATGGTTCCTAAAAAATGACCAGATTCATCGAATTTAGAAATTGAGTGTGTAGATAATATTACGAGTGTATCTTGTATTGCCTCTATGTTGGTTATTGATGAAATCATTGATTCCTCGCCCTTAGTTTCAAGAGGAATTACTTTTCCTTCGTTTATATCCAACACTTCTACTTTAGCAAACGGAATTTGAATATTTTCCATTTCTAAACTATTGCTATTATCCTCACTACAAGATTGATGTAGGGAGGCAATAGCAGTAAAAATTAAAAACAATTGAAGTTTTCTCATTTCAACTACTATTTTTATTGTTTAACTTTTCTCATGGATTCATGCTATAACGCAGGGACATGATTAAGCAGAAAGGTTATGCTTATGGTAAAGAATGTTTTATTCTATTCCATAAAGACTTGTGAATTATGCATATATGCAAATCGGGAACAAATATATATAAAAAAATTCACTTATAGTTTTTTTCAACAGAAAAATGCAAAAAAAATTCAGATATTTTTCATTTTCATATTCTTTTCACTATTAGTTGTGTTAAGATTCTGTACGTTTCCTTGTTAATGGCGATTGTACCCCAAAAGGGGTGACAGAACCTATGACTGAAAAACAAAAAAATCCGCGAAGCATTGCTTTACGGATTCATTTTTATTTATTACGTTTCAAGAATATCTCATGGTCAATACATGCAGGAAATTCTTCACGATAATGTGTTACCATTATTAGTGTTTTATTCTTTCGTTTACAGAATGTTTCGATAATATCCTTAACCATTCTGCGGTTTTTCAGATCCAAACCATGGAGAGGTTCATCAAGAATCAATAATGACGGATCTTTTATGAATGTACGTGCCAACAGGATAAGTCGTTGTTCTCCACTTGACAGTTTCAAGAACGATGTATCTTTATATTGTAAAACCCCGAATATATTCATCCAGAATTCTGCTTTGCGCTTTGCTTCTTCTGTTGCCTTACGGAATAAACCGATACTGTCACTTAATCCACTTGCAACAATATCGATTGCCGGATAATCACGAAGAAAAGACCTGTGCATCTCTGGAGATATGTATCCTATATTCTTTTTTATGTCCCAAATGCTCTCTCCCGATCCGCGACGACGACCAAACAACACTATATCGTTGGCATATGCCTGAGGATGATCGGCACACACAAGACTGAGTAATGTGGATTTTCCTGCTCCGTTTTCGCCAGTCAATGCCCAATGCTCACCATTACGCACAGTAAACGACAAGTCTTTCAGTACTGTTCTTGTAGGATATTTTATTGACACATTATTAAATTGTGCCACAACATCGGCCTGACAGTCATTTTCTTGAGGCAGCTCCATGATGGCAGAAGTTCGCTCTTCATCCAACACATGTTTATATACAGGAATATTATTTCTGAAATCTGAGTCAACCCGCATCTTTTCACCTACGCTGCGGTCTTTTACCTCGACAGCATGTGTAACAAAACTTGGGATGTCATCGGTCTTGGATATGACGATTATTACCTGAAGATTTGTTTTTGAAGTCAGTTCAGACAATGTTTCATCCAACATCTTACGTGCATTTACATCCAATCCGATAAACGGATTATCAAGAATAAGCACACGTGGATGATTCTCCAGAACTTTCTTTAATTGGAATCGGCGCAATTCACCACTTGACAAACGATATAATCCCTGTGATTCTTCATCATATTCTGTGTGATTATAACGAATCTGGTAATAATAATGTCCTTCTGTGGTTGAATAGGCATCTTGGAAGGTGATATATTTTATGTTGTCACATACAAGACTGGAAACTGCATCTGCACCGAAGTCATAATGAATATACGAGCCTTTTCCGTCGGTCAGAATCGGGTGTGCACCAGTGATTATATCCACCAGTAATGACTTACCAGCACCATTATCTCCGATAATAGCTATCTGTTCACTTTCCTCGATTGAGAAATTGACAGGTTCAGCCATGCGGAAAATGGGATTACGCGCCACAGCGTTGTATATGTCGATAATCTTCATTATATATCACTTTTTTCGTATTACCCTACCCTTTCTTTGCTCTCTCTATGGCAAGATAGATGTTAGCACAAATACGGTCTTCACCTATCAACTTTGCAAAACCGTTTTTCAAGAGTATGTCTTTTACAATATCGTTCACACCTGAAAGAATAACCTGAATTCCATCGGAATGACTCATCTCAATAAGATTCTGCAAGTTATGTATTCCGGTTGAATCGATAAACGTAATCTTACGCATTCGGATGATTCTTGTTGTAGGACGAGGACCGGCAAGGTTCGACATGATTTCCTCGAACTTGTTTGCAATACCAAAGAAATAAGGACCGTTGATTTCATATACCTCAGTACCTTTTGGTACTACCAACTGTTCGTTATGCCAACGTACTCGTGTCTCTTCGTTATTGTTAAGCTCGTCTTTGACAACATTGATTTCCGTTGTCTCCATAACTCGTTTGACGAAGACTACTGCTGCAATTACCAGACCTACTTCAATGGCAATTGTCAAATCGAATATCACAGTAAGAATAAATGTAACCAATAATGTAGCCACATCACTCTTTGGATTCTTTAACAAGCCACGGAATGTTCTCCAACCACTCATGTTATATGATACAATCACAAGTACGCCTGCCAATGCTGCCATCGGAATATATTCAGCCAACGGCATCAAAACCAATAATATGAGTAACAATACGACAGCATGGATTATACCTGCTATCGGACTACGACCGCCATTATTTATATTTGTCATTGTACGTGCAATAGCTCCAGTTGCAGGAATACCTCCGAAAAGTGGGGTTACAAGGTTTGCTACACCCTGAGCAACCAGTTCACTGTTTGAATTATGATGATCGCCAATAACACCGTCGGCAACTGCTGCAGACAACAATGATTCAATGGCGCCGAGTATTGCTATGGTGAACGCAACAGGCATCAACTTCTGAACCATTTCCCATGTAATGACAGGTACTTCCATATCTGGCAGTTGTGCCTTTATCTTAAATCTGTCGCCGATAGTGTCGATACAATCTATTCCGAACTGGTTTTTAAGAAGAAGCACCAGACCTGTGACAATAAGTATTCCATATAAAGAACCTGGTATCTTATTGAGTACAGGAACCTTACGCAATAAACGAGGTAATCCGGCGATTATGATTATTGCAAGAATTGCCATTAAGAAATTCCACAGATTGAATGTGTCGATATGTTGGAAATAACAGATCCATTTACCAATGAAATCGCCTGGAGTCTTCAATGGTATGGTAGTTGTGTTTCCAGCGGCATCCACAGCCGACTGAGTAAGACCTAAGACATCACCCATTTGTGTGGTGAAAATGGTTACAGCGATACCGGCCGTAAAACCGATGATTATCGGATAAGGGATGAACTTAATGACTGCGCCCAACTTGAATAATCCCAACAAAATAAGGATTACACCAGCAAGCATTGTGGCTACGATCAAACCCGACAAACCATATTCAGGATTATTTACAATGCCATAAATGATAACGATAAATGCACCTGTAGGACCACCTATCTGCACTTTTGTACCGCCAAGGAATGATATGATAAATCCTGCGACAATAGCTGTGATTATACCTTTTTCAGGGGAAACACCCGAAGCGATTCCAAAAGCAATAGCCAATGGCAAAGCAACTATACCAACTATAATACCAGCCATCAAATCACTCATGAATTTTTGACGGTTATAAGTTTTCAACGTATTAAATAGTTCTGGCTTAGACAATATTTTTTTCATCTTGTTATATATATAAATGTAACGTCAAAATTTCTTTTAAATAGTAGTTATCACCTAAAAACGGCTGCAAAGTTACGAATTATTCGACAATTAGCAATACTTAATTCACAATTAATTACTAACTTTGCAGCGATTTTCACACAAGTAAGCTATATGGCAAAGAAAAAAGAGTTGAAACAGCAAAAGATTAACATCAAAAACAAAAGAGCCTCATTCGATTATGCTTTTGTTGATGTATATACAGCAGGAATAGTTCTCACTGGCACAGAAATCAAGTCGATCCGTGCCGGCAAGGCCAGTCTTGTTGATACATACTGTTATTTTCATGCTGGTGAGATGTGGGTTAAGAACATGTATATAGCTCACTATCTGCAAGGGTCATACAATAACCACATGGAACGACGCGAACGCAAACTCCTGCTAAACAAGAAAGAACTAAGAAATTTGGAAGCCGATTCCAAATCTCCTGGTTTCACAATCGTTCCTACCAGATTATTTATCAATGACAAAGGTCTTGCAAAATTAGACATCGCATTAGCAAAGGGTAAAAAGGAATTTGACAAGCGCCAGACTCTTAAAGAAAAAGAGGACAGAAGAGAGATGGACAGAGCAATGAAAAGATAGCGAATATTGAATTTCATTGGAAAAACCATTTTCAGAAATAATAAGGCAAGTAAACATTAATTAGGATATATGACAGAGAACGGACGTAATAACAACAATCGCGTTTCTAAATCATTGGCAAGAAATCGGGAGAAGGGAATTCTTATTCTGGACGGAGCAATGGGAACAATGCTTCAGAAGAAAGGATTTTCCGGTAATTTCGATATGCTCAATCTCACTCATCCTGATGCAGTGAAAGATGTTTACATGCAATATCTCGAGG
>JAGABW010000086.1 GCA_017614465.1 Bacteroidaceae bacterium | reverse complement strand
TATAATAGGGTAGATTGGATATGCGAACGTAAAACAGATTTCTGTGTTGGGGGAAGTGACTTTGGTAAAGGGACAATTATAACTTATCACAATGTTTTTTCCCATGATATATGTCAGATTGTAGGTAGTAAAGCTGTATTTGCCTATACACTGAAATTCCCAGGCCAGGAAATACCTAAGTCTTTCTATAAAGCGGATATTACGACAATAACAAATGAAATGAAAAATAACAACTTTGCATTGATCAGAACTTTTATAGAGAATGAACAATACATATTTATGCTTGTTCATGAATATAAGTCAGGAAATATGGAATCTGCTTATTATTGGATTATAGATAAGACACAACAAGAAGAATGTATTGTGAAATTAGACACTTCTAATGATGATGTGTATTATTTAAATCCACAAGTCCTTGATAAAGACAATATCCTGTATTTTGTGGGCTGTAGAAATAATGCAAATGTGGGTGTTTATGGAGTTGATTTGAAATTGCTGTTTGATAAAATAAACAACAAACAATAAAACGATATTTTTATGAAGCATTGATGTATTTCTTTTGAATGAGAAGAACAACGTAGTAATGGTTGGCAGTCCGGTGGAAGGTGAGAATATTGAAAAAATCATGTTAAAGATCTTGGATTCCAGACTTAAAAAACGAAAGAATGCTGATCAATAAAAAACAAATCTTTCAGTGACTTGTCACAAATAGTCACTGAAAGATTTTTATTAATTTTTGGTCTCAGTTATATAAGATTTTCAATTATATGTCCCGACTTTGTGATTGCAATTGCCGTTACTTATTTGAACAGAGTTTTGCGATATATTCTATGAGTTCTTGTTCCGATGGATTGCAATCCTCAATATATATGATGGTGTCGTCTATGGCTTCTTTGGATTGTCCTAAAAAGTGGATAGCTGTTTCACAAAGGCCTTGACTGTAACCATGTTCTTGCATTAGGATATATAATGTTTGTTGGGAAATTGTCATATAGTTCTACAGAGATGTTTTTTTGTCGGCGTCCGAGGTCGTGGAACGATTCTATAAATTTATGTAATCCAAAATCTGTTCCGCATGAATTTTAGTCTTTATCTCCTTAGGTGTGAAAATCTTTTCGATTATTCCGTCTTCGTTTACCAAATATGTGGTACGGAGTATTCCGATAGTACGTCGGCCACATGTGACTTTCTCTCCCCAACTGCCAAGTTGTTGAAGTAGGGTAGTGTCGGTGTCGGCAATCAACGGAAAATCCAGTCCTTTGTCGTTGGCAAACTTTTTTTGAAGTTCAGCCCTGTCTTTGCTTACACCGATTATCTCGTATCCTGCAGCGGCGAGTTCTGCTTTGTGTGATTGAAGTGAACATGCTTCTGCGCTGCAACCGCTTGTGTTTGCTTTTGGATAACTATAAAGAATTAACTTTCGACCTCTGTAATCGCTTGATTTTATTTCATTTCCGTTCTGGTCAATACCAAGAACGTCAGGTATTCTGTCTCCTACATTCATAGTATAAGTTTTTATATTGTTTTAGTAATTTACGTTTATTTCTTCCATGCGTTTACCACTTCACCTATATACATGGTATGAAGTCCTGCAGGGAAGTTGCTATACAAATTCTTTGGAGTTTCGCTCTTGAATCCTTTTGGATCGAATGGGGCAGCATACATGATTTTACATTCTATTACCATAGATGCTTCTGTGTAATATGGAGTTCCATTAGGTGTGTATGCTGTATGTAGTCCGAGAGCTTGGGCTTTGTCGCCGTTTCTACCGCTATGGCTACCGATGTATGTTGGAACCTTACTGTTTTCTACGTCGAAGGACATCACAATAAAGTATTCGCTGTTATCCATAAATTCCTTGGTGTATCGTGTCTCGGCTACATATACAGTGAGTGCTGTTTTTTGCCAGAGAGTACCGATACCTCCCCATCCGATAGTCATTGCGTTGTTTTTAGTCTTGTTGCCAGCAGCCAAAACTTGTGCTTCGCTGAACCATTGGAAGCCGTTGTCGGAGAAGTTTTCTTTAACGTCGAATTTTGTAAATCCGTTTTCTTCCTGAGCAAATGTAGGCAATGCAAACATCATCATGCATGCCATGATAGCTGTAATTAAATAGTTTTGTTTCATAAATATGTGTATTTGATAATTTGTTCAAAAATACGTCTATAAATCCAAATAAGCAAAATTTTGAGTAAAATTAATTAAATAATCTACAAAAAACAATTATTTATGTATATTTGCAGAATGATATATACTTTAAAACAGGTAATTTTATGAACATTCTAATTCTACAAGCATCGCCACGTGCGAATGGAAATACAGCATGGATGGCAGAAGAATATAAGAAAGCTGCTGAGTCGGCTGGTCATAATGTGACATTGGTAAATGTTGCTCACAAAAAGATTGCGGGATGTCTTGCATGTGAATTTTGTCATAACAAAGGTAATGGTACTTGCATACAGAAGGATGATATGCAAGAACTTTATCCGCTGATAGCAGAAGCCGAGGCGTTAGTATTGGCTGCTCCAATTTATTATTTTACACTTAATGCCCAGATTCAGTCTGTGATTCAACGTCTTTATTGTGTAAATAAACCGGCTAAAGTGCAGAAAATGGCTTTATTAATGTCGTCGTATTCGCCAGGAGTCTATAGTGGTGCCCAATATGAATATTTTGATATATGCAAGTATTGGGGTGTGCAGGATAGCGGTATTGTTACAGCTAAGATTGATGAACAGAAGACAGAGGGAACAAAAGGTAAAATAATAGATATAGTTAAGAATCTTTGAGAATTAGATGAATAGAAGTTCAGAAATAATTAAAACAAGTGTTGTCGGGATCTTTGTGAACATCTTGTTGGCGGCTTTTAAGGCATTCGTGGGATTGTTGTCGAATAGTGTTGCGATAGTTATGGATGCTGTAAACAATCTGAGTGATGCACTGTCAAGCGTGATTACTATTGTGGGCGTCAAATTATCTCAACGTCCTGCCGACAGAAAACATCCATTTGGCTTCGGCCGAATTGAATATTTTACAGCTATCATTATTTCAGTGATAGTATTATCGGCAGGAATCACATCCTTGATAGAATCAGTTAAAAAGCTGTTCAATCCCACAGAACCAACATACACATCAACAACATTAATAATTATAATTGTGGCTATTGTTGTTAAATTGGTTTTGGGATTGTATGTCAAGCGTAAAGGTAAACAACTTAATAGCGATGCGCTAATAGCATCGGGTTCAGACGCATTGTTTGATGCCGTAATAACACTTGCCACACTTATCTCAGCCGGAGTGATGTTGTTGTGGAATGTATCGCTCGATGGGGTGTTGGGTGCTTTGATATCAATCGTTATCATAAAAGCTGGCTTGGAGATGTTGGCGTCTCCTGTGAATGAATTAATAGGAACGAGCATTTCTGCGGAATTAACCAAGCAAATTAAACAAGAGGTTGCAAGTTTCGATGGCGTTCATGGTGTTTTTGATATCATATTACATAACTACGGACCGGATGTGATGATCGGTTCACTTCATATCAACGTGCTTGATTCAATGTCGGCATATGAAATTCATGGACTGACTCGTCAGATATCTACTCGAATGCATGAGAAATATGGTATTATCATGACCGTAGGAGTTTATGCAGTATATACAGGAGATAACAGATGCTCGGATTTGCAAAAAAAGGTTATGGAAACCCTCTCTGATCACAAAGAGATTGTACAAGTACATGGATTCTATTACTCAAAAACGAAAAACTATCTGTCTGTGGATGTTGTGCCTGATATATCAGTTCATAACGATGAAATTCTTGTAAAACAACTCACAGATGATATACAGCCTTTAGTACCTGAGATGAAAGTGATTATTGTTGTAGATCACAATTATTCAGAATAGCATTATAGTTATTATATCAGTAATTCAATTCTAAATGAATACGTTTATGAACAGAGTACGAATAACAGCAATACGTCAGACTATATATACTGATTTGATGGCCCGATATGAGAATCCTATCGAGCACACATGCGACATAAAGGAGGGACAGCAGTGGATATCTGAAGACGGGGCTTGTCCTGAAGGGTTTTGTCCATCAGCATGGGAGTCAATGCAGCATTTTGTGGAATCGTTGGCACGTGGCGAGGGCAATTTCTATGATGGATGGATGAAAAATCCTATGAGTGCGATGATTAGTTGTAACGACGGCTTTCGTCCTTTCAGCTTTTATATCGAAGTGATAGATGAAAAATAGTATAGTGTTTTGTAACTCAAGATTAATAAATAAGTAATAGTGTTAAGAAATATTTGCGACTTCATTACCCGCTGGATGGCGATTATGGTGCTGTTGGTGGCAGCCGTATCTTTATTTTTGCCTGCAAGTTTTTCATGGATTGATGTGTGGGCAATCAATCCAATGTTGGGAATAATCATGTTTGGTATGGGATTGACATTGTCATCTCATGACTTTCAGATTGTGCTATATCGTCCGAAAGACATCATTCTCGGTTGTTTAACCCAGTTTATAGTTATGCCGCTGTTAGCTTGGGCATTGGCATATTTGTTTGCCTTACCCAAGGAACTGGCATTAGGTGTCATACTTGTAGGTTGTTGTCCAGGTGGCACAGCATCCAACGTGATTACATATCTTGCAAAAGGTGATTTGGCGTTGTCGGTTGGCATGACTACAGTCTCTACGTTGCTGGCGCCATTCCTGACCCCAATGTTGGTGTGGTTGTTGGCTGGCACAATGGTTGATGTAGATACAGTGGGAATGTTGATGAGTATAGTTTATGTCATAATATTGCCGATTACATGCGGTTTATTGTGTCAACGTTATATGTCGAACATAACAAAACGTGTTGTACCATATTTGCCGGCTCTTTCATCGGTTGTGATTGCCATGGTGGTGGGCGTCGTGGTTTCACACAATGCAGACCGACTATTGGTGGGCGGTATGATAGTGGTGTTGGTTGTCATGCTTCATAATGTGTTAGGACTTTCATTCGGCTATCTTTTAAGTCGCCTTTTCCATTTGCCACGACAGAAATGTGTGGCAGTTAGCATAGAAGTCGGAATGCAGAATTCAGGACTTGCCTCATCGTTGGCAACACTTCATTTCGCAGCATATCCATTAGCTTCGATTCCTGGAGCTGTTTTTAGCGTGTGGCATAATATCAGTGGTGCATTAGTCGCAAAACTATATCAAAGAAAAATTATAAACAGAACAAACGAAAAATAACCGAAAATGAAGAAAATTATAAATCCATGGTGTGATCATCCCGGATATAATTGTTTTGGCTGTAGTCCCGACAATCCATACGGGTTGCATATGGAATTTTTTGAGGATGGCGATGATATTGTAAGTATGTGGCATCCCGAGAAGAATTATCAAGGATGGATAAACACCATGCATGGTGGCATTTTAAGTACATTGATTGATGAAACATGCGGTTGGGTGGTGACACGTAAGATGCAGACAAGCGGATATACTACAAATCTGAGTGTGAAGTTTAGAAAGGCTGTGCCAACAACAGAGTCAGAATTGACTATACGTGCAAGAATTGTCAAGCAAGTGAGGAATCTGTTGTTTATCCATGCCGACATCACCAATTCCCAAGGCGAACTGTGTGTTGAAGGTGACACTGTGTATTTCTTGATGGATGGTGAGAAAGCCAAAGAAATGGGATTTACAACATGTGATGTTGAAGAGGATTGAAGCGAGTAATCGTTTTTTTCGTGAAACGTATCAATAATAAAGAAATATTTTGTAACTTTGTATTAAGCAGTCATTGCTTGTTTTTCTTATAAATTATTAGTTTTATTATAAATATTATAAAAAAGTGTAGTTATGGAAACTTTCAATGATGTAATAGCTGGTAACAAACTCGTGTTAGTTGACTTTTTCGCCACATGGTGTCAGCCATGCAAGAGAATGCATCCTATCTTGGAAGAAGTCAAGGATGTGTTGGGTGACCGCATCCGTATAATCAAGATTGATGTTGATAAACAAAACGACATTGCCGCAAGTTTCAATATCCAATCTGTTCCTACGTTAGCGCTGTTCAGAAACGGTGAGTTGCTCTGGCGTGCCAGTGGACTTATGCCAAAGAGTGAACTTCTTGCAAC
>JAGABW010000085.1 GCA_017614465.1 Bacteroidaceae bacterium | reverse complement strand
CGTTTTTTGAGAATTCGATTGAGGCAATTACCGATTTGCGCGCAATTGAAGGAGATTGGTCAAACACAAAATTACCGACACTGTAATATACTGGTGTGTGATTGATTGTGTCAACTGGTTGAAGCACATGTGGATGATGCCCGATAATTACATCAGCACCCGATTCAGCTAAAAGATGTGCGTCACCACGTTGCATACGTGTAGGTAATGATTGGAATTCCACACCCCAATGTAAGACCACCACAACAAAAGTGTTCTTATTCTCAGGCTTGTATTTCTTTATTTCTTTTGATAACGACCTCGGATTAAGTTGACATATTCCAGGACGATTTTCAAGATGCATCCAGTTTTCAAGTGGGAAAGTAACAGAATTGAAAATCGCTACTCTTATTCCGTCTTTTTCTATTATCGCCGGACAAACCTGCTCCTGAGTATTCATACCATAACCGATAGGAACGATTCCAGCCTTGAGTAAATGATGATTCGTTGCCTGAAGTCCACGGCGTCCTTGATCATTGGTGTGATTATTTGACAAAGCTGCATGAGTAATCCCCACTCTTTTCAGGTCTTTTGCCCATTTGGCTTCTGCCCTAAATATATATTTTTTATTGATTGCAGAAATTGTATCGGTCAAAGGACATTCAAGATTAATCACAACGGCATCGGCACGATTAAATTCATCTTTCACACCTTCAAAAAGCCATTCAACTCCCTTACGGTCAATCCATTTACGTACCCCACGGTCAAGCAACACATCACCTGTAAATAAAATCTTTAATCGAGATGAAGTACATGTGTCTGAGACACCCGCCGCATCCTTCATCTTGAGTGTATGAGACACATGAGGGTTTTCAGCTTCGACCAATGACAATTCTCTTTGTTCCTGTCCGTTATTGCAGGCAGAAACAAAGAGAACACAAAGAATTATAAATATATTTTTCAATATATACATCGTTTTTATCCTTGAACATGACTTTGCATAAGTTGACAGTCAACTAAAAGACATGTTCAATATACATAATCAGCATCCTGTACTATAGAAAATCTCTTCGTTGACTATAGGAGCGTTCTTTGTACTGTGAATCAGATGTTGCATCCACTTAGGACGTGCAGGAGCTTTCTTTTCGAGTTTTTCCTGCCATTGTTCGTCAGTCAGTCTGTCACCTAATTCATTAATAAATTCATAGTATGAGAACACAGCTCCACGTGTCAGGACGATATCATCGCCTATATTCACAATTACATATATGTAGTCGGCATTACCTACAGCCTCATACAAAATTCCGCACTTGTCACATCCTAAGATATCACGAGTGAACACATCGGCAACAACGGCAATTGAGCGGTCGGCACCTTGTACAAGTCCCCAACTGCCTAAATTTGCATCAGGATCGATCACACTAAGTGTGAACCACTCGAGTGAACTTCCAAGATGTTCAATTTCGGAATATTCTTCTTCGGTCAACACCTCACCACGAAGTTCCTTTGCAGAGACTTTAATACAGAAATCCATATAATCTGTCATCTGGGTGGTTACTCCATCGAGGTCATCTGTCATAAGAGCATTATCCTCCAACAACTTACGTGTTTGAAGCACCGCTTTTCTCATAGTCTTCCAGAACAACATATTTGGTTCAATATATCCTTTGGAAATTGGATCAGGGAAATCAGAACCACCACCGCATTCTGCACCCATAGGCTGTTCTGCATATAAGATAGCATCATGTTTGAGTTCTGCCCATGAAGCCAATGCACTATTCAGGTTCTTTGACTGCCAATTATATGTTTTCATAAATCCAGGATAATCCTTGTGGGTCTTTTGGAGTTTCACAAGACATTCAAACCATTTTGTGTACATAGATGCGCCAAACTGTTCATCTGTATAGTTAGAGAACAAATTCTTCATCTTGTCGGAATACTTCTTATAATCACCCCATTGTTTATGTTCATCGTAGTAAGTGTCAAGTATTTCGTCGGCATGTTTGCAACCAAAAGCACTGAAGACATCCAATCCCTTAGGGAACGCACGTTCAGAATTTGGAGTTTGGTCATACATGTTTGACAACACTTCGGCATCAGGAGTATAGCGTTGTGGCATGAAATTGATTTTATCGTCACAGCCGCCGTCTGATTTCTTAGATTTGATTCTGTTATATGCCTTGAACTTCTTTATAAGATTATTGTTCAGACTCTGCAGGAATCCCATATCTGTGACATCGTCAAGTGTCATGTCACGACCCTGTGACAACACATCAGCAATCTCCATTATTGACACATTATCAGGAGTTCCCATAAGGAAATCCAACAAATGCGACATGTTATATATCTTCATTTGAGCATTATGACGTGAAGTGTTGAACACATACGCCATCATTGCCACACGTTTCAAAGACAATTTGGTTTCACGACAGAATGTAGCTGTTTGAAGCCACATCATAGAACGGAAATATCGTTTTTGTTCTTCGGAACGAGTGTAATGACCACGAGGTTTAAACAGACTATAAGCAAAATCTGTTACTTTACCGTTTGAAGTCTGCATTGGAGAATTTGTGTCACGACATGCCATTATATTATTCAGTTCGCTCTCGACTATACTTTTATATGATTCAGGAACTTCCAAATCTTTATCATTCAACAACTTCTCTGCAATTGCATAGAACGCAGCAATATATTCTGCCAAATCACGAGTTTCAGCGTCGGTACTCTCTTGTTCAGCAATAATCATAGCACGTTCATTCATAGACACATAGAATTCGTCCAAATAATCAACAAACGTGTGTTTCTCCAATGACTTCAAGACATATGAGAAATACATGTGGAATGCCTGAAGATAAAGGTCGGTTGTAATGAAGTTTGGCATCTGGTTATACTCATTCTCTTCATATACATTAAACAGCTGTTCGTTGTTTGACGGCATGATGGAGAAGTTGTGATGAGCAAGTTGTTTCAGGAAATCTTGATCGTATTCCTCTAACTGGAACATATTTATCGTATTTACGACATTTGACAGTTTCAAATCATCAACCTCAACAAAATTATTTTTCTGAAGTTCTTTTATTCTTTCATCCACCCTATCAACAAATTCCTTTTCTTTAGCAGACAGTTTTACGGCAGAATACTTCAAAAGAGGATTATATCCATGCGCCTCAGAATATTTATAGCATTTATCAAAATACCACTCCGATTTAGAAGAAAAGAATCCGTTAAGATCTGCCTCAGTAAACCAAAGTCCGTGGAGAGCATAAGGATAATTTTTCAACAGACGTAATTCCATGAGTGTCATGTCGGAAATATCCATATCATAATCAATTTTCTCAGGTAATTTATCCTCAGTCATCAGAAATGACTTTGGAGCAAAATCTACGTCTTCGTTAGAAGCGACAAGGTCATTATCAATAGTGCCTTGCTGTTTGTTCATACAAGCCGTCAGAAGCAATGCGGTTGTTGATAACAATAATAATCCTTTTTTCATAAGCCAAATTAAGGTTTAGTTTTTTTATAATTGAATGCTTTATTTTCAAGATTTAAATAAATATCATGAATTATTCTGTATGGTATCTGAGAAACTTGATTCCGAAACCATGGTATGTATATAATATCTGAACCACCGAATCGGGAGTCTGTTCCCATGTGTGAATAACCGAAGTTGTGCTATCACGCTCTAAACAGAAGTCAATCAACGGATTAGACACTCGTGAACCTAACCACAACGGACGGATAAAAATACCACGATGAAGTTTGAAGATAAATAATCTTTTATCTAATACAGGACGGTATCTGGTTTTTTTAATGACACCAACACAGATTTCAGGTACTCCATCGCCTGTCAGGTCTCCACAATCCACTCTATATACGGGATAAGGTATTCTCCATTCATCTACAACCGAATCATTCTTTATGTGGTAAAGCACAAAGACACTGTCATGATTCAAATACTCGTAACGAATTATACCAGAATCAGTTGCGTTAACATAACAGAATTCATTGGAGTCGGATTTTTGGCATATCATTCGTATATCATCAACCTGATTCATTGAATCGGCATTCTGAATGCAACCACACACCAGCAGAATCAACAATAACTGACAGCCAATAAAATAAATTATCCTCATGTCTTTATTTTTATAATGCAAAAATAATTAAATTTATGTTAATAAACAAATATTCTATAACAAAAGAATAAAAGTTGCATTTTTAAAATAAATAAACTATCTTTGCATCATGAAAATACAATCTGCAACATTTAAGCAAAGTAGTCCACGAGCTGACATGTGTCCACAAACCACTCAGCCTGAATATGCCTTCATAGGAAGATCCAATGTAGGCAAATCAAGTTTGATTAATATGCTAACAGGCAAAAAAGGGCTTGCTATGACTTCGTCAACACCAGGAAAGACAATGCTTATCAACCATTTTCTGTTGCAGACAACAAATAATAGATCAAATATCAACGAATGGTTTCTTGTTGACCTCCCAGGATATGGTTTCGCATTGAGAGGTAAACGTGAAATGGATAAATTGTGGAATCTGATATCTCACTATGTGCTTGACAGAGAGCAACTAACATGTTTATTCGTATTGATAGACATACGTCACGAGCCACAGAAAAAGGACTTAAACTTTTTGGAATTTCTTGGAGAAAATGGAATTCCGTTTGCACTCGTATTCACAAAAGCAGATAAACTGAGCCACACCAAACAAGTATCAAACGTTAATGCATATATTGACCAGCTAAAAGAACAATGGGAAGAAATACCACCATATTTTATTACCAGTTCAACCACAAAATTAGGTCATGACGATTTGCTTGATTATATCGATTCTATCAACGAATCATTAACCAACAATTAATTATAAAAAAACAACAAAAAATCGCAAGAGATAAATTCTGTAGATAAAAGCGCAGCATAACAACTATAATAAAGTCCGTGGGATATCCTCCGTGTACAATAATGAGTACTAAAAAACATGGTATATTTAACAAAAAATATCATTGTTTATTTTGCTAATTACCAATTAATACTTATCTTTGCAACGGATTTAGGATAAACTCACCACAAATCATTTTTTTCACAAATAAAAAAATCAATCAACAAACTGTTTTATTTGTTATCACGTCACCCGTGTATACATATATTATTGTGTAGTTTGTTGAGAAAAATATATAATCATAAATATGCAATACAACAAAGAACAACTATCAGGCAAAGACCTGGCAGAACTACAATCTATTGCTGAAGAATTAGGTATAAAGACTTCTAAATTAAGCGAAAAAGACCTAATCTACGCAATATTGGATAAGTATGCCGTGGTATCAGCAGCCGAAAAAGTCGCAAACGAAAAACCATCAAGAAAACGACAAAGAGTAAAATCTGTAAATCATGTTTACTCTGCAAATCAGGAAAATGCTAAAAAAGTTGACAAAAACGAAATTAAAACTCCTGAACACACATTATTCAGCGATTTATCAGCGACTGATGCAAGTATATTAAAGGGAGAAGTTGATATTATGCCTAAAAATTCTGACAACACTCAACAAGAGGAAAATCAAGACATTAATCAAAACAATATAGATGATTCAGATATTTCTAATGAAGAAACTCTAACTGAGGCTCCTAAGAAAAAAAGAGGACGCCCTAAGAAAAATTCTGAGACATCAGACGATACAACTATGTCAGTCCAAAAAGAAGATTCAGAATCTATCGATAATGAGGAATCAGACATCGTTGACGAAAATAATATTGAAACACCAAAGAAAAAACGCGGTCGTCCTAAAAAGGAAGATGCAGAAACAGACGATAACACATTGGATATGAATAATGAAAATGAAACTCCGGAAAATGCTAACGGAGAACTATTCGGTATTCTTGAGGATGTTGAAAATAAAAACACTTCATTAGACAACAATATTAATAATAATGCGAATTTCGTTGAAAATCCATTCAATATAATAAATGACAACAAACCTTCATTCATTGAAGACGGATTAGACAACGGAGACGACTTTATTATTCTCGAAGATATTCCAAACGAAGACGGATTCTATGAACCTGCTCCTCAAAGCATGTTCGAGAAATTCAAACAGCAGATGAACGACAACATGAACAATATGGACATGAATCCTATTGGTAACAACATGGGTGCCGCTCCAATGCCTATAAATAATAATGAACCAATGTGGAACGAACCTGAAATGCCACAACTATATGACTTTACTGATATAGTAAGCGTATCAGGTGTTCTTGAACTCACAACAGACAACTACGGATTCTTGCGCAGTTCAGACTACAACTATCTTCCATCTCCTGACGATATATATGTTAACCAATCACAGGTTAAACATTATGGTCTTAAGACTGGTGATGTTGTGGAAGGAACAATTCGTCCGCCACATGATGGAGAAAAATATTTCCCATTAACAAGCATCAAGAAAATCAACGGATGTGACCCTTCTATCGTACGTGACCGTGTGCCATTTGAATACCTCACACCATTATTCCCTGATGAGAAATTCAAACTCTGCAGTGGCAAAAACGATAGTCCGTCAAGCAGAATCGTGGATTTGTTCTCTCCTATCGGAAAAGGCCAGCGTGCACTTATCGTGGCACAGCCAAAGACAGGTAAGACATTGTTAATGAAGGATATCGCCAATTCTATTGCACGTAACCATCCAGAGGCATACCTTATGATGCTCTTGATCGATGAACGTCCAGAAGAAGTAACAGATATGGCGAGAACAGTAAATGCAGAAGTTATCGCATCTACATTCGACGCTCCAGCAGACAACCACGTGAAGATTGCAAACCTCGTATTGGAAAAAGCAAAACGTATGGTTGAATGCGGACACGATGTGGTTATCTTCCTTGATTCAATCACTCGACTTGCACGTGCCTACAACACAGTTAGCCCTGCCAGCGGTAAGGTGCTCACTGGTGGTGTTGACGCAAATGCACTTCAAAAACCAAAACGTTTCTTCGGTGCTGCACGTAACATAGAAGGCGGAGGTTCACTCACAATCATCGCAACCGCACTCATCGACACTGGTTCTAAGATGGACGAAGTAATCTTCGAGGAATTCAAGGGAACAGGAAACATGGAACTTCAGTTGGATCGTTCACTTTCAAACAAACGAGTATTCCCAGCTGTCAATCTTATTGCATCAAGTACACGCCGAGACGACTTACTTCAGGACAACAATACAACTCGTCGTATGTGGGTTCTACGCAAGCATATCAGCGATATGACTGTGCTTGAAGCTATGGATCTCGTTCTGAACCATATAGAACGTACAGAGAACAACGAAGAATTCTTGATGACAATGAATAGTTAACAAACGAAGTGGTTAACAATTCTATTCTAAAAGAAGAATTAACAAACGAAGTGGTTAACAATTCTTTTCTTAAGGAAGAATTAACAAACGAAGTGGTTAACAATTCTTTTCTTGAGAAGGAATTAATGAAAAGGAATTAATAAAATATTCTGTTTATTATTAAAAAAGACAATTATAATACATTATGATAAGAATAGCTGTACAATCAAAAGGACGTCTTAACGAAGACACAATGAACTTATTATCTGAAGCAGGTATTAAGGTTAGTAACTCAAAAAGAACACTTCTCGTAGAATCATCAAACTTCCCTATCGAAGTGTTATATCTTCGTGATGACGATATTCCTCAAACTGTAGCAGATGGTGTTGCAGACCTCGGAATCGTTGGTGAAAACGAATTTGTGGAAAGAGGAGAAGAAGCTGATATCGTAAAACGACTCGGATTCAGCAAATGCCGCCTATCTTTGGCAATTCCAAAATCTATTGAATATACAGGATTAGACTGGTTCAACGGCAAGAAAATTGCAACAAGCTATCCAGAAATCCTCAGAAAATTCATGAAGGAGTATAACCTTGATATCGACATCCACGTTATTCAGGGTTCAGTTGAGATTGCTCCAGGAATTGCATTGGCTGATGGTATCTTCGATATCGTTAGTTCAGGTTCTACACTTGTAAGCAACAACCTTAAAGAAGTGGAAATCGTGATGAAGAGCGAAGCATTGCTGATTGGAAACAAGAACCTAAGCAATGATCCACACAAGCAGGCTATCCTTGAAGAATTATTATTCCGCATT
>JAGABW010000010.1 GCA_017614465.1 Bacteroidaceae bacterium | reverse complement strand
TGTATGAATATATTGGTTTTGTCAGGAAGTCCACGAAAAGGTGGAAATACAGATATGCTTGTAGATGCCTTTGTAGAGGGGGCGTCACATAAGCATAATGTAGAGGTTGTCTCTGTTCGTGATTACAAGATAAATCCATGTATTGGCTGTAATGCTTGTTTCCAACACAGTGACCATTCTTGTTGTCAGAAAGACGATATGTCTCTTGTTTATGACAAGATGAGTAAAGCCGATATGCTGTTGATCGCTTCGCCTGTATATTTCTATGGATTAAGTGCTCAACTCAAGGCGGTTATTGACCGATGTCATAATCCATTAAGAGATACTTTTCATATCCGCAAGATGGGAATAATGCTGGTTGGAGCAGCTACATTACCCGAACTATTTGACAGTATTCTTGTGCAATACAGACTCTGCCTTAATTTCTTTAAGATTGAAGATGTGGGTCAGGTATTGGTACCAGGAGTAAAGGATAAAGGTGATATAAAAAAATCAGATGCTTTGAAAAAGGCATCTGATTTAGGCTTGAATATATGATGTCCGATAATCGTATATTCAGAAATGATTTAATAATTTAAGAGCAAAAAGTCTTTTATCATGAATTAGCATAGCTATGTACACCTCCAAGGAAGAAATTGACTCCAAAGTAGGTAATTATCACAGTAAGGAATGCGAGTAATAAGTACCAATGAAGATGAGTCGGTTTCTTAAACCATGATATTGACTTACGATGTAGTGGAAAAGAATAGACGAGCATTGTGATTAAAGCCCATACTTCTTTTGGATCCCATCCCCAATAACGTCCCCAACTGACATTTGCCCATATCGCACCAATGAATATCCCGATTGTGAGCAGAAAGATGGCAGGGTAGAGCATAATCAGTGCAATCTCGCTTTTGTCCTCCATAAATGATGTGTCTGTATGGCTGTAAGAACCGAATTTATGTGTTAGAAGGGTTGCTATACTATTTAGTGCAATAAAAGCAAAGAGTGTGTACGACATCATAATCACACAGACATGTACACTCAAAAGTGGTGATGCCAGTACAGGCATTAATGGGGTAATCTGTGGATTCGACTGTCCCATCATTGCAACCAGCATGGTCAATCCAGCCATAATCAATCCGAAAGAACGAAACGATGCGTTATTCTTCCACAGACAGAGTGTTAATATAAGACTGCATAATGACATGAATAGCATCACTTCAAATCCATTTGCCAATGGTATATGATGTGAAATTATTGAACGCAGACCTATAAATATAAGCAGATATGACAGACTGATGCAAACAGTTGTTATTAGCGCGATGTTAAACCAATGTGGCATTTTCTGATGTCTCACCGTTGTGATAAGTCCCAGTATATATGCAACAATGCCCACAGTAAGCAATATCATTGATAATGGCTTGATAAAGTTGATGCTGTTGTAGAGTTTCTCCGATTTAAATACCATATCGGACGGTAACATCTCGTTGGGCACAGTCTTTTCCTGATACTTGCGAATCTTCTTAACTGTAGCTGTAAGTTCTTTGTAGTCTTTCTGATTAGCCAATTCGCCAATATAATCCATCGAATGTTTTATGAAGAACCATTGATCATGTGGCATATCTTCAGGAAGGTTATCCGCCTGTGAATACCATACAATAGCATTATTGTCTATTGTAGTTTTTTCTTTTATGCAGTCAGGATATATTTTAATGAGTTCTCCGTTAAAGAGCATGAGAATGAGATTCATCTTCTCATCAGCCTCGTTTATTTCTCTGGCATTAGGAACGGCTGTACCGCCATGCATTTTTGCCAACACCGTGTCGAGTCGGTATCCTTCGTTTGAAAAGAAATCATTATAACTTACATAATCATTTTGTGTGTTAAGAAGTTTTTTTACGATTCCTTTCTTTATTTTAATGAATGGCTCATCAATCCATGTTGTAGGAAACAACATCCAACCCGTAATCACCTGTTCTGCGCTATAGCCTTTATAAGTTGGCTTTCCGTAAATTTTGGTTGTGAAATCAATGGCAACGGTCTGAAACGGACATACTCTTCCATTGTAATAAGTATATAAATTACCAAATCCGGCAGCAGTTTCTTTTGGGAGAACAGATGGTGATGATGCATATGATGAGAGAGTAGAACAGCCGAGACATATCACTAATAATAAGGCAGCTTTTGCTTTTCTGTGACGTAATAAACGCTGAAAACCCTCATTCGGCAGCACCATAAATAGAATGGTGCTGATTAACAATAAAGCATATCCAGTGTATGTAATTCCAATCCCATATGGGTCGTAACTGATAGAGAGATACGTGCCTTGCATGTCGGCATCGTATCCCGACTGATAGAAACGATATGATTTATATTCACCTATATTATTCATGGAAATTCCGAGAGAGGTGTCAGTCTGTTCTTCCTTGTCAGTAATCAGGATTTCAGACATATAATCCATTGGCGATTGTGTGCCAGGATAAGTTTTCAAACTGAATTGAACCATTTCCACCATAAAAGGCAGAGTGTCTGTCTTTCCTGTTTCTTTATTTGCTATTACATTCGTGGACTCGCCTTTCCTAAGATGTATTGAGGCTTGTAGTCCGTACAAATGCGTTACCAAAGCACCAGCAAGAATGAGGATGAACGAGGTGTGTAGTAATAATGTTGCAGGACGACGGTAAACCTTTCTCTTAATGATTAACATAACAGAGAACATACACAGATGCGCCCATAAACAGATAAACCACCACGTGCCATAAATATTGTTTATGACAAATGTGGTGTCATACATCTTTTCAAGAATAGTAGCAGTTATCAGTATAATGATAACCACTACTAATAATGAGTATGAAATATATTTGCTCAAAGCATATTTCATAAGGAATTCTTTAGATTGCATTTATGAATTTAACCACCGCATTGCGTTCGTCTTTAGAAAGCAAACGGAATTTCTCTACTGTTCTGCGTGCATCGGATTGTTTGTCTCCGTGCCACATGATTGCCTCTATCACATTACGTGCACGGCAGTCGTGCAAGCGTTCCTCAGCCCCAGTACACATCTTACTTAATCCGCGTCCCCACAATGGAGTAGTGCGGCACCAGCCAGTACGAATGTCGTTTACCATGTAGAGACGATGTTGCACAAAGTCGGTGTATGGCCATATCTTCTGATGAGGATAACGTGGCATGTCTTTGTTTGTGAACATACCATTAGGATCCTGAATTTCGTCGTCGCCAGTTGTCCATGAAGGACGGTGACATCTGTCACAACCGATTTCAGTAAACAGTTTTTTGCCTTGTTGAACATCTGCGTCGTCAAGATTTCGTGCGGCAGGTACACCTAATCCGCGATGCCACACCATAAACGCATGATAGTCCTTGTCGGACATCTCAGGTTCCAATTGTTTACTTGTCAGATAAGTATAAATGTCTTTCTCAAGATCTCCAGTGTGCCATTCTGGATGCTTTTTTGTAGGATCGATTCGGTTAATATATTCAGAGAATCCAGCTTGAACATCTGGGTCTTTAGATGATGTCTGAGCATAGTATATTCCAGCTAAGTCGAGATAATGGTAACGACGGTCAGAACGTGTTACATTAGTGATGTTCCATATAGCATTTGCCCCAGCAGCATCAAGTATAGGTCCACGAGTCATAGCATATGTATAACGACGAACATATGGAGTGCCAGTCAGACCTTTATAGAAACTGATCCATTCATTTTTTGTTTGATTCCAATATGCAGGGTTGAGAGCATCAGTCTTGCCAATTGAATTATAGTATTTGCTTTGGCGCACCCATTCATTTGTTATTGCAGAGTCAGGTATTGCATCGGTTATACCTGTACCATATATGCCGATTGTACTTTCAAGTCGTACACCAACTTCATCAATAGGAATTTCGACGTCAACACCTCCACGTGAAGCTATGACAGGAGAATAGAAAGCATCTTCTGGAATTGTGACTTCAGGGTAGGTGAGTTCATATGTTTCGCCATCAGGAAATTTATTGCCCCATTCATCTGTATAGTAATTCCATGTGATATTAATCTTTTTTTCATCGATTGGAGCTTTGAATGGTTGAACAGCACCAGTTTGAGGCATTCCTGCTACAGAACGTATATATGCGTTTGTTGTCTTGTCATAGATTACGAGCAAGTAACCGTTTCCCATCGTGGACTCACGGTATTCATTCTGACGTTTACCATGTCCGTATGATGGATGACAATATAAGCATCCTTTACGAACATAAACAGGTCCCAAACCATAGAAAGCAGAACCTTCAGTCTCGTTGAAGTCACGTTCAAAAAGACTTTCACCTTTTTTGAAGAAATAAGAGAAATCGGCATTGTCACATGCAGGAGAAGGTTGTTCATAAGCATTTGATGTGGCATTGAACACTGTTCCCAGTTTACCTCCAGTGTAATAATCCTCACTTAATTCCTTTTTCCCGTGATTGATTTCATCGCTGTTGTTATCATCATCATGACACGATACGGCAGTTAAGCTGATTGATAACAAACTTACATAGAATAAAACTCTTTTCATAAATATTATGTTTGATTATTTGATTTTCGTTTAAATTGGTGTAAGCACCGAGTGACATCACGCCCCTTGGTGCTCAACAAAACAAAGTTAGATATATTTATATGGCTTATTTATAATTTAATCTTCAAGTTTTTCTTTGAGTTTATCGATAGCATCGTCAAGTGCCTCGAGAGCCTCAATTGCCTTGCCTGCAGATTGATCCTGATAATAGGTCACAAATGGACGTTTCATATTGTCAATTGCATCCAAAGCATCCTCTAATGCTTGTTTTACATTATTTGCTTCTTCTGGATAGTGGGCTGAAGCATATGCTATCACAGAATTAGCAGTGTAATTGCTTATTTTGTCGGCACCGCCGTTTAATGCAAATGCGCATGAAAGAACGTTGTCGTAGAAGTCTTGTATTGAGTTGTAAGCATGAGGCGACTCGATATAGTTCTTATCTTCACCAGTATAAGGATGTCCGATTTTAGAGTGAGCAACCTCATCGATAATGTCCTGACAACCTTCAAGAATCTGTATTGTTCCAAGGGTAACAGAAGTGTATGTAGAACCAGCATTACCAGCATTAATCATGTTTTCACCATAGTTGCGTGATTCAAATTCAGCTTCTTCAAGTAATGCTTCCTCGTCTTCTGTGATTTCGCCACCCCATGCACTGACAAGTTTTACAGATGCAAGATAAAGGTCTTCGGCAGCTTTTGTGCAGAACCATAATTCGTTTTCTGTGATATCTTCAATATTACGAGGGCTGCCGTTACGGAACAAAAGATATTCTACAGCGTGGAAACCAGTAAGACTTTGACCAGTTGCGATTGCTTCGGCAACAATAGCTTGTGCATCTTCGTCATCAGCCAAATCAGGATAACGTTTGATATAATTGTCGAATGCAGTGCGGTCGAAAGGCCATGTGTCAGTGTGTGGGTCGATTCCGAAATCAGTTGCGGGGCCGTAAAGGAATGATTCTGACTGTTCCCAGTATTTACGTGCTGCTTTCCATGCCTCACATGCGTTGTCAACATCTTCTTGTGTCGCTTCAGAATCATTTATATTATTGATAGCCTCTAAAAGATCTGCATTTGAGTCCTTTAGATTAGTGTATATCGGAATAATTGTCTTGTTAACTAATTCTTTGTTGATATTTGCAAAGAATTCTTCTTTTTCTGCTGATGAATCAACATCGTCGTTGTCGTCATCACATGATGTGAACATCATTGTTGCTGCAAACATGGCAGCGATGCTAAGTAATGTTTTTATTTTCATTTTACGTCTTATTTATTATTTATATCATTAATTGTCTTGATTTTGATTCTCTTAAATCGGATATTATGAATTATTTAAAGAAACCATCCGCAATATGCCACCCCTAAAGATATGCTTGGCTCGTTATTGAATTCTTTCTTCAGATAACGTTTGCTCCATTCACCCTTTATCACAACTTGTTTAACAGGGTAGTAGTTTACACCGAATGCCATTCTTTTGTTCTCGCACCATCTGTAAGCCGATTTCTGATTTCCTGCAGCATAAGCATTGTACTGCTCATAGCGACCGAATAAGTATAATCTCTGTTCGTTTCTCAATTCTTCTATTTGAGAGAAAATGTCATATCCGGCTTCTATTCCAACAGCATATGCGTTCTTTGCGACTGGCTGATGCTTTGACGGACTTCCGTCCTGACCAGAATGAGTAGGGAAGTTCTTGTTGAATGCAGTAATCTTAGCATGGTCGCTCAAATATGCGTAGTCAGCATTTCCTCTAACAATCCAATTCCAGCGGTTGAGCATGAAATCAAATGAACCGATGACTAAGTTGCCTTTTACGTTTTTGTAATTTGCACCACCTGTTGAACGTAGTGTGTTCTTGAATGTGCTTCCATAATATCCGCTTAAACTCATTCGTAAACCTTTGATAGAATAGTTGTCTATGCGAAGTGATGCAGCATAATTGTTTGCAATCTTAAATTCATATGGACTGTTTGCACCATAGTGAACGAAACTATAACTGCCGAAACGTTCAGAGTCTAATCCCGACAAAAATTGCACCTCATAACGCCATTCAGGCAGTCTTCCCCATAATGAAACACCAATCTGATGCCATGTACAAGGGAAAATACTGTTTTCGCCTTCAGGACGATAACAAGTGAAAAACTCTGTAGGCATATGATGTTGGTTTGTAGCACCTACGGGAACAATTATTTCTCCCATTTTCAGATTCACAGCCTTACTGAATTCTTTATTAATCCAGAATTGTTCAAGAGCAACCTCACCACCTTTTTCTGTCTCTGCTTCATATTCACCCGCTTCGTCGGCATCCAATTCGATAGCAGATTCAGTTCCGCCATGTTCAAATTCAATCTCACTTCCCATGGTCCAACCATGACCGAAATCATAACCGATATTTATTGTTACGTGAGGCAAATCGAATCTGCCGTGACTGTCATCGTTCTTATGATCTTGCGCGCGTGTGTACCTATATATATTATCACTATAGAAATTACGTGACAAGACCGCTTCTCCATAACCACCAAGCGACAGGCGAGAAAGTTTCTGCTCAAGCTGTGATGTTTTAGTGTCTGTGTTGTTCTGTTGAGCAAATGTACTGAGGTTGACTCCTGTTATTGCCAGCACAAAAACTCCTGTGTGTAAGTAATTCTTATATCCCATAACTGCTTTTTGTTTTCGAGTGCAAAGTTACGACAAGTAGCTAAGGCGTTCAATACTCAGAAATTAGTAAAAAAATGACTTTTTTCATAACTTTTACGTTAAAATAAGCATAATAATAGCAATTCATACCTCATTGTGGTATTTTTTATTATAAAAAACTATCTTTTTTTAACAAATGTTTGGTCATTTCAATAATTAACTATAATTTTGCACCAACAAAATAAAAGAACGATAGTTTTATGAACTCATTTTTTGCTACATATTTTTATTTTTACTTTTACTTTAAGAACAAGTAAGAGCGGGTAAACATATGTATGCATTAAAACAGAAATTAAAACAAGAAAATACATAATACAATCCCGCTCAAACGAGCGGGATTTTTTGTTATATATGAGAAAGATTGCTATACAAGGAGAAATCGGTTCGTTCCACGATGTGGCGAGCCACAGATATTTCGAGAATGAAGAGTTCGAATTGATTTGTTGTGACACATTCGAGGATGTCTTCAAGAATATGAAGGCCGACAAGGATGTAATTGGTGTTATGGCGATAGAAAACACCATCGCAGGCAGCTTGTTGCATAACTATGAATTGCTTCGTGATAGTGGAATGGTTATAGTCGGTGAACACAAATTGAGAATCTCACATTCTTTGCTATGTCTGCCCGATGAAGACTGGGATGACATCACAGAAGTGAACTCGCATCCGGTGGCATTAATGCAGTGCCGTAATTTCTTAAAGAATCATCCCGACTTTAAGATTGTGGAAACAGCCGACACAGCAGGTTCTGCAAAAAACATAAGCGAGAAGAATCTGAAAGGTCATGCCGCAATCTGTTCCAAGTTTGCAGCACCGCTCTATGGCATGAAAGTGCTTGAAGAGGGTATAGAAACAAACAAACACAACTTTACCCGTTTCCTTGTAATGTGTAATCCGGAGGTTGCTCCTCAGTTCGCAGTGAAGGAACAGGCAAACAAATCCAGTATCGTGTTCTCTCTGGCACATACCGAAGGACAACTTTCTCAGGTGTTATCAATTCTGTCGTTCTACAGAATAAACATGACAAAGATACAGTCGTTGCCAATTATCGGCAAAGAGTGGGAATACCTTTTTTATGTGGATCTGACTTTCAACGACTACACACGTTATCGTCAGTCAATCGACGCAATTCGTCCGCTCATCAATCAGTTAATCATTTTGGGCGAATACAAGGAAGGTGAATCAACAATTTAATTAGTAAAAAACAGAAATAAGATATTATTATGCAATTCAAACCAGCAGACAGAATAAGTGCAGTCAGTGAATATTATTTCAGTAGAAAACTGAAGGAAGTGGCACAACTGAATGCAGAAGGAAAAGACATCATCAGTTTAGCAATCGGAAGCCCTGATATGCCACCTTCACCAGCCACAATACAGACATTATGTGAGAATGCCCAGAAAGCAGATGCTCATGGATATCAGCCAACAGTAGGTATTCCTGAATTGAGAAATGCGATGGCTAAGTTCTACAAACGTTGGTATAATGTAGATCTTGACCCAGCCAAGGAAATACAACCGCTGATCGGAAGTAAAGAGGGTATCTTACATGTGACTTTGGCTTTCTGTAACCCTGGTGATAAAGTGTTGGTGCCAAATCCAGGATATCCTACTTACACAGCATTAAGTAAGATTCTCGGACAGCAAATCGTTAATTATGACTTATTGGAAAGCAACGGATGGCATCCAGATTTCGATCAGTTGGAGAAAATGGATCTTGAAGGAGTGAAACTGATGTGGACAAACTATCCGAACATGCCAACAGGAGGACGTGCAACACGAGAGCTATATCAGAAACTGGTGGATTTTGCACAACGTCATAACATAATCATCGTTAACGACAACCCATATTCATTCATCCTCAATAAAGACGAACATCTGAGTATTCTCCAGATTCCAGGCGCAAAAGACTGCTGTATCGAGTTCAACTCAATGTCAAAGAGCCATAATATGCCAGGATGGCGTGTGGGTATGGTTGCAACAAACTCAACATTCATACAGTGGATTCTGAAGATAAAGTCAAATATTGATTCTGGTACATTCCGACCACTTCAGTTGGCAGCTGCACAGGCATACGAGAATACAGAAGAATGGCATACACAGGCAAATGTGACAACTTATGCTTCACGTCGCAAGATTGCAGAAGATATAATGACACAACTGGGATGCCGTTTCGATCCAAATCAGCAGGGTATGTTCTTGTGGGGACGTATTCCTGAGAATATACAGAATGTGGAAGATCTCACAGAACGTGTTCTTCATGAGGCACGTGTATTTATCGCCCCAGGATTTATCTTCGGCTCTAATGGCGAACGTTATATCCGAATTTCATTATGTGCTAAAAACGAAAAAATGCTTGAGGCACTCAACCGTATAAAACAAATGTCTTAAAACAAATAACTTATACCATATAATATGGAACTAAAACCTCTAAATTTACCAGGTCAAAAGGAACGTCCGTTTGTACTTGCAGGACCATGCTCAGTTGAGACTGAGGAACAAGTGATGACCACAGCCAGAAGTCTGGCAGATAAGGGAATCAAGATTTTCCGTGGCGGTGTGTGGAAACCACGTACTAAGCCAGGTGGTTTTGAAGGTCATGGAGAGAAAGCACTTGTTTGGATGAAACAAGTAAAAGAAGAAACAGGTATGATGATTGCTACCGAAGTGGCAACTCCAGAACATGTTGAACTTGCTCTTAAATATGGAATGGATATACTTTGGGTAGGAGCACGTACCACAGCAAACTCTTTTGCTGTAGAAGCATTGGCTGCCTCACTTAAAGGTGTGGATATCCCAATCCTTGTGAAGAACCCTGTTACTCCTGATTTAGACTTGTGGATTAATGCCCTTGAATGCCTTAACAACGTCGGTGTTAAACGATTAGGTGCTATCCACCGTGGTTTCTCATGCTATGAGAAGAGTGTTTATCGTAATCAGCCAATGTGGCATGTACCTATAGAACTGCATCGTTGTCTTCCTGACTTGCCTATTTGTTGCGACCCAAGTCATATCGGTGGACGACGCGATCTTATTGCTACACTTTGTCAGCAGGCTATGGACTTCGGAATGGACGGACTTATCATCGAAAGTCACTGTAACCCAGATGAGGCATGGAGCGATGCAAAGCAGCAGATAATTCCAGAGGTGTTGTCTGAAATCCTTTCAAACATCACTATTCGCGATAAGGTGGTGTCAACAGAAAACATAATGGCATTACGTAAGCAAATCGATAAGATTGACAATCATCTTCTCGAACTTCTTGCAAAACGAATGGAAGTATGCCGTGAAATCGGACAGTATAAGAAAGACCACTCAATGGCTATTGTACAGACAAGCCGTTACAACGAGATTTTAGAAAAACGTGGCGAACAAGGTGCTCAGATGGAAGTAAGTGCAGAGTGTATTCAGAAGATATTTGAACAAATCCACCAGGAATCTGTACGTCAGCAATTTGAAATAATGAAATAAGAAAGTCAGATTATGAAAATATTAATTCTTGGAGCAGGTAAGATGGGATCGTTCTTCATTGATCTTTTAAGTTTCGATCATGAAGTAGCTGTATATGACATCGATCCTAAACGTTTGCGATTCACATACAACTGTCAGAGATTTGTGTCTTTGGAAGATATCGACACATTCTGTCCTGACTTGGTAATCAATGCCGTATCATTAAAATATACTCTTGATGTGTTCAAGCAAGTGATACCTCATTTGGTGAAAGGACACTGTATATTGAGTGATATCAGTTCGGTTAAGACCGGATTCAAGGAATTCTATGAAGAAAGCGGATTTGCATACGTGTCAACTCACCCTATGTTCGGACCTACATTCGCAAATCTCGGACAACTCTCAAACGAGAACGCAATCATTATTAGTGAAGGCGATTTCATGGGACGCTGTTTCTTCAAAGAACTCTATTCACGTCTCGAACTTCATATCTGTGAATACACATTTGAACAACACGACCGCACTGTTGCCTACTCACTATCCATTCCGTTTATCTCAACATTTGCGTTTGCTGCTGTCATGAAGCATCAGGATGCTCCAGGTACAACATTCAAACGTCATATGCTGATTGCACAAGGGGTGTTGAGTGAAGACGACACATTATTACGTGAAATCCTCTTCAATCCATATACAAAAGATCAGGTGTCTCAGATTCGTGACGAGATGACTGAACTTATTGATATCATTGATAAGAAAGATGAAGAGCATATGCAGGCTTACCTGACAAAGATCCGTCAGAACATCAAGTAATACCGGCATACACGAATTTCTATAACACAACAGCAGGAATATTATATTGTTCTTGCTGTTGTGTTTTTTTATGAGATTTCTTTAGATTCTATTCATTTTTCGTTATAAAATTTGGCGGTTGTTTCTTTTATTCCTAATTTTGCCAATGATTTGCTTTTTATGCATAATCATATAAGTCTTTATGGCACAGAATAATCATTCTTTACCATAAGCCTTCCCAAAGTTTTATCATGTCTTTCATAATGACATAAATCCATGAAAAATAAACACTGACTATAAAGTCATAATCATGTTATAATAGATTTGTAATGATGATGTAATAACAGTAGAATATATTTATTAACTTAAAACATTTATAAAAAAAATCAAATGAAAAAACATTTTCTTATTATTATGGTTTTTGCTGTCATAGCACACAGCGCAAAAGCTCAACTCTCGGTCTATTCAAATGGTAAAGTTGGTATTGCCACAACGACTTATTCTGAATCAACTTTAGCAGTTAAAGGCGATAAGCCAGGTTATGAGGCGGCTGTTATCGGATCTTCACGCGGCCTTTATGCGTTGTCCCAAGATCAGTATTTAGGATGGTCATATGGTGTATATGGCAAAATTCCTGCTAGTTTTGGTGATTCAGATTTTCAATTTGGAGTTATGGGTGATGCGGTTATAGCATCGCCATTTCATCAAAGTCGAACTTATGGCGTTATTGGTCATGCCGGTAATGCAACAAACGGATGGAATTATGGTGTCTTAGGAGAACTCGATGGTACGAACTATGGCGCAGGTATATATGGAACAGCTACTCATGCAGAAAACGGAACTTATGTTGACGGACGTTATGCCGGATATTTCAATGGCACAACTAAGGTAAATGGAGATTTTATAGTCACAGGATATATGGGAGGCATACTTTTAAATCAGATTTCAAATGCTACAAATATTTCAAACTTATCAAACGCTTACGATAAAAGCTCTATAACAGATAAGTTCTCAAGACTATCTGCCATCCAATATTTTACAGAGCCTTCTAACGGAAATGCAAAGCGAATGGAAGAATCATCAGATACAGTTAGTAGGAGCGTTCCAATCGAAGAGATACAGACTCTTTCAGCAAGTCGTGTACATTATGGATTGGATGTCGATAAGCTGAAAGAGGCGTTCCCTGAACTGGTATATGAGAAAGAAGACGGAACAACCGGTGTAAACTATGTTGAAATGATTCCAATTCTCGTTCAGGTGATTAATAATCTTAGTGATGAAATAAAGGTACTTAAATCAGGGGGGA
>JAGABW010000084.1 GCA_017614465.1 Bacteroidaceae bacterium | reverse complement strand
GAACTGCCTGCTCAAACAAATGGCAGATGCAGGTTGCGAATATGTGTTCATGGAGGTTAGTTCGCACTCTATCGTACAGAACAGAATCGGTGGACTTCAATTTGCTGGTGGATTATTCACGAACATAACACGTGACCACCTTGATTATCATAAGACATTCGAGAACTATCTGAAGGCTAAGAAACAATTCTTCGATCAATTGCCAGCCGATGCATTTGCCATAACTAATATCGACGACAAGAACGGAATGGTTATGGTACAAAACACAAAGGCCGAGGTCAAGACATATTCAATGATTAAGGCTGCCGACTTCAAGGCAAAACTCATTGAATGTCATTTCGAAGGTATGTATCTTAATATCAACGGAGAAGATGTAGGTGTTCAGTTTATTGGCAAATTCAATGTATCTAATCTGCTCGCTGTTTATGGTGCGGCTGTGATGCTCGGAAAACCAGCTCATGACGTATTGGTGGCACTAAGCATGATGAAACCTGTAAGCGGACGTTTTGAGTCGTTATGCTCTCCATCAGGATACACAGCAATAGTAGATTACGCACACACTCCAGATGCGCTCGAGAATGTACTCAATGCCATACATGAGGTTCTCAACAACAAAGAAGGACAGATCATAACTGTTTGTGGTGCTGGAGGAAACCGCGACAAAGGAAAACGCCCTCTTATGGCACGCGAAGCAGTAAGACAAAGCGATAAGGTGATCATAACAAGTGACAACCCACGATTTGAGGAGCCACAAGACATCATCAACGACATGATGGCAGGACTTGACGATCAGCAGAAGCGTAAGGTTATCACAATTGTTGACCGTCGTGAGGCTATACGTACAGCATGTATGTTAGCACAAAAAGGCGATGTTATATTAATTGCTGGAAAGGGTCACGAGGACTATCAGGATGTAAAAGGTGTTAAACACCATTTTGATGACAAGGAAGAAGTGGCAAAGTGTTTCTGATCCAACCCATTAATATAAAGTATAAAGAACAAGTAATTCTTATAAAAACAAGAAAAGAGGACATAAAACTCAATAAAGATTTAACAATATAATAAAGAATAGATATAATAGCTATGTTATATTATTTAACAAAATATTTAAACGAGTTAAACATACCAGGAGCTGGAATGTTCGGTTATATCTCATTCCGTTCGATACTGGCACTCATGTTATCGCTCATCATCATGATGATCGCAGGGAAGAAGTTCATCACTTACATGAAGCGTAAGCGTCATATAGAGAAAGCGAGAGATGCTGAGATTGACCCTTACGGAGTTCAGAAGAAAGACACTCCTTCCATGGGTGGTGTGATCATCGTAGCTGCAGTAGTCATACCAGTACTTTTATTAGGTAAGCTCGACAATATCTATACGATTCTTCTCTTAATCACCATTTTATGGTTCGGACTTCTTGGATTCCTCGATGACTTCATAAAATTAAGAGGTAACAAAGACGGTCTAAAACCAAGATATAAGATTATAGGACAATTACTTTTAGGAACCGTTGTTGGTGTTGCTCTATGGCTCAGTCCACAAGCTGTAGTAAGAGAGAACGTTGAACAGATAAAAGGTAGTACAACCATAGTTTATCATAAAAGTGAGGCTCGAAAATCAACGGTAACAACCGTGCCATTCATAAAAAACAACAACCTTGACTATTACGAAGCATTCAGCTGGATTAAAAACGGTAAAACCCAACGCGCATTCGGTTGGATTCTGTTTATTTTGGTTACCACATTCGTCATCACAGCTGTATCCAACGGAGCAAACCTAAACGACGGTATGGACGGTATGTGTGCAGGTAATTCGGCAATTATCGGAGTCGCCTTGGGAATACTTGCCTACGTGTCAAGTAACATACACTATTCAAGTTATCTGAATGTGATGTATATACCTGGAACGGAAGAGGTTGTAGTATATCTGTCCGCATTTATCGGTGCTCTCATCGGGTTCTTATGGTATAACACATATCCAGCCAAGATATTCATGGGCGACACAGGAAGCCTTTCTATCGGAGGTGTGATAGCCGTTACAGCCGTTATCATACACAAGGAATTACTTGTACCAATCCTCTGCGGAATTTTCCTTATCGAGAGTCTGTCGGTGATGATACAAGTGTGGTACGCAAAGAAAGGAAACAAAAAAGGCATTAAATGTCGCGTATTCAAGCGTACACCAATACACGACCATTTCCGTGTGTTGAGAAGCCAACTGATACCAGATGCCAAATATCTGATTAAGTGGCCAACAACTGTTCTTCATGAGAACATGATTACAATACGCTTCTGGATCATAACGATATTCCTTGCAGCAGCAACAATCATCACGTTGAAGATCCGATAATTCGAATAGTAAAATCAATCAGTCTATAATATATAAAAAATAGTGAGGTAAATGAAACGAATAGTAGTATTAGGAGCAGCAGAAAGTGGTGCAGGAGCAGCTGTTCTTGCTAAAGTAAAAGGATTCGATGTGTTCGTATCCGATATGTCATCAATTAAAAGCAAATACAAGAGTTTACTTGATGAGTATCAGATTCCATGGGAAGAAAATCAGCACACCATAGAGAAAATACTCAATGCTGATGAAATCATAAAAAGCCCTGGAATACCTGACAAAGCTCCTATTATACAGAAATTAAGAGAACAAAACACTCCTATTATCTCAGAAATAGAATTTGCAGGAAGATACACCAATGCCAAAATGATTTGCATTACTGGCTCTAACGGTAAAACCACAACCACATCACTTATTTACCACATCCTGAAGAATGCAGGATGTAACGTTGGTCTTGCCGGAAACATTGGAAACAGTTTGGCATTACAGGTTGCAACAAAGGACTTTGATACTTATGTCATAGAACTTAGTAGCTTCCAACTTGACAACATGTATGACTTCAAGGCTGATATAGCCATCTTGATGAATATCACACCTGACCATCTTGACCGTTACGATTTCAAGATGCAGAACTATGTGGATTCTAAGATGAGAATTATTAGAAATCAGACTGAGAACGATGCATTCATCTTCTGGAACGACGACCCTATCGTAACAAAGGAATTAAAGAAATATGACATAAAGGCTAAGCTCTTACCTTTCTCAGAATTCAAGGGAAACGGAGCGGTAGCTTATGCCGACAACGGAGAATACATAATCGAATCTCCAAAGTCGTTCAGCATGAAACAAGGCGATCTTGCAATCAAGGGAAAGCATAACTTATACAACTCACTTGCGGCTGGAATTGCAGCTCTTGCGGCTGGAATCAGTGATGAAGACGTTAAGAAGGGACTTACCACTTTCGAAGGAGTTGAGCACCGACTTGAAAAGGCAGGAACAGTAAATGGAGTTGAATTCATCAACGACTCAAAAGCAACCAACGTGAACGCATGTTGGTACGCAATGGAAAGTATGACTAAACCTACAGTTCTTATCCTTGGAGGTATCGACAAAGGTAATGACTATAGCGAGATATATGACCTCGTTCGTGAAAAATGTATCGGACTGGTTTTCCTTGGAGTTGACAATAAGAAACTGCATGAAAACTTCGATGGATTCGGAATTCCTATTGTTGACGTACAAAGCATGAAAGACTGCGTGAAGGAATGCTACAAGATGTCTAAGGAAGGCAGTGCAGTACTTCTCAGTCCTTGTTGTGCAAGTTTTGACCTCTTCAAGAACATGGAAGACAGAGGAGAGCAATTCAAGCAATACGTAAAGGAATTATAAGCAGTATATAAAGACCATACAACTGCAAATACATATGCAGTTTGCACTCTCTTTAGTTATGAACTTGAATTAACAGACTTAAAAACCTTTAAACTCTACAGACTAATATGCTGAAGACAATTAGCAATAACCTTTTCAAAGGAGATAAAGTCGTATGGATGATATTCTTCTTTCTATGCATGATTTCATTAGTTGAGATCTATAGTGCGTCAAGTTCTTTAACATATCAACAAGGTAATCACTGGGATCCGATGTTCAAGCAGGCTGGATTCCTGCTCGTGGGTTTTATCTTAATATTGATTATCACACGAATACCTTGCAAGTATTTCAAACTGGTGCCATTCATAGCATATCCTGTTGCCATACTGCTGCTGTTATACGTATTGATATTCGGAGGCAGCATCAACGGAGGTAGCCGATGGATTGAACTGGGAACATTCTCATTTCAGCCGTCAGAGATTGCTAAAGGTGCTTTGATCATGTCGTTGGCAGCCGTATTGTCAATGACACAAAACAAAGAGCAAGTAACCACACGTAAAGGTACAAAACAGATAGTTACAGCCACGAAGGGAGGGCATGCACTACCATTCAAGATCTGCAGCATCCTTACCATTATCATATGCGCGCTTATAGTAACAGAAAACTTCTCTACTGCAGCCATTCTGTTCACTGTAGCACTCATTATGATGTTTATAGGCAATATTCCTATTGACCTTATGATCAAGGGCGTGCTGGCTATCGGAGTAGCCGTTGCGGTTAGTCTTTCATTACTGTTAATAACCCCCGACTCCATACTCTCAAAAGTAGGAGGTCGTCCATTGACATGGAAACACCGTATAGAGAACAAGCTCAATATCGGTGAGGAAAATAACAAAAACAAAAAATATAGCATTGAAGACAACTGGCAGGTTGATAACGCAAATATCGCGATTGCCAACTCAAACATAATAGGATTAGGTCCTGGAAACTCAATACAAAGAGACTTCCTTTCACATGCTGAGTCAGACTTCATCTATTCAATCATTATCGAGGAATTAGGTGTAGGCGGTGGAATCTTTGTGATATTCCTTTACATAACCCTACTTATCCGAGCGAGCAAGATTGCCCAGAAATGCGACAGATTTTTCCCTGCGTTTTTAGTCATGGGAATAACCACGATCATGGTGCTACAAGCCATGATAAATATGGGAGTTGCCGTAGGACTATTCCCTGTTACTGGTCAGCCACTACCTCTCATCAGTAAAGGAGGTACATCAATACTCATCACATGTTGCTATTTCGGTATAATTCTCAGCATTAGTCGCTATGCCGAAAAAGTAAGCGAAACAAAGGAAGAACCAGCCGAAGCGATAAGCAACGGAGAAACAAATGAGTATTACAGTACAACAGGAATGGATTGAGAATTTCGAAGGATGTCATGCTACAAAAAATGCAGAACATTCAACAAAGAAAAAAGACAAACAACTTGCAAGATATCAATAAATATTGTAAATTTGCACAAATATGGAACAAATCAGAATCATAATAAGCGGTGGTGGAACAGGAGGGCATATATTCCCTGCTATTTCAATTGCGAATGCCATCAAGGAATTACACCCTGATGCTAACATCTTATTTGTAGGAGCAGAAGGAAGAATGGAAATGCAACGTGTACCAGATGCAGGTTACCCTATAAAAGGGCTCCCTATCGCTGGCTTCAACAGAAAAAATCCTTTTGCAAACATAAAGGTACTTTTCAAGATTCTGAAAAGCCAACGTATGGCAAAACAAATAATACGTTCTTTCAAGCCCCATGCAGTTGTGGGAGTTGGAGGATACGCAAGCGGTCCTACACTGAAGATGGCGGCAAAGATGGGCATACCTACCTTGATTCAAGAACAGAATTCTTATGCAGGAGTTACAAACAAGCTCTTAGCTAAGACTGCAAAAAGAATCTGTGTGGCATATGAAGGAATGGAACGATTCTTCCCAAAAGAAAAGATATTAATGACAGGTAACCCTGTACGCCAGTCATTATTACAAAACTCAATCACACACGATTCTGCAATCAAGTCGTTCGGTCTTGACCCACAACGTCCGACAATACTTATGATTGGAGGCAGTTTAGGAGCAAGAACTCTTAACGAAAGTGTGTTGAGCCACTTGGATGAAATACGCGACAGCGAAATTCAATTCATCTGGCAAACTGGTAAGTATTACAGCAAACAAATCCAAGAGGTGTTGTCTGCAAATGAAGCCGTACCAAACATGATCGTTACCGACTTCATAAAGAATATGGACGAAGCATATGCTGCAGCAGATCTCGTTATATCACGTGCAGGAGCAAGCAGTATCAGCGAATTGTGTCTGTTGGGCAAACCATGTATATTGGTTCCTTCTCCAAATGTAGCAGAAGACCACCAAACAAAGAACGCGATGGCATTGTCAACCAAAGAGGCTGCTTTGTTCGTTCGCGATATCGATGCTAAGGACACATTGATTAATCTTGCCATTGAGACAGTCAACAACGAATGTAAGTTATCATCACTTAGCCATAACATTAAGAAATTGGCATTACCAGACTCTGCAAACATAATTGCAAAGGAAGTGATAAAACTTGCCGGATTCTAAAAACTAAATAAGAGGAGGCATAAACTGTGATTGCAGCAAATGCCATAAAATACAACATGATGCTTGCTTAACACATCATGAACTAAAAATCAAAGAACGTGGACAATAAATTAAAATCAGTATATTTCTTAGGTGCAGGAGGCATTGGAATGAGTGCCATTCTGCGCTATTTCCTGCAAAAAGGATACAATGTCGGTGGATACGACAAGACACCATCTGAGCTAACATCAAAACTTATTGAAGAAGGAGCTCTGATACATTTCGAGGACGATGTGAATCTGATTCAAGACTGCTTCAAGGATCCTCAAACCACATTAATCGTTTATACACCGGCAATCCCTACTGATTTATCAGAATTCAAATACTTTCAGGAAAACAAATTCGATATCCAGAAACGTGCACAAGTGTTGGGATTATTAACCAACCAACTCAAAGGATTATGTGTGGCAGGAACTCACGGAAAGACCACTACATCCACAATGGCAGCACATCTGATGCACCAGTCAAAATTCGACTGTAACGCATTTCTTGGAGGTATATCAAAGAACTACGGAACAAATTATATTTTATCTGAGTCAAGTGAGTTTGTGGTTATAGAAGCCGACGAATTCGATCGTTCATTCCATCATCTTCGCCCATATATGAGCGTTATCACTTCTACCGACCCAGACCATCTTGATATTTACGGAACTAAAGAAGCATATCTTGAATCATTCCGTCACTATACCACATTGATCAAACCGGGTGGTGCTCTTATCATACACAAAGGTCTTGAGATGAAAGCCGATGTGCAAGAAGGAGTGAGAGTATATGAATACTCACGTGAAGAGGGTGATTTCCATGCTGAAAACATAAGAATCGGAAACGGAGAGATTATCTTCGACTTCGTAACTCCAAAATCAAAGATATGCGACATACAATTAGGTGTACCTGTAAGCATCAATATCGACAACGGAATAGCAGCAATGGCAATAGCATGGCTCAACGGTGTGGATGACGAATGTATAAAGGCAGGTATGAAATCATTTGCCGGAGTTGACCGCCGTTTCGACTTCAAGGTAAAAAATGACAAGATAGCATATCTCAGTGACTATGCTCACCATCCAAAAGAGATAGAACAAAGTGTAAGAAGTATTCGTGACATCTACAAGGACAAGAAAATAGCAGCTATTTTCCAACCTCACCTATACACTCGCACTCGTGATTTCTACAAGGAATTCGCTCAAAGCCTGTCATTACTCGACGAAGTGGCTCTTTGCGATATTTACCCTGCAAGAGAATTGCCTATAGAGGGTGTTACAAGTAAACTGATTTATGACAATCTTCGTCCGGGCATAAGCAAGAAACTCATAAACAAGAGTCAGATACTCGATTATGTGGAACATGGGGATTTCGATGTGTTGATTACACTTGGTGCCGGTGACATAGAAAACTATGTGCCACAAATTACAGAGATTTTAAAGAAGAGATAATATACAATTATGAAATTCAGCAAAAGCATACAGTTATCGATGGTTGCAGTACTTTTTTTAGGTATTGCAGCATATATAGTGTATGCCATGGCAGCCATGTCGGATGGCGACAAGGAAGAGAAATGCAAAGACCTTGTCCTAAACATTGAAGATGCCGAGAATGCTGATTTCATAAATCGTGAAAGTGTAGAGAAACTACTTCACAATAATAACATCTACATAAAAGGAGAGTTATTAAAGGACATCAATGTCCGCAGAATAGAACAAGTACTCAAACAAGATCAGTTTATTGATAATGTTCAATGCTATAAGACAGCAAACGGAAAGGTAACCATAAATATACATCAACGCACCCCTGTATTGTATATCCTACCCGACAATCAAGACGGATACTACATTGATGCAAATGGGGAGATTATAAGGAATACCGACTATCCGATAAACCTGCCTGTTGCAACAGGATGTATCAGTCAGAAATATGCATCAAGCTGTCTTGCGTTGTTAGGCTCGTATCTTGCTGAAAATCCGTTCTGGAACAACCAGATTGAACAAATATATGTAAGTATCAATCACGATAAAAGATACTCCATAGACCTTGTGCCACGTGTGGGACAACAAAATATTCATCTGGGGTCTATTAATAATTTCCAGAGAAAACTTGAACGTCTTAGTATCTTCTACAAAAAGGCGATGACATCCATCGGATGGAACAAATACTCATCCATAAACCTTGAGTACGACAACCAAATTATCTGTAAAAAAACAAATTAACAGTCCAAATATATGAACGAGAATAATAAAGAAGTAATAATAGTAGCTATCGAACTTGGCTCATCCAGAATTGCAGGTATTGCCGGCAAAATGAAGGATGGTACTATGCAAATTATTGCGTATGCCGAAGAAAAGACAACAGACTGCGTAAAACGTGGTATAGTCTATAATATTGAAAAGACTACACAAAGCATCCGCAATGTCATTTCTAAAATCGAATCTACACTGAAGATGAACGTGTCTTGCGTTTACATTGGACTTGGAGGTCAGTCTGTACGCTCCATCAACACCGTTGTACGACGCAATATGATAACTCCGACATATATTAACCAATCTCATATCGACTCCATCACAGATGAAAGTCATGAGATATCTTTCGACGACTGTGAACTTATTGCTTACTTCACACAGGATTTCGTAGTAGATACTAATGCGGCTGTTACCGACCCTGTTGGTATTATGGGAACAAACATAGAAGGTAAGTTCCTTAATATAATTGCCAACCGACGACTCAAGCTCAATGTCAACACCACATTCGAAAATGTCGGTATTGATATTGCTGATTACAAACTCACTGCATTCGAAATGGCAAATAGTATCTTGAGCGACACTGAAAAACGTTCAGGATGTGCTATGATTGATTTTGGCGCTGGCACAACTACTATTGTCTTACTGAAAAGCAATATTGTCAGACAAATTGTGACCATACCTCTCGGTACAAACAACATAATACAAGACTTATGTGCCGAACAGATGCAAGAGAACGAAGCCGAAGAACTTCTTGAGAAATATGGCAACGCAATTATCGAAGATGCCGACTATGACGGAGAAAATCCTGAGATCTATACAACCATTGACGGTCTGGAGATTTCAGCACCAAACATCCGACATATCATATATGCACGATTTAATGAAATCATGCAAAACGTGAAGGCACAATTTGGTAAGACAGACTTCTCTGAACAACTAATCGGAGGTGTGGTTCTTGCTGGTGGAGGTGCTAACATGAAGAATATTGACAAAGCATGTATAAAAGCATTGAATGTTGACAAGGTTCGTATTGCCAAGAAAGTCATCACTCCTATTGTCAAAAACAGCACACTGACTAATCTTAACATAGAAAGTCCAGCCAATACAGCTATCATCTCACTCTTGTTATCAGGAAGCGAGAACTGCGTTGGAGATGATGCATACAAAGATCCGGATATCTTCGGTATTCAGGACCGCGAGAAACAGATTGAGGCAAACAAAGCTGCGGCTGCCGAGAATCAAAAAGAAGAAGACTCTGCGGTTTCAGCCATCGAGGATAAAAAGAATTATCTGAGAGAACTGATAATCAAGATGCAGCATTGTCAGAAAGATATAGAGGAAGATCCTACAATAAAAAGACATTGGAACACCGCTAAAGACCTTATTGCTAACAGCGATGAAGTATTAAGCGAAGACGATTTCCAGAAAAACATGCTCATACTATCTGGAAAAGACAAGTACAGACAGGTTATACGTGAAGCAGAGGATCTTATCTCAAAACTTGAGGCAACACGCCTGCAACTTCAGGAACTTTCAGCCGATGCAGAAAAGAAAAACAGTCTGTTCGGTAAAATCTCTGGGTTCTTCAATGACCTTCTTAATAATGAATAAAAGTACTAATCTTCATACAAAAATATTATAATATGCTTAACGTAGAAGATATTTGCACATTCGCCTCTGTTAAAACCAACATAATCAAAGTCATCGGTGTTGGTGGTGGTGGTTGTAACGCTGTAAACAGTATGTACAACAAAGGCATCCATGATGTTGCATTCGTTGTTTGCAACACCGACGGAAAAGCCCTTGGAGACTCACAGGTTCCTAATAAGTTACAATTAGGAAAGGACGGACTCGGTGCGGGTAACAAACCAGAGGCTGGAAAACAGGCAGCTGAGGAATCTATCAACGAGATAAAATCCATGCTTAACGATGGTACCAAGATGGTATTCATCACTGCAGGTATGGGAGGAGGAACCGGTACTGGTGCAGCCCCTGTAATAGCAAAAGTAGCAAAAGAACTTGATATACTCACTGTCGGTATTGTTACTATTCCATTCAGATGGGAAGGAAACAAGAAAATCGACCAGGCTCTTGACGGTGTAGAAGAGATGAGCAAAAATGTTGACGCCCTACTCGTCATCAACAACGAGCGTCTTCGTGAGATCTATCCAGAACTCTCAGTGATGAATGCATTCGCTAAAGCCGACGATACTCTATGTAATGCCGCACGCAGTATTGCTGAGATTATCACAATGCATGGTATTATCAACCTCGACTTCAAGGACGTAAAGACCGTTCTTACAAATGGTGGTGTGGCTATCATGAGTAGCGGTTACGGTAGCGGAGATTATCGTATCACAAAAGCTATTGAAGATGCTCTCCATTCTCCATTGCTCAACAACAATGATGTTTACAACTCAAAGAAGTTGCTTCTTCACATCTCATTCTGCGGAGACGAAAACAAAGAGTCACAAAGTCTCATGATGGAAGAAATGAATGAAATCCATGAATTCATGGACAAGATGAAGACAAGCGACATCGTTGAAACTAAATGGGGACTTAGTATCGATCCAAGTCTGGGCGATAAGGTTAAGGTCACAATTCTTGCTACAGGATTCGGAGTTCAGGATATCAACTCCGAGGATATGGATGCAAGAATCAAGAAACAGACTGAGGAAGAACGCCAACGTCAGGTTGAGCTCTCTGCAAAAGAAATAGAAAACGAAAGACGACGCATAAAGATATATGGAAACGAAGGTGATGGAGGACTTAAACACCGTCCAACTTTTGCTTACATATTCAAAGATGAGGATTTAGACAACGACGACGTAATCAGTATGGTTGAGTCATCACCTACATACCGCCGCAGACGTGATGACATACGCCTTATTGACGAACGTTCATTTGCTGTACATCAACAATCCTCACCATTTGCATTCTAAATAAAACATCATATAAAAAATAAGGTGTATCTCAAAGTCGTAATCGACCATGTAGATACACCTTTTTCAGTTGTTATTAGTTCTAATTGTCAGGTAGTTTAAAAAGCAATTACGATTGTTCCAAATTAGATTCTGCGTAAGTTCTATTTCTTCTTACCCCCATGAGGTTTCCGAATATGATTTGGATCAATAGAACTTACATATAGGCATCGTGGTGTTTCAATAATTGATGCATCATAACCAATTTTATCTCTCACTGATAAGGTTGATGCAGAGATACTCGATGTAGCACTTGAATAGACTGAGCCTTGTGCATTTGTATTATTTGCTACAAAAGCAAAAACTGCAATTATTGATAAAACTTTCTTCATTTGTCTGGAACTTGGTGATTAAATGTAAATTATTAAATAATTCGTTTTAGTATTATTTCTTATATACTTTCTGTCTATCTTTGATATACAATCCTTGTGATGGCTCTGACGATAGTTTTCGACCCTGAAGGTCAAACATTTTGCCTTCTGATTGTGAAGATATTCTTACGTTGTTTATACCTGTAGAATACACATCATCCCCTACATGGACTTTATATTTACCACTCGTAGGAGCTGGAAGTCCTTTTAAGATTGCAACATCTTTCTTCAGTTCAGAATTACCTCCGTCAACTTGTGGATTTAATTCCCAAAGATACACCCTGTAAATATCATCTCCATCCCTATAAAAACATGAGTAATCACGATGAGCCCATGCCCATTGAAAACTTTCAAATACGACCTGATCGTTTTCATAATAACAGTTAGTGCGTGCGTCTGTTTCTTCTTCACCGGAATTATAATGTCCATCCATCCAACCAGAATCATGGGCATAAAGAGGGTCGGCATTGATTTCACGTGCAAGATATTCACCATAACCATATTCCATCCACAGGGTCTGAGAACACTTCACATTATCGAGACTTTTAATCATGAAATGGTTGATAAAGGAGCCAAAATCTTCTAACCATTGGTCGGTCAGTGTACCATCAAGGGATTTAACTGTCAAAAGTTTCTTTGACACACTCTCACCCATTCCACAAAATGATATATTTACAAGAGTATCTTTTACTGATTCAACAATCCATTCCATTCCGTTGAACGTAGTGAAATGATCGCCTACTGCGAGATTAAAGTCAAAAGCAAGAGATTCTTGTATTTTATTATAGTCATATATATAGATCTGCTTATCTGCTAATCTGAATCCATATGGCAATTGAATAGGGTTATGAGTATCTTTGCGGAAGATATAACCTGCATCATATATTCGAAAATAATCTACATTATTTTCAGCCTTTTCTAATTCACTATAATACTCTATAATTGTAGGACTCTCACTATTATTTTCCATAACAGCAATAGCCCATCTATGGATATTTGACTTAGCACTTGTTTCTAAAGAAGTTAAGAATACGAATAATGACAAAACTATACTAAATGTAACTTTCCTTTTCATATATTTAGCTTTAAAAAAATAATTTAGGTTAATACTATATGCTAAAAATTGTATCTCATATAAATATTACAAGTGAATATTCATCATGTAATTTTGGCATTTTCACCATGATAAGCATAGATGTTTGATACAAAGTTAGTAAATAAATTATACAACAGTTATTATATTAATGTTTTTTATTATTACTTTAGCCTTGTTAACACTACATCTAAAACAACAATGAAAGTTTAAAAAGTAAATAGATGCAGAGAATAGGAATACTTTCACGTCACATTATATGCTATAACATTGTATATATGCTATTTATATCTTTTAAAATGACGTTTATTGATGTTTTGACATAAGGCTTTTAGCTTTTTGCCCAACAAATCACTTATGCTTTTTATCAGATTGTATTATTTATCTTCAACGAATCTGATTTATAATATTATAATTATTATTATAATTAAAAGGACAACAATCGTTACACGAAAAACCAGTGGGGAATCTTACTATAATGTGAGATTCTTCAACGCTTTAAGAAAATAGTCATAGTTTATCTTGTTCCATGTAAAATTCATGTGACTTAATATATCGGTAGTTAACCGATTATCACACCTATTTCTGTAAAATTGCTTGTCAGAGCCCAAATCATATGCGATTAATGGTCGCAACAGTATTGCCATATCTGCATCCTGCATTGCATTAGACAAACGTTCATGGAACGGTTCTATATCCATGTATTCAATCTTCGTTCCAGACTTATTCAGCCAATGGATAATATCCGACAAAGTGAGTTTTTCGTTGTTGAACGGATGAAACAACAAACAATCGTTGGGAGTTGCAGAAAGCAGACTTAAAGCATGTGCAGTTTCATCAACTGGAGATATATCAAACATGTTCGTCAGCATATATTTCGGTGCTGCACCAAGTAAAATAATAGCCTTGACGATGGAGTAGAGATAATTCTCGGATTCATTTACCTGAAATTTACCGTCCGACATACGTGGAGACAAATTGCCCACTCGCATTATCTTTGCCGACAAGCCGTCATTACGAATTGAATCAAGAACTAATTTTTCTGCTAAGAACTTTGAATAGACATATTGATTATATCGCACATCTTGTCCAAGCCAGAAATCGTGTTCTGTAAGTACTTGTTCTGTGTTTGATTCTGTCGATGAGGTAATTCCTGCCACACTTTCTGATGACACATGAATAAGACGCGAGTCGGTACATAGGCATAGTCGTATAAGATTACGCACCGACATGGTATTTATATTCATTATATCGTCGTTGGCAGAAAAATGTTTCACATTACCTACACAATTGAACACAGTCAACGAACGTGGAAGTATGTCTTTAAGCGATTCTATATCGTGAGGACTCAACACATCACATTCAATCGCTGTCACCCGCTTAGATAAGTCTATATCTTTATCGAAATAGGATTTAAAAGATGAATCAAGTCGCTCGCACGAGGATTTTGAGTTCTTTTTTCGTAACAGACAATAAATATGAGCGTCTGTGTTATCAAGTAATTCCTTTAATAAATGTATTCCCAGAAAACCTGTCACACCTGCAATTAAATAAGCAGAGCAAGGCGAATCGATTGCATTTTTACACTTCTCTATGCTGTTTTTTCTCAGCATCTCATTATATATAGAATAGTCTTCAGGGGTATCTAAGGCAGATGAAGCATGCGATGTAATACTTGAAGCTAATAATCGAGGAGTTTTATAAAGGAATACATCGCGATAAACGATGTTAAAGCCATACTTTTCAGCCTCGACAACAACATTGATTGCATTCAATGAAGTTCCGCCCATGCTAAAAAAATCATCGTTCACACCAACCCTATCAACCTCGAGTATATTTGAGAATATCTCAACGAATATCTTTTCCGTTAGGTTTTGAGGCTCTTCATATTCATCACACCTGATAAACTCTGGCATAGGCAAGGATTCTACATTGATTTTTCCATTTGACGTCAACGGAAGCGACTGGACTTGCATATAAACGGAAGGCAACATACAAGACGGAAGAAATTGTTGAGTATAAGCCTTCAGATCGTTTACATCGATATTACGATCAGCCACATAATACACTGAGATATATTTGTTTGATGATGTCTCGGTTACCTGTGCCGTTTGAGATATAATATGAGGATATGAAGCAATTATAGATTCTATCTCTTCAAGTTCAATCCTCACACCACGAATCTTTACTTGTTTATCCATTCGTCCGACAAACTCTAACAAGCCATCGTTATTGTATCGGGCCAAATCACCTGTATGATAAATCTTATAGGAGTTACCTGAAATATTAACAACACAAAACTGCTTTTCAGTGAGTTGAGGTTGCTTATAATACCCTTCTGCCATCTGTATGCCTGACAGACACAGTTCGCCGACAAATCCATTTGGAACCACATGGTCACTCTCATCCAAGACAAATGCAATAAGATCATCCAAAGGGCGTCCTATTGGTATATTCGTGTAATCATGTTCGTCAGAAAGTTCGACATAAGTGGCATCGACAGTAAATTCCGTTGGTCCATAAGTGTTGATAAGTCGTGGGGTACACTTAGGCACAGATGACATTTTTTCGCCTCCCACCACAATATAATCCATAGGTAAGGAAGGATATTTATTAATCAGCAACTGAGCAAACTGAGTTGAATAGCATCCACCTGTTATCTTATTATCAACAATATAATCATGCAACAAGTTTATATCATTACGAATGTCCTGCGGCACTATATAAACTATTCCGCCCACTGTCAATGCTGGAAAAAGATCCTCAACTGAAGCATCAAAGGAGAAATTTGAGTGGCAACTGATTCTACTTGAGGCATCGATTTTCCATTCTTTTACGACAAACATTATCAGGTGGACTTTCGCTTTATGTGATATACGAACTCCTTTGGGAAATCCTGTCGAACCTGAAGTATAAATCATATAAGCAATGCCATCTAACGATGACTTATCTATACACAAATCCTGTTTCTCGCATTCAAGACTATCTTGTATTAAATCCTCTATAAACAGCACAACGACGTTCTCGTGCGAAAGTACATCTTCAATATTCTCATAAGTCTGATGCGAGGTTATCAGAAAGGCTGAATCTGCTATCATATAACGCAATCGTTGAGATGGCGTTTCGCAGTTAATCGGCACATAACATGCTCCAGCACGTTCCACACCAAGTGCGGCTGCTAAAAACTCACGTTGATAATCAAGCATTACACATACGTTCATGCTCTCGGTTATCCCTAAGTCGATAAGTTTTGTTGCTATATAACTGCTATGTCTGTTAAGTTCGTTGTAAGTAAAACGCCCAGATCTATCCACCACTGCGACCGAAGAAGGTGTTGCCAAAGCCTGTTTGATAAATAGAGAAGGGAAAGTCTCGGCAGGACAAGCGTTCATTGTCTTACCATGCGACATATCGACAATCTTCGCCGTCTCAGTATCATCGACAAGTGAAAGCATGCCAAGAGACATATCACGAGAGGAAATCATCTGCATAACAACAACATGCATACACGATGCTATCTTAGCTATTCTATCCTCTGAATTCAACGCCTCGCTCGAAACACATCGTATCTCATAATCTGTATCCTTTGAATAAATCTCCACTCCAAGATCATCTTCCACACAAGGACGAAGCAACTGCCCTCCAG
>JAGABW010000083.1 GCA_017614465.1 Bacteroidaceae bacterium | reverse complement strand
CCTACCAAGAATGTTACCTTCTGTTCCATAGCCGAACGATGCAAAATGTTTTTTCTCGTTTCCAATCATTTTGTCGTTCTGGGCTGGAGTTATAGGTTGGAAGGTATAGACATCTGTAGGCTGTGCCGTTGTTGAGTACTGCACATCATAATGATTGGGCTTGCTCTCCTCAACTTCGGGAAGTTTATTTATCTTGCTTGCATCCTTAACGGTCGGACGATAGTTGTTCTCTACCTCTACAACATTGTCCATCTGGGCATATATCGGACTTATTCCCAATAATACTAATATACAGAATGATATTTGTTTTTTGTAGTTCATATTCAGTTGCTAATTAATATAATAAATCTATAAAGTCTTATTTAAGTCGTTCTTCGATCATCTTGTTGATTTCTTCGTTTTCGTTATAGTTACTCTTTAATGAGAGCAGATATTCCTGAGCTTCAACCTTACGGTCTGTCTTGTTGTACACGTCTGCAAGAAGTATGAATCCTCGTGCAAGCCAATATTGATGTGTTGAACCTGAATCGATGAATTGGGTGAGGATCTGTTCGGCAGCAGTATATTGGTCGGTGTCATATGCATATTGAGCCAAACGGATTGTTGCCTGTGCTCCATATACGGTTTTCTTGTCTGTTGACAGTGTTTGCAGATCCTTAACTCCTTCTGCAGCATTGTTGAGCGCCAGATATGATTCTGCACGATATAAAAGGGCTTCTCCCTTAATGCTTTGGTCTGCCTGATTGTTTTGGAGAATCTGAGATGCTGTCGCAACCGTAGCGTTGTAGTCTTTTGCTTGGAAAGCACTGCGTAACTTACCCTCTAAAGCAATTGCAGCCATGTCGTCGGATTGGGTCTGCTGTATCAGTTGGTCATAATACTTATATGCAAGAGAGTAGTCTCCTTTATCCATCGAGTTGATTGCAGCCTCGTTGATCATCTGATCAAGTTCGTCAGCACCGAGACTCTTTCCAGCTTTGGTTGCCAGTTCTGAATATTCATTGATTCGTCCTTGTTGTGTGAATATCGTTCTCAGGTTGGCTAAGGCTGTATGTGCCTCAGTAGTGTTTGGATATTGGTTGATTACGGTTTTGTACATGTTTTCAGCAGCCTCGGTGTTGCCACTTTCAAATAAAAGCATTCCCAATTCATTGTATGCCTTACGACTTTGCTGACTTTGAGGGTATCGCTGGGTCAATTGTGTGAATACCTCGGCAGCTTTTTGTCTTGCTCCTGTTTGTATTAATGCTCTTCCTTGTTCATACAAGGCATCGGCTATAACTGTTTGTTGGTTGGCGTCTGAGGTATTTTTGTTGTCGGTTAACTGATTCAATAACGATACTTTCCTGTCGTAATTGCCTCTTAATCCGTCAATGTATGCTTGCTGGTAGATAGCATAATTACCAGAAGCCTTGTCGCAGTCAATTGCCTGTTGGTATGTAGCGTATGCTTTATCGTATTGGCGTTCAGTATATAAACAGTCGGCAAGACGGTTTAGTGCATCCGCTTTCTGAACATTGTCTATGTTGTTATAACTCTGGTCAATGAATTGACTGAAGCAGTTTTTTGCCTGAGAATATTTCTTCTGTTTGAAATAACTGTATCCGAGTGAGTATAAGGCTTGTGCGTGGTTCTTACCCTTCTTTGTGCTTACATATTTCTGTAAGTCGTTGATTGCCTGACTATACCTGCCCTGACGGTATGATGATTCTCCGTGGATGTACAATGCTTCGGAAGAGTTGAGTTGTATTGCCTGAGAAGTATAGATGTCGGATTGCTTATAGTTGTTCTTTATAAATTCCTGAGCACCAAGATTGTATAAGACTGTTTGCTTTGCCTTGATGATATCTTTGTCGGGATTCTTTATCTTGTTTATTGACGCCAAGGCTGCCTGATAGTTTTTAGTAGTGAAATAAACTTCGGTGAGATGCTTGCTCACACTTGGCGCATATTGGCTGTTTGGAAACATGTTGAGGTATTTCTCAAAGACAGTGACAGATTCTCCGAATCCCATTGTGTTTCCTTCGTGAAGACACAGAGCATAATTATATAATGCTTCTTCCTGAATAGGTTTGCTTTGACTCATTTCTGAAGCTTGTTGGAAGGCTATCTGTGCTGATTTCTTGTTGTTTGTCTTTAAGTAGCTGATACCGGCATTGAGCCATGCGCTTTGTGCCATTATGTCGTTGGCTGTAGATGCACTCTGACTTAATACCGATGCTGCATTCTTATAATCATTTGTCTGGAACAGACTCATTCCCAACTTGTACAATGCTGCTCTTTTTGGTGATTCTGTTCCCTTGCAATATTGTTGAAGCGGTTGGATGGCAGACAGGTAATCATTCTTATCGAAATATGCCTCGCCATAAATGCGTCTCACTTCATTGTCGATATCCTTGTAGTCGAACATGAATCTGTCCTCGGTTGAGTTCTTTACCTCTTGTTCTAATGGCTTGTAATTTGATAATGACGATAAGGCCATGTCAGGATTACCTAATCGAAGGTAACAGTCGGCGATATACATTGGGACAACCTTGCCATATACATCATGAGATTGAAGTATTGAAAAACCATTTAATGCTTCCTGATAATCCTCTTTCACATATTTCAGATAAGTGGTGTAGAATATCACATCGGTTGAGTGTGTCTGACTGTCCTGTAATGCCTGTAGAATTGCTTCGGCATTGTTGTAGTCGCCAGTTTTCATATATGCAATGGCATTACATAACAGAGCTTCCTCGTATTCTCTTTTGTTGAGATTGTCAAGGTCGGTATTTCTGTAAATATCTATTGCCTCCTCAAATTTTCCGTTACGTACCAACAGATTGGCGTTAAGTACTTTCAGACGATCTGCCATTAGAGAATACTGATTGTAAACGGCAGTCTCATTAAGCCATTCCTGTATTGCTTCATCGGTGTTAGGCACACCAAGGAAATAGTCACACACCAAAGACAATGCTTCCGCTTCGTAGATTCTGCTGTCTTTGTTTGTTGTGCTGCTATTTGACTCATTTTCCTTTATGAATTTCTTGAGCGAGCGTCCGGCAGCATAGAAATGTCCGTCGTCGGCTAACCTGACAGCTTCCTCATATGCCTGATTAGTATGCCCTTCAGCACGATAGTGTTGAGAATATATATTTTGAGAATTACCAACTGTAAGAAATAATGCTAAGTAAAATATCTTATTTTTCATATTTTCTTTAATTGTATTAGTTGTTATTGATTGCAAAAATAGTTATTAATTATGAAAAGAAGCCTTATTATGTGAATTTCTTAAATATTATTAAGAAACAACATGGATTTAATAACGTTTTTTGTGTTTGTCAGACCGCAAAAATATCAATTTTAGACCTTTAACAATCTTTAATAGTCGTTTTCTGGAAAATTTGAAGTTGAATATCAGCAAAAAATCGTATCTTTGCACCAAATTTGGATTAATAGGCACAAATGAAAAAACTATATATAGAAACCTACGGGTGTCAGATGAATACGGCAGACAGTGAAGTGATTGCTTCAATAATGAAAATGGCTGATTACGAAACTGTCGACAGTATAGAGGGTGCTGATGCAGTATTGTTAAATACCTGTTCTATTCGTGATAATGCCGAACAGAAGATATTTAACAGACTTGATGTTCTTAATTCGCAGATCAAACATGGTCACAAGATGATTGTGGGTGTTGTGGGATGTATGGCAGAGAGAGTAAAGAATGATTTGATTGAGAAACATCACGTTGATATAGTTGCAGGTCCGGATGCTTATCTTTCTTTACCTGAATTATTTGCAATCGCAGAGTCAGGAGAGAAAGCCATAAATGTGGAATTGTCAACAACTGAGACTTATCGCGACGTTATTCCTGAGAGAATCTGTAGCGGTAGAATCTCTGGTTTTGTCAGTATCATGAGAGGATGTAATAATTTCTGTCATTATTGCATTGTGCCTTATACAAGAGGTCGTGAGCGTAGCCGTGATATAGAAAGCATACTGAATGAAGTCCGTGATTTGCATAATCGTGGATTTAAGGAAGTAACTCTCTTGGGCCAGAATGTCAATTCATATAGTTGGAGCAGAGAAGGCGATGGCGAAACTGAGGTTATTGATTTCCCTAAATTACTTGAGATTGTTGCAAAAGCTGTTCCTGATATGAGAATACGTTTCACTACTTCACATCCAAAGGATATGAGTGATGAAACACTTCATGTTATTGCAAACAATAAGAATATATGTAATCATATTCATTTGCCAGTTCAAAGCGGAAGCAATAGAATACTTAAACTGATGAACCGAAAATATACTCGTGAATGGTATCTTGATCGTGTCAAGGCTATCCGTGAGATTATTCCAGATTGTGGACTTACTACAGATATATTCAGTGGTTATCACTCTGAAACAGAAGAGGATCATCAGATGTCACTTTCATTAATGAGAGAATGTGGCTATGATTCTGCATTTATGTTTAAATATTCTGAGCGTCCTGGAACATATGCTTCTAAGCACTTGCCTGATGATATCCCTGAAGAGGTGAAAGTGCGTAGATTAAATGAATTGATTGCTCTTCAAAACCAATTGTCTGCTGAGAGCTATAAGAAAGATATCGGTAAGACTTTCGAAGTATTGGTTGAAGGTGTCAGCAAACGATCACGTGATCAGTTGTTTGGTCGTACTCAGCAATATAAGGTTGTTGTATTCGACCGTGCAAACCATAAAGTTGGCGATTTTGTCAATGTCCGCATCACAGAAGCCACATCGGCAACACTTAAAGGTGTTTTGGTTGAGTAATAAGCAACGCTTAACGTGAAAACAGATATTGAATAAAAATATTCTTGACTTAGATAAGAATCAGAAATAATAAAGAAAAACAGAATACTATGTCATCAAGTCATAAAACCCCAGTAATATTCAGTACACAATTCTTAACATCACTGATTAGTACAAGTCTTGTTTTGATATTGTTGGGAACCATTGTTCTTTTTGTATTATGTGCTAAAAACCTATCGGCATATGTGCGCGAGAATATTAATATAACAGTTCTTTTGAATGATGATATTAATGGCGAGCAGATAAAATCCATACATAAAACTCTAAGTGAACAGGCTTTTGTCAAATCGCTTAAATACATAAGTAAGGAACAGGCACTAAAGGAACAATGCAAGGACATGGGAACTGATCCTACTGAGTTCTTAGGATATAATCCGTTTACAGCTTCTTTTGAGATTAAGGTCAAGGCTGAATATGCCAACACTTCTAATGTGAATAAGATTATCAATCATCTTAAGAAGTCAAATAAGGTAATGGATGTGGTCTATCAAAAAGAATTGATGGATTCCGTAAATAATAATATACGTAAGTTTAGTGTGATTCTATTGGTAATTGCCGTGCTGTTCACGTATATCTCTTTTGCATTGATTAATAACACAGTAAGTCTTACAATATTCTCAAAACGATTCACTATCAACACAATGAAACTTGTTGGTGCACGATGGGGATTTATACGTAGGCCTTTCTTGAACAATGCTTTTCTCTTAGGTGTTCTTTCTGCCTTGATTGCAGATGGAGTGATAATAGGCGGAATATATTGGTTGATGGATTATGATCCGGAGATTAAGTCTATTATTGACATGCAGGTGATAATTATAACAAGTGCAGCAGTGTTGCTCTTCGGTTTGATAATCACTTATTTATGTACATACTTCTCTCTTTCACGTTATTTGCGAATGAGTAGTAATGAACTTTATCATATATAAAAAAGGAAAATAAATATAAATTAGAAATGAAAAATAATTTAGCTTTCGGTAAGATTAATTACCTTATTCTTTTGTTAGGAATAGCTATTGTGGTTATCGGTTTTGTTCTTATGTCAGGCGACGGAACTACTGAAGAGGCTTTCAATCCTGATATTTTCAGTGCTACAAGAATTAAAGTGGCTCCTGTAGTATGTCTGGTAGGTTTTCTCACTGTGATTGCTGCAGTGCTGGTTAAGCCTCGCAACAACGATAATGATAGTGATAATAAAAGTATTGAGGAATAAATAGAAAAGAGATATTTTTCTTTTATAATACTCATCTCTTTTTATTAGTATATATTTATATAGTATGGATTGGTTACAAGCCCTTGTTATGGGCATATTTCAGGGATTAACCGAATATCTCCCTGTTAGTAGTAGCGGTCACCTTGCCATTGCTGGTGAATTACTGGGAGTTGAAGACCCGGATCAGATTATGCCATTTACAATAGCTGTACATGTGGCTACAGTATTAAGTACATTGGTTATTTTATGGAAAGAAATAGTTTGGCTCTTGACTGGTCTGTTCAAACGTGGAAACGACTTCAAACCAAGCACACATGGAATCAGCAAACTTAATGATGAACAGAATTATCTGTTGTGTATCATCATCTCCATGATTCCCGTTGGTATTGTCGGACTTTCTCCTTTGAAGCATATTGTCGAAGATGCGTTTAACAGCCTGATGGTAGTAGGTGTATGCCTGCTTGTTACATCTCTGCTGTTATCATTCTCGTACTTCGCAAAACCACGTGAAAAAGAGCATATCGGACTTGTTGATGCATTCATCATCGGTATAGCACAAGCCGTAGCTGTACTTCCAGGTCTGTCACGTTCTGGTAGTACAATCGGAACAGGACTTATCCTCGGTGATAAGAAAGAGAAACTGGCTCAGTTCTCATTCCTTATGGTAATTCCTCCAATTCTTGGTCAGGCACTGCTTAGCACAAAAGACATGTTGGAAGAAGGCGTTGATGTGGCAATGGCTGGAATCTCACCAGTTGCATTGGTAGTTGGTTTCCTTGCTGCATTTATAACAGGTTGCGTAGCATGTAAGTGGATGATAAATCTTGTGAAACGAGGCAAAATGATTTATTTTGCAATCTATTGCGCTATCGTGGGATTATCTGTAATTATATGGCAGTCGTTTGCATAAGAATATATCTGTTGAGTGAACATCATTAATTACAGTAATACCGAATATAGATATGTTTGAACCGCAAAAAGGAGAAATTCTTACATTCAATAAACCTTATAAATGGACTTCTTTCGATGTAGTATCTAAGGTTAGGGCAAAGGTAAGACACAGAATAAAGGTGAAGAAGCTGAAAGTGGGACATGCGGGTACATTAGACCCGCTGGCAACAGGAGTACTCATTGTTTGTCTGGGAAAGGCTACTAAACAAATCGAGGAACTACAGAAACATACAAAGGAATATGTCGCTACTGTACGACTGGGAGCTACAACTCCTTCTTTCGATTTAGAGACAGAAGAGGATGCAACATATCCTACAGATCATATAACTGAAGACATGATTCGTCAGACACTGAATCAGTTTACTGGCGAGATTATGCAGACTCCTCCGGCGTTCTCTGCTGTAAAGGTTGATGGCAAGAGAGCATATGCACTTGCACGTTCCGGAAAGGACGTAGAACTAAAAGCAAAGCCTGTTTTTATCGATGAAATCGAACTAATGCAGTGCGATTTGGATAAAAAACAGATAGTCATTAGGGTGGTATGCAGCAAAGGAACATATATACGTTCATTAGCACGTGATATCGGACTTGCATTAAATACCGGGGCCTATCTTACCGACCTATGTCGAACACGTATAGGAGAATATAAATTAGCCGATTGTCTTGATATCGAAACATTCGATACATGGCTCGACGGACAAGATATAAGAATTATGAATGAACAATCAGCAGCTGCTGATAAATAAAATGAAAACTTTGAAAATAACAAAGATATGAAGCTTTCACAATTTAAATTTAAACTACCAAACGAGAAGATTGCGCTACACCCTCCATATCACAGAGATGAAGCGCGATTAATGGTGCTTAATCGTAAAACTGGTGAAATTGAACACAGACAGTTCAAGGACATTATTGATTACTTCGACGATGGAGACGCATTTATCTTCAACGATTCGAAGGTTTTTCCGGCTCGCCTTTATGGTAATAAAGAAAAGACCGGTGCTAAAATCGAAGTTTTTCTTTTGAGAGAACTCAACGAAAGTATGAGACTATGGGATGTTTTGGTTGATCCTGCTCGTAAGATTCGTATCGGTAATAAACTTTATTTTGGCGAAGACAATTCTATGGTAGCCGAGGTGATTGACAACACTACATCAAGAGGTCGTACTCTTCGCTTCCTTTATGATGGTCCACATGAGGAGTTCAAACAATCTCTTTATGCTTTGGGTGAGGCTCCTATCGCCGATGAAGTGCGTAATCTGAGACCTGCAGTTCCTGAGGATATGGAAGATTTCCAAACAATATACGCTAAGCATGAAGGAGCTGTTACTGCACCTTCTACAGGCCTTCATTTCTCTCGTGAGTTAATGAAACGTATGGAGATTAAGGGTATTCAGCAGGCATTTGTAACAATGCATGTGGGACTTGGTAATTTCCGCTCAATTGATGTTGAAGATCTTACAAAACATAAGACTGATAGCGAACAGATATTTGTACCAAAAGAAGCATGTGATATCGTTAATACAGCTAAGACCAATGGTCATCGTGTGTGCGCAGTAGGTAATACATCTATGCGTACAGTTGAAACTGCCGTTGGACCTGGAGGCGTACTTAAGGAATTTGAGGGATGGACTAATAAGTTTATATTCCCACCATACGACTTTACAGTGGCTGATGCGTTCGTTTCAAACTTCCAGTTGCCTCTTTCTGTAATGTTGATGATGCAATGTGCATTCGGTGGATATGAATACGTAAAACGTGCATATGAGACAGCTTTAGAAGAAGATTATCACTTCGGATGCTATGGTGATGCACTACTTATCCTATAGAATTTATTTAGTAACATAAAGGTATGCATACAGTATTTTTGGCTTTAGGTTCTAATTTAGGTGATAAAATCGCTAATTTACTGAATGCATATAACTTGATACAGAATCGGATTGGACAGATTACTGCCCAATCCGATTTTATCATATCTAAGCCATGGGGATTTCAAAGCGATAATAACTTTGTTAATTCTGTCGTGAAGGTAACAACCCAACTTGATCCTTTCGAGTTATTACATACAACTCAGCAAATAGAACGCGATTTAGGACGCACCTCTAAATCTTCTAACGGATTGTATCATGATCGTATAATCGATATTGATATCCTGATATATGATTCGATATCAATAAATACCCCAGAACTTACAATCCCGCATCCTCATATGAAGTCACGTTCTTTTGTCACCTATCCATTGAGTCAGATTGATGATTCTTATGCTGATTGAATGATAAGTGATGCAGGCAGATGATACATAATGAATACCTTCATCCTATGCTGTTACTTTTGAAATAAATCGTTACCTTTTAGTAAAATAATGGCTCTTTCATAGATGTCTTTTTTGATTTCATCTACAGAAACTCCTAAACATTCGGATGCTTTCTCATACACCTCTTCTATGGTAGATGAGGAATCATCAGTTTCCAACCACATTTTTCTTTCTTGCCATGCAACCTGCATGGATGCTTCGTTGAATCTTGGACCAAAGGATAGTTCTATCCCATTTTGTATCAGTTGTTTGGCTTGTTCGTTTTTATTTCTGTATCCATGTAGAATCCATGGCTGTTTTGCTCCGGTTGACTTATGTATCTCAATCAAATCGTTGAATGCCTTTACGCAATGGATTATTAATGGTCTGTAAGTCGATTCTGAGAGATGGATCTGTTTTATGAACAGTTTGCGTTGCAGACTGATGTCTGCGCCTCTAAGGATGTCCAATCCCGACTCACCAATAAAAACAATGCGTTGACAGGTTAGTTTTTCTTTTATAGTGGAGATGCAACTGTTGATGAACTGATCGTCGTTTACTATGTTTATAGAGTTCCAGGGATGCACTCCTATGGAATATAAAAGATTATGATTATCGTTGATTTCATCGGAAAAATCCTTGTTGATAATGCGTATATATGTGCCAGCGTTATCTCCATTTCCACATTCTGAGGAAGGTGTCTTGTGGGTATGTATATCGATGAAGGGAATTGTCATTTGTGTATTATGGCGTGCTAATTATTTTGTTTTTATGAAAGAATTTGTGTTGATGTTGTTATGGCACAGGGTCGTATCCTGAACCTCCCCAAGGGTGACATCTTAGGATGCGTCGTATTGCCAAATATAATCCTTTAATCGGACCATGTTTTTTTAATGCCTCAACGGCATATTGTGAGCATGTCGGTGTGAAACGGCACATTGGCGGAAACATCGGCGATATTGCTTTCTGATAAAAGAAGATAGGTAACAATAATGTCCATGTAAGGCATTTTCTTATTATGGCGATTATCTGTTTCATATCTTCAGTTTTGATGCTTATGGGGATTGAAAATACTATTATAGATATTAATTTAAACAACCTACGTGCCTGTATCGTTTTATAGGATGTGTTAGTTGTTTTCGTCTTTGTTGGACTGTATATCGTGCTCTATACGACAAATAGCCTTCTTAACACATTTTTCTATAACATTTGACTTGTAGTGTTGTGAAGCAATACTGATGAAAGCAATTGCGATACTTTTATCACTATTCTCCAAGGCTTTCCATAAGATATATTTTTGTTTCCTATATGCTTCGCGTACCTGACGTTTTATATGATTTCTGTCAACAGCATGGTGAAAACGTCGTTTGGGTACACTGATAAGTATTGATGTGGGAGCATCACCTTTGGGAATGGTCATATATACAATCCTAAAAGGAAATGCAACGAATGATGCACTTCCTCCTTCGAACAAGCGGTTAATAATCAGCTTGCTCTTGATTCGTTCCGCTTTTGTAAATGTTTGTGGATATGATCCCACTATTAATATCGTTTATATTGTAAGTGGCATTGAAATCAATGCCACTTTACTATTTTGTTTATGTCTATTTATGTTTTTTGATATAATCTTCGATGATTGCAGGTACAGAACGTAGTTCTGGGGTTGGCTGCATATCCACTCTCAAATTATATTTCTCAGCCTCTTTTATTGTTTTGTCTCCCAGACATGCTATTGCGATATCCCCTTGTTGGAAATTAGGGAAGTTCTTAAGCAATGAATGGATTCCTTCAGGACTGAAGAATACTAACATGTCGTAATCGAATGGCTCGTCTGGTCCGAAGTCATTACTTACAGTATAGTACATCACGGCTTCTGTATGATTGAGCTTTGCTGCGTCAAACATGTTCTTTAATTCATCGTCATGAGCAGAAGACTGTGGAACAAAGTATTTTTCAGTCTTATGCTTTACCATGATAGGTACCAAGTCTGACATCTTACCACTTGTAGGATAGAAAACCTTACGCTTGCGATATTGTACATACTTCTGTATGTATAGTGAGACCAGTTCTGATTTACAGAAATACTTCATGTCTTCAGGAATAGTGATGCGTAGTTCCTTACAAAGATTGAAAAAATGATCTATACCATGTCGTGATGTAAATACAATGGCAGTATGATCAAGAATTGAAACTTTTTGTTGACGGAAATCACGCGCAGGCATGCTGTCGACCCTGATGAAAGGTCTAAACACCATTTCGACTCCACATCTTTCTGCGACATCGAAATAAGGTGACTTTTCTGTTTGTGGTTTTGGTTGAGAAACCAGAATTTTTTTTGTCATGTATTCTTGTAAATTGATTCTTAATTAGTTTGTGATAAAGTTTTATGCTTTAACTGATTACTTCCATCTGTCTAAGTACATGTAAGGTAATTAGGGTAGGCATAATTTCAACGCTGCAAAAGTACAAAAAAAACAGTATTTGACCATATCTTTTGGGCTTAAAGTTTGCATATAGCTTACAAAACAGTATGATTTTCTGTAAAATAAGAATAATTATTAGGCACAATGATATGTTGGGTGAGCAATCAAATGTTGAAAAAGTCTGAATAATTGCAAGTGGCAGGATTATTACTGATGCAGCTGCTAATAGGTATATATATGACGAAATCCAGTGTTTATTGACTTCCGTTGGGAAGAAAATCCAGTTTACAAACATATATATACCGATCTGTGCTCCGACTGTCAGAGTAAGTGTGAGCATGACCAAAAATAAAGTGGAATAATTGGCATGCTCATCTATTGTTACTAAATCTTGTGAGTTTATATATAGCGTTAGACTAAGCGAAAACAATCCAATAAGGATGAGCAGTAATATATCCACTTGTTCACGGTTGTTTGTGGATATCTCATCGGTTGCGTATATCTGACGTGAAGAGAAATAAGTTCGTATTTTATACAGTAGTATTTCTCTACAACGGCATATAACAAATGTGAAAAGGATAAACACCAAAAGTAATCCGACAATTATTATATTGTCGTTGCTTGCATGGTAGGCTCTTAAGGTGCTTACTATCCCTTCCATCTGGATTGGTTATTATAAACTGAATCTTTTCTTGATATTGTCTATTTCATCGAGCTTTTCCCATGTGAAAAGTTCAACTTCAAGACTTACTTCGCCTCCTGAGATATATGGACTATAGAAATGCTTTGTTACAGTTTCTGGCTTTCTTCCCATGTGTCCATATGCTGCAGTCTCTGAATATATTGGATTGCGTAGTTTTAGTCTTCTCTCAATTGCTATCGGACGAAGATCAAACATCTCTTTGATGATTGATGCAATTTCACCGTCAGACATGTTTACGTTGGAATGGCCGTATGTGTTGACATATATGCTGACTGGCTGTGCTACACCGATGGCATAACTCAATTGTACAAGCATCTCGTCGGCAACTCCTGCTGCTACCATGTTCTTTGCTATGTGGCGTGCTGCATATGCTGCTGAACGGTCAACCTTTGATGGGTCTTTTCCTGAGAAGGCACCACCACCATGGGCTCCTTTTCCTCCGTATGTGTCAACGATAATCTTTCTTCCTGTTAGTCCTGTGTCGCCGTGAGGACCTCCGATTACGAATTTACCTGTTGGGTTGACGAAATATTTGATGTCGTCAGTGAATAAGGCACGTATTTTCTCGTCCTTTATCTCACTTATTACTCTTGGTATGAGTATTTCCTTCACATCCTTCTGAATCTGTTCAAGCATCTTCTCGTCGCTGCTGTCAAATTCGTCGTGTTGTGTTGAAACTACGATTGTATCTATTCTTACAGGTTTGTCGTTATCGTCGTATTCTATTGTAACCTGACTCTTTGAGTCTGGACGCAGATATGTCATTACCTTGCCTTCGTGGCGGATACTTGACAAAGTGCGTAGGATATGATGACTTAAATCAAGTGTAAGAGGAATGTAGTTCTCGCTCTCGTTTGTTGCATAGCCAAACATCATTCCCTGGTCGCCAGCACCTTGATCCTCAGGGTTCTCTCTGTCAACTCCTCTGTTGATATCCTCACTCTGTTCATGAATTGAAGATACGAGTCCGCAACTCTCTGCCTCGAATTTATACTCTGCTTTATTATAACCGATTTTACTTATTGTGCGTCGTGTAATTTCCTGCAAATCAGCATATGCCTTTGATTTTACTTCACCGGCAACAACAACCAGTCCTGTAGTGACAAGTGTTTCGCATGCAACTTTTGATTGTGGATCAAATGCCAAAAGCTGATCCAATACTGCATCGCTAATTTGGTCTGCGACTTTATCAGGGTGTCCCTCACTAACTGATTCTGATGTAAAAAGATATCCCATATTATTAAAACCCCTTTTTATAATTCATTAAAACTCGTTTTTTTATTACCCTCTTTAAGTTTAAGATTATGAAATCTTATTATCTTTTAAGGAGTTGCAAAGGTACGAATTATTAACGAATTATGAAACTAATTATACTAAAAAAGATATTGTAACCTCCTTTAATAGCGTTTTTTACCTATTGTGTGGTAGTATAAAACATCGTTATACCCCAAAAATGTGTAATTATTATATGGTAAAAAAATATACCCCGTTCTTTATAATATTTTTATGAAAGTATGTATATATTTCTGGTATAACCTGTATTCTTTATTTATTTTTTTATAACTTTGCAATCAGAATGAGAGTACTGATAGTTAATACATCTGAACGCACGGGTGGTGCTGCTATTGCAGCCAACCGTCTGATGATGGCTTTGAAGAATAATGGAATCAAAGCCCGTATGTTGGTGCGTGACAAGCAGACTGATCAGATGGCTGTGGTGTCGATACCTACTTCGTGGAAACTTACTTGGAAGTTTATTTGGGAGCGCCTGGTTATCTTGTTTGCCAATAGATTGAGCTATAAGAATATATTTCAGGTTGACATTGCCAATACAGGAACTGATATCAGTCAGATGTTTGAGTTCAAGCAAGCCGACGTTATTCATCTGCATTGGGTTAATCAAGGATTTCTTTCAATGAAAAACCTGAATGCAATAATGCAGTCTGGTAAACCTGTTGTGGTTACAATGCACGACATGTGGTACTTCACAGGTATTTGTCATTATTCGGGTGATTGCAAGAAATACATAACTAAATGTGAGAAATGCCCAATCCTTTATGGTGGAGTTGTAGGCGATCTGGCTCAGGATGTCTTTAATAAGAAACGTAAGATGTTCATGGGGCATAATGTGGTATTTGTCGGTTGTAGTCAATGGATTTCTGATCTTTGTCGCAGAAGTCGTTTGGCAAAAGGACACACAATCCTGAGTATCCCTAATGCTATCAATACCGATTTGTTCGCACCAAAAAACAAGAGTGTAGCCCGTAGCGAGACAAAACTGCCGGAAGAAAAGTTTCTTATTCTGTTCGGCTCGCAACGTATCACTGATAAACGTAAGGGATTTGACTATCTGGCTGAGGCTTGTAATATAATCAAACGTAAATATCCCGAACTCATCGATAAAATCGGTGTTGTTGTGTTGGGTGAGAATAGCGATAAGGTTAAGAGTCAGTTGCCTTTTGATGTCTATCCTGTAAACTATGTGAGCAGCCAGAAAGAACTGGTACGTTTATATAATGCAGTTGACTTGTATGTGACTCCTTCTCTTCAGGATAATCTTCCTAACACAATTGTAGAGGCTATGTCGTGCGGAATTCCTTGTGTGGGATTTAACGTTGGCGGAATACCTGAGATGATAAATCATAAGGAGAATGGCTATGTGGCTAATTATCAGGATGCAGAGGATTTTGCAAATGGAATATACTGGTGTATGCAGTCTGATTATTACAAGTCTTTATGCACCAATGCTCGTAACAAAGCCGTTCAAACATATAGTCAGGATCGTGTAGCCCACAGTTATAGTGAGGTTTACGATATGGCAATACAAATGAATAGAAAACGATGAAGCAGCTATCTGTAATAACTGTAACATATAATGCCAAATCAACAATAGAACGCACTCTGCGTAGTGTTGAACACCAAACGGCATGTAATATCATCGAACATGTGATTATTGATGGTGCTTCCTCAGACGGCACCCTGGATTTATTGGATGCTTATTATCAGAAAAATAAGGACCGTTATCCGATTGTTGTCAAAAGTGAACCCGATAAGGGGCTTTATGATGCAATGAATAAAGGACTTTCTGCTGCAACAGGACAATTTGTGGTTTTTCTCAATTCTGGAGATGTATTTCATGAACCAACCACGGTTGAACAGGTGTTCAAGCATGATGTGTCTAATGTAGGTGTGATTTATGGATATACTGATGTCGTTGACGATGAAGGAAAATTCCTTGCAAAACGTTTCCTTACACCTCCAAAGCATCTGACATGGAAATCATTCAAAGACGGAATGCTTGTATGTCATCAGTCGTTTTATGCACGCAGAACGTTATGCCCTTCATATAATATGACTTATCGTTTCTCTGCTGATATAGACTGGTGTATCAATGTAATGAAAGCTGGTAATATCGCTCATATGGAGAATCTGAATACCAATATCGTATTGACAGATTATCTTAACGAGGGACTGACAACAAAGAATCATAAGGCTTCATTGATTGAACGATTCAATATAATGAAACACCATTACGGACTGTTTACTACCATCTTACATCATATAAAGTTCGTATTCAGGGCTTTAGGTAGAAGAATAAAGAAATTATGATTGGACAACAAATAGTATATGATAAACTGAAGGAACTGGATATCCCTTTTGTTTATACCGAACATCCGGCTGCTCCAACTATCGAGATCGGACGTGAATATTGGGCTGATCTGCCTGGAACACATTGTAAGAACTTGTTTTTCCGTAACCATAAAGGTAACAGACATTATCTTGTGATATTTCAATGTGATCAAAATCTGGCAATACATGATTTGGAACATCTTCTGCATCAGGGAAAACTCAGTTTTGCTTCTGAACAGAGAATGGAGAAGTATTTGGGATTACGTCCGGGATCTGTTTCTCCTTTTGGCTTATTAAACGATGAGGAGCATCATGTATATGTGTTTCTCGATGAAAATCTGCGTAATTATTCACATTTATCGTTTCATCCCAACGATAATCATGCTTCGTTGAATATAACTATTGATGATTTCATCCGTTATATGGATAGTACGGGCAATCAGTATGAATGGATAAAACTATACTGATTGGTATTGTCTGATAATCATTGATTAACATGAAAAATAATGGAAGGATAAAAAATTGCTTATCCTTCCATTTTCATTTACAATTGTATCCGATTTTTATTTCAGTATTTCGTCGGCAAGAAGTTGTAATGCATCATTGTCTGAAGGTTTAACCTTACCTCGGATAGTGACAACAGGATCAATGATGGTGATATCTTTCATGCCTTCAAGCATTTTCTTCATTGTTCGTGCTGCTGTTGGTGCCCATGAACCGTTTTCTATGATACCAACAGTCTTCTTTTGCCATGACTTCAATGCCAGATGATGTAGGAAGTCGTGCATTGGAGGGAACACGTCGGAATCGTAACTTGATGCAGCTACAATGATCTTTCCGTATCTGAACGCATCTTCTATGGCTTCTGCCATGTCCTCTCGGCATAAATCACTGATTGCTACCTTTGGACAGCCTTTTTGTCGTAGGATGTCTGCCAGTTGTTCTGCTGCTTGTGCTGTGTTTCCATGAATGCTGGCATGAGCAATAAATACACCTTCTGTCTCAACACCATAACTGCTCCATATATCATATAGACGTATAGCCTCGGCAAGTGCTTCGTTTTCAAGTACTGGACCATGTAAAGGATATATCTTTGATATCTTCAGGTTGGCTGCTTTCTTAAGTAATGTTTGAGTAGGTGAACCATACTTACCGCATATGTTGAAATAGTAACGGCGAGCTTCACATGCCCAGTCGTCCTTATCGGCATCGATTGTTCCGAATTTACCGAATGCGTCGGCAGAGAAAAGCACCTCTTCTGTTGCATCATAAGTCATCATTACTTCAGGCCAGTGTATCATTGGAGCCATGATGAATGTAAGATTGTGTTTTCCAAGCGAAAGTGTGTCGCCTTCTGCAACAACCTTAAATCTTTTTTCGATGAATTCGTTGTTTGTTATGTATTGTGGAGCCATCTGTTTTGCTCTGGCAGTACAAATCACAATGAGTTCAGGATATAGATTCATCACCTCTTCTATACCTGATGCATGATCCGGTTCCAGATGATGTATTATAAGATAATCTGGTTTTTTGTCTTGCAATGCCTCGCTCAGATTAGCCTTCCATTGTTCCATTGTTCTGGCATCCGAAGTGTCTGTGATGGCGATTTTCTCATCAAGAATAACCCATGAGTTATAACACATACCTGCTGGAGTCTCATACTGACTCTCAAAAAGACGAAGTGAAGGATCGTCAACTCCTATATATTTTATATCCATACGTAGTTTGTCTTTTTTATTAATAAATGTGATTAATACAAATGTATATGTAAACTGTCTTGTTTTATTATTGAATGCAAAGATAATGATTATTTAATATTTATCACATTGCTGTCCACTAAAAATCGCTAAGCGTTCTTTGAAATAATTGAAATATAGTTAGTTATAGAGATTTTTTGAGTCAACGGACTTGATTTTGTACCTTTGCAGCCAAAATGGTCTGCATATGTATCAATACAAGTACGT
>JAGABW010000009.1 GCA_017614465.1 Bacteroidaceae bacterium | reverse complement strand
GACAGACAATTAAAACCCAGCAAAAAACTGAATAATACGTATTGTATATATTTTTTTAGAGTATGGTTCTTTCCCAAATAATTCTTCATAATCAGTCAATGGATACTTAGATCCGATTTATTATGACATACAGACACTTATGTGAGTCAGTATGTTGGCATCACACAATATTAGAGATTATTTTCCAGTATGACCAAATCCTCCTTCGCCTCGTTCGGTTGTATCCAACGAATCAACGGGAGTCCATTCAATCTGTTCATGACTGGCTATTACCATTTGTGCAATACGTTCACCATCATTGATAACAAATGGTTCTGATGACAGATTTATAAGTATGACACCAATCTCTCCACGATAATCAGCATCGACTGTTCCTGGAGAATTGAGTACTGTTATACCTTTTTTCAAAGCCAATCCACTGCGTGGACGAACTTGTGCTTCATATCCAACGGGGAGAGAGATAAACAATCCTGTTGGTATCAACACACGTTGCATAGGCTGAAGAGTTACTGGTTCTTCAAGGTTTGCTCTGAGATCCATCCCAGCAGAAGCAACTGTCTCATATTTTGGCAGTTGATGATGTGAACGATTAATTATATTAACTTTAAGCATTATACTATATTTATTTGAGATTAAATAACTATTTAATTTTGTTTATACTTGGTGCAAAGATAATAAAAAGTTAGGAGTTAATGTTTAGCAGTTATAAATAATTTGTAAATTTGCAACAAAATTAACTATATGTCATATTAATGAATACTACATTGTAAGTATTAAACATGACAAAAATATATAGTTTCAATGTGAATTACAATATCGCATTCAACATTATCGTTAAATAAAATCATAAATACCATAACAAATTATGATGAACTGGCAACAACTTATCAGTACTAAACGATTAGGGCTGGAAGACATGCACTATTCAAAAAAGGATGACCGCACAGAGTTTCACCGCGACTTTGACAGACTGATCTTTTCCGCCCCTTTCAGAAGACTACAAAATAAGACTCAGGTTTTCCCTCTACCAGGAAGCGTGTTTGTTCATAATCGTCTCACTCACAGCCTTGAAGTTGCAAGTGTAGGACGTTCTTTGGGTACAGATGTTGCAAACAGATTACTTCAACGCCATCCAGAACTAAGTAACACGCATATTGGAGAATGTGGAGCAATAGTAAGTGCCGCTTGTTTAGCACACGACTTAGGCAACCCTCCTTTCGGACATTCAGGCGAACGCGCTATCGCCACCTTTTTCTCAGAAGGAAAGGGACTAAAATATAAAGACTTGGTAACTCCTGCACAATGGAATGACTTGATTCACTATGAAGGAAACGCAAATGCATTCCGATTGCTCACTCACCAGTTCAAAGGACGTCGTCCGGGTGGTTTCGTAATGACATATTCCACTCTTGCATCGATCGTAAAATATCCGTTTACTTCGGACTTGGCTGGAAAAAAACTGAAATTCGGCTTTTTTCAGAGCGAATATCAAAAATATCAGAGAATTGCCGATGAATTGGGAATTATCAAGCATAAAAACTGCGATTCAAGTGCTGAATATTCAAGATATCCATTAGTGTACCTTGTTGAGGCTGCCGACGATATCTGTTATGAAATAATGGACATTGAAGATGCCCATAAGTTGAAGATTCTCCAAAGTCAGGAAACCAAAGAGCTATTAATGAATTTCTTTGAACCAGAGAGATTAGAGAAAATCAAAGCAGTTTTAGACAAAGTTACCGATGTCAACGAACAAATCGTGTATTTGCGTTCATGTGTGATCGGGGCTTTAGAGGCTGAATGTGTAAAGGTATTCATCGACAATGAAGAGAAGATTCTTAAAGGAGAATTTGAAGGTTCTTTGATAAACGCTATCGAAGGTAGAATCAAAGATGCCTACAAACAATGCGAGGCTGTTTCATACAAAAAGATATATATCAGCAAAGATGTTTTGGATATTGAACTCGCTGGTTATAAGATAATAAGTACGCTTATTGACTTGTTCATAACCGCATCGATGAATCCCGACACCGCATATTCTAAACTTTTATTAGGTCGTGTCTCATCACAATACGATGTACAAACAGAAGATGTGTATGAAAGAATCATGGCTGTTCTCGATTTCATTTCGGGAATGACCGATGTATATGCCCTCGACTTGTTTAGAAAAATCAACGGTGAGAGCATCCCTATCATCTAATCAGAAAACAATAGGGAAACGACACACTAACAACAAAAAAATGAGAATCCCAAGAGCAAATCGTTCTCGGGATTCTCATTTTTTATAGACGTTATATACTCGTATAATCTATTTCACTTTATCAAGGAAATCGGACAATTGACTTTCATCCACATCGCCCATCTGGAATTCGCGTTCAGCATCCTCACGTATCATATTAAGCCATTCCTCATAAGCGATGGAATCGCGCTCAACATTCAGTCGTGCCGCATTGCAATCATGAATTTCAACCAGTTTTCTTTCGATGGATTCAATAGAATCAAGTATATTATCATTAATATCAAGAATCAAATCTTCAATATCCTGACGAGGAACAATCATTCCGCAAAGATCGAGCCATTCCTCGGAAGGAGCAGCTGAACCTGCAAGTTGGAACGCCAAATCATAGTATTCAAGACCTTTAATCAACGACTTACGTTTGATATAACAACCCTCGAATTCATATTCCTCAACATGTTCCCCTTGTTCTGCCACCAAAGAGTTTAACAAAGAGATGCCCCTTGCCACAAACTGGATGATATATGGATTTGGGAAAGCAAAATCCACAATATCTCTTCGTGCAAGAACATTACGTGCATCACGCTTTGGCCACTTATTTACATCGCGCCATGTTCCTACAGTTTTCAGGTTGATACCTGGTATTATATATGTCTTATCATGAGAAGCAATCACATATGAGAAAGGTAAATCCTGAATACATGGATGTTCGGTAATCTTACCCATAACCATAGAGAAAACGCCTATGTGTGCTGGCCAAAGGATATGACAGCCAGATGCGGTCTTTGCACCTCGCTCAAGAGTTCCCCAATGGATTGGGCCCATCTTATAAGCATGATTACTTTGATTTGTGTTAGAACCAGCATTATAGAACGAGAACTGACCGCCAATCAAAAGGGTTGACTTATGATGAGAACATGAGAAAGGTCCACACAAAGCAGCACATGCTTCTCCGTTGTCCATATATGAATTGGCGAAGAACACAGAAGCCTCGGAAGAGAAACCTTTGCCAAGATGTACGGCTTCGCCTACAAAACTCTCATAAACTTTTGCACCATCAGTGATTTCTGCACCTACAGCAGTAACAGACTTCACCATTATCACATCAGGTCCGATATATGTAGGAACTTCTTTGCGACTTTGAATCACAGAATCTACGATTTTCGTTGCACCTTCAATGATCGCTCCGTCTTCAATGATTGTGGCACATTCACCCGAAAACACCTGATTTAATCGAATTTCTTCCTCTTTAGACACCAAATCAAAAACCTGAGTATAATGTATCATCAACCAAGCCAACTGAGATGTCAGTTGAGGGCACAGCACGATATTACCATCACCACCTTCATTAAGCACAGAAACTATAATTGGTTTACTTTGCTTACTTGAGCCTTTGAGAATCTTCACATCGTTCAGACGCACCCCACTACCTATTTGAATATTTCCGTAGAAATTGGTATTTCTTACATTTGCAGCTGAGAAATCGTCTGCAACAATAATCTTATTCCAGTCTTCAGCCCAACATCGTTGACTTTCAAGACTCTGAATCTCCGTTTGTGTTAATTGTCTCATCGGTTAATAATTTTTATTAGATTAAGATTTCGATTAAATCGTTTTTACATCTCCGCATTAACTTTCCAACATACTTTCATCATCATATGTTTGATAGAGAAAGTCATTGTATGGATATTTCTGGACATGCAGTTCACGAACTTTTTTATATAGAAGTTGTTTGAATTCATCGAGATTTATCTTGTTTTTTGCAGAGATAAAGAAGCAATCTTCACCAAGTTTCGCCATCCAGGTTTTCATCAGCTCATCAAGAGAGATATTCTCTTTTGTTCGAGGAGTAAGATCGTCTTCATCCTTTGGAGTCCAAGTATATGCATCGATCTTATTGAACACAATCATAGTAGGCTTAGTATTTGAGTCTAAGTCGCCGAGAGTTTTTTCCACGACACGAATCTGTTCCTCAAAATCAGGATGAGAGATATCCACCAAATGAATAAGCATATCTGCTTCCCGAACTTCATCAAGAGTTGACTTAAACGAATCAACCAAATCGGTTGGCAATTTACGGATAAATCCGACTGTGTCGCTCAATAAAAACGGAAGATTCTCGATGATAACCTTACGTACGGTTGTGTCAAGAGTGGCAAACAATTTATTTTCGGCGAAAACCTCACTTTTTGACAACAGATTCATCAAAGTTGACTTTCCCACATTTGTGTAACCAACTAAAGCCACACGAATCAGTCGTCCACGATTCTTTCGTTGTGTAGATTTCTGAGTATCAATCTCTTTAAGTCTTTCTTTCAACAAAGACATTCTGTTTCGGATAATACGCTGGTCCATCTCGAGCTGAGTTTCACCCGGTCCTCTCAATCCCACCGAGCCACCACGCTGACGTTCAAGGTGAGTCCACAAACGAGTCAATCGAGGTAACATATACTTGTACTGAGCCAATTCCACCTGTGTTTTGGCAGTGGCAGTCTGAGCACGCATAGCAAAGATATCCAGAATAAGACTTGTTCTGTCAAGAATCTTTACCTGAAGTTCTTTTTCGATATTTCTGATTTGTTTTGCACTTAATTCGTCATCGAAAATAACCATTCCGACCTCACGTTCTTCATCTTCTTCCGACTCGATAAATGCCTTTATTTCCTCAAGTTTTCCTGTTCCCACATAAGTCACACTTGAAGGTCCGTTCACTTTTTGAGTGAATCGTTTTATAACCCTTGCCCCAGCAGTATCTGCAAGGAACTCTAATTCATCTAAATACTCTTTTGTTTTACGTTCGGGCTGATAGGGTGTGATAAGACCAACTATTATGGCTGTTTCCACCTTCGCTTCCGAAATCACAAATTCCTTCATCTATTGTTTTGTTTCAATAATTATAACTTTTAGGTTACAAAGTTAGGAAAATATTCACGTAATCGCACAAAACTATCGTTTTTTTATAAAAACATACCTTAAAATAATACAAAATCAAAACAAAATGATTATATTTGCCCCAAATTGTGTGTAAAAAGATGGAGGATAAAGACAAACAAATTCAATCATTACTTGAGACATTCAATCCAATTACATTGGATCAGATGTCGAATATAAAATTGATGAATCGTATTGACACCAAATATGTCACTACCAAACGTCAATTAATTGAATTGTTGCAATTGGTTCACGACAAGTATTACGTGCAAACCATTGGAACTACTACAATATGTCCTTATCGCACAACATATTTCGACACAAATGAGCATACTATGTACATGCAGCATCATAACAAGTATGCTAAGAGAACTAAAGTCAGAGTTAGAACATACCTCACAAGTGACGACTTGACATATCTCGAGGTCAAAAACAAGAACAACCACGGCAGAACCAAGAAGAAACGTATAAGAGTGGATTCATTGGAAGCCTCAAAACAGACAGAAGGAGCTGAAGAATTAGTCAGAAGAAAGACTGGACTTTCTTTACAGTCAATGCACTACGTGGTACAGAATGAGTTTGACCGCATAACACTGGTAAATATGGCTAAGACCGAACGCCTTACAATAGATTTCAACATTAACTTCTACAATTACGAGACAGGAAACAACGCAGATAGTGATCAGTTAGTCATCATCGAGTTAAAACGCGATGGTAACATATTTTCACCTATATGCACTATCCTGCGTGATTTGCATATCCATCCTACAGGATTTAGTAAATGCTGTATTGGTATGGTATGGACTGATGAAAATTTACGTAACAACAATTTTAAACAAAAGGTTCGCAATTTGGCAAAGATAAATGCAGACGAACGCTATTTAAAAGAGCACCAAAGTATTAATTAATATCTAAATAAATCACTGAAAATCTTAGAAAAAATGGAATCAATGAATGATTTTTTCTCACTGTTATCAAGCGACTCGTGCAGATTATTGGATCTGCTCTTTCGTTTTTGTATTAATACAGTGTTTACTATTACTATTGCAAGAGCCTTCTATTTTCCAAAAAGTAGAAGAAAAGACTTCTTTTTCACCTATGTACTTGTTGGATTTGGTATCTTTATGCTAATCCACCTTATGGGTGATGCTAAACTAAAAACTGGTATTGCCATGGGATTGTTTGCGATATTCTGCATCATGCGTTATCGCACTGAGTCCGTACCTATCCGTGAGATGACATATTTGTTCTTAGTCATCGCCTTGGCTGCCATCAACGGATTAGCTTGGCCTGCCGACATCTCAGGAAAGCATCCTGAATTTGCAACACCAGAAGCCATTTCAATGATTGAACTCATTGTCACAAACATCTTATTTGTTCTTGTAATATGGATTTCCGAAGGCGGTAAATGGGTTACCAGTCTTAGTTCAAAATACGTAAGATACGACAAAATCGATCTTATCACACCTGATAAGCATGATGAACTTATCGAAGACCTAAAGAAGCGTACTGGCCTCAACATTAAGGATGTGGCTATCGGTAGCATTGACTTCCTAAAGGATATGACATTGCTAAAGATCTATTACACAGAGGACGACAAGAAATTAAACGATGACACACTTCAAAAAATGCCGAAATTATATGATTAAGAATTATTTATATAAATACATATTTTCTTTTGTGGTTTTGGGGGCAATACAAGGTATCACCTCTAACCCATTGTTTGCACAAGATGATTTCGGTTATGATTTAAGTGTGGCTGGAGAGACAAAACTCGCCAAAGGCTTAAAAATCGAAGTGGAAGCAAGCATGCGTACTCAAGACGATGCAAAGAAAATAGACAGATATGTTGTAGGAGCTGAGTTATCATACCGTTTGTTCCAAACTAACGACAAGAAATTCGACATAAAGGCAAATGCCGGTTTCGAATATCTATGGCAGAACAAACTGGGAAAGACAACCGATGACTATATTTTCTATGATGACGAAGAAGAAGGCAAACTTTGGGGTTCTACAACAACAAAGAAGTATTGGAGAAATCGTTTCCGCATAAATCCGGGATTTTCGTTATCATATACTCCAAACAAACGTTGGTCGTTCGGTTTAAAAGAAACGGTTCAATATAACCATTACAACAAAGCCACAAGAGAGAATCTGTTGTATCGACCATATCTGATAAACGACGATGATGAATGGATTACTAAGGAACCTGAATACGAGGAAATGTATAAAGAGCCAATTTATTATACAACAACTAAGGAACTAAAATCAAAAGACCGAGTTGTTCTTCGTTCAAAGTTATCAGCCACATATGATATCAAGAATTTTCCAATAGATATCTTTGCATCTGTTGAATACGGATGTGGATTGAATTATACTAAAAACAAGTGGAAATACACAGCAGGTTATGATTATAAAATCAACAAATCAAACAAGGTATCTGTGTACTACCGCTACAATAGAGAAAACGATGAGTTGGATACTAATGGCCATATAATTGGTTTAGGATACAAATTCAAGTTCTAATAAAATAAACTGGTACATAACTAAAAAGAGAAACATGAAAAGATTATTTTTGATATTAGGATTACTTACGATGATAAGTGCTGCTTACGCAGACGATTTCAGACTTTTCATCGAAGGAACTGATTATAATATTTTAAGTGGATACGAACTGGATCAGATAAAAAAGATCACTTTTGAGGAAGGTCAGGTTGTTATCACCAAACAAGACGGTAATAGTAATGCAACTGCTCTATCAAATATCAATCGCATTCACTTCAGCACAGAACCACTTCCACTTGCAGTTGAAGAAATAAAGACTAAAAGTGATGAGAAGAAAGTTGTTATTTATGATTTCCAAGGCCGCAAGGTTGAAAATCCATCAACTGGATTATACATAATAAACAACAAAAAAGTATTTATTATAAAATAACCTAAAAGTATCAGACAGTAATGAATACATATCTCAAAAAAGCAATAAATATAATACTCATGCTCATTGGCTTTGTTTGTTATGCCAATGCTCAGCAAAGACTATATGTATGTAATGGTTACAGCTATGATACATACGAGGTAAATAACGATGCCGATATCAAGATGGATGGCACCGACAGTGTTGTTATTGCAGGCACAAAATATGGTCTTGACAAAGTTGACAGTATCACTTTCAGCGAACCTCAATATCGTAAGGTTGTTATTAAATATGCCAATGGCGCAGCTACTGTCACTATCCCTTCATCAATGAGCGGAGTAACATGTACAAGTGGTAATAATTCTCATGTAGTAATAAATAACACAAACACTACTGAGGAGTACATGTATTCTATCGAAGGTGAATCAAGTGACGGTTCGCTTGAAATCAATGGTAGTTTCAAATTTACTCTTGAGTTAAATGGAGTAAGTCTTACAAATAAGAACGGACCTGCTATAAATCTTCAATGCGGAAAACGTATTGATATCATCCTGAAAGAAGGAACTGTAAATAATATTATCGACTCTAAGAACGGAGACCACAAGGCAGCATTCTATGCTAAAGGTCACTTGGAATTCAAAGGTGCAGGAACTCTCAATGTGACAGGCTACACAAAACATGCTCTTGCAGCTAAAGAATATATCATCCTCAAAGCATCAGTAGGAAACATAAACATCCTCGGTGCTGAAAACGGCGATGGAATCCACTGCGGAAAAGGAATTGCCAACAGTGACAAGAACTACTTCCAGATGAATGGTGGAAACCTCACGATACAGAACTGTGGTAGCGACTGTATCGATAGCGATGACTATGGATGTGTATTGATTAAAGGCGGAAAGATCACCATTGACGTAATTGGTCGTGACGTTTCAGCAATTCTTTGCGATAGTATCTTCACTATGACAGGAGGCGACATCGACATCACTATCGGAAGTATATTAAGTTCGGGAATACATGCCAACTATGAAGGTTACTTCAATGGTGGAACATTAAAGACACTTATCAAATCTGGTGCAAACGGCAGTCGAGGCATACGTATTAAGAAAGTAAAGAAAACCGATGCAACAGTTAAGGATGGTGGCAACTTATATTTTAACGGTACTGATGTAAACATGTCGATTTTTGCAAATACCGAGGTTACACAGAACCAACCATGTATTGGAATTAAAGCAGATAAGAAGTTGACTATAACTTCAGGAAATCTGAATATTGATATAGACGCTAATAGTAATGCAACTGGATTTAGTTATGAGTCTATAGATCATCAAGGCGGACAATACTCAACAAATAAATAATGAAATTTAAAAGGATATTACTTAAACTATCAGGCGAAAGTCTTATGGGAGAGCAGGGTTACGGCATTGACGTAACCCGCTTGAATGATTATGCACAACAGATAAAGGAAGTGCATGATATGGGAGTAGAAATAGGTATCGTCATTGGAGGTGGAAACATTTTCCGTGGTTTGAGCGGTGCAGGTAAGGGATTTGATCGTGTGAAAGGCGATCAAATGGGAATGTGTGCTACAGTTATCAACTCACTGGCATTAAGCAGTGCCCTTGGCGCAATCGGTTGCAAGAGTCGTGTTCTTACAGCAATCAGAATGGAACCAATAGGTGAATTCTACACAAAGTGGAAAGCAATTGAGGCAATGGAAAATGGCGAGGTAGCTATTTTCTCTGCTGGAACAGGTAACCCTTACTTTACTACAGACACTGGTTCAAGTCTTCGCGGTATCGAAATCGAAGCCGATGTAATGCTTAAAGGCACACGTGTTGACGGTATTTATACTGCCGACCCAGAAAAAGACCCTACAGCCACAAAATTAGATGAAATCACATATGACGAGATATACAACAAGAATCTTCGTGTGATGGATCTTACAGCCACAACAATGTGTAAAGAAAATAACCTTCCTATTTATGTGTTCAACATGGATGTTTTTGGGAATCTAAAGAAGGTAATAGAAGGCGAACAAATAGGAACACTTGTTCATAACTAAGAAATGACACAACACATTAATATAATATAGCAAACAATATCACATTTATTATGAAACAATACAAAAGGACATTAGTAACCTCTGCACTTCCTTATGCAAACGGACCAGTACATATTGGTCACCTCGCTGGAGTGTATGTTCCTGCTGATATTTATTCACGTTATTTACGTTTGAAAGGCAAAGACGTTCTTTTCGTTGGAGGAAGTGACGAGCATGGTGTTCCTGTAACCATCAGAGCACGTCAAGAAGGATGCACTCCACAAGATGTCGTTGACCGTTATCACAATATTATAAAAAAGTCATTTGAGGAATTCGGCATATCATTCGATGTATATAGCCGTACAACATCTAAAACTCATCACCAGTTCGCATCAGATTTCTTCAAGAAACTATACGACGAAGGTAAATTCGTAGAGATTGAAAGCGAACAATATTACGATGAACAGGCTGGTGAATTCCTTACAGACCGTAATATCAGAGGTGAATGTCCTCGTTGTCATGCTCAGGAAGCTTATGGTGACCAGTGTGAGAAATGTGGAAGCACATTATCTCCAGACGAACTCATCAATCCATATAACGCCATAACAGGTAATGCTTTGGTTAAGAAATCTACAAAGCACTGGTATCTTCCATTAGACCAGTATCAGCCTTGGTTGGAAGAATGGATTCTTAATGAACACAAAGAATGGCGTCCAAACGTATATGGTCAGTGTAAGAGCTGGCTCGACGGCGGACTAAGACCACGTGCCGTTACACGCGACCTTAATTGGGGAATTCCTGTACCTGTAGAGGGTGCTGAAGGAAAAGTGCTGTATGTATGGTTTGATGCACCTATAGGATATATATCAAACACAAAGGAACTTTGCGAAAACCAGCCAGAGAAATACGGAGATTGGAAACAGTGGTGGCAAGACGACGACACAAGACTTATCCATTTCATCGGAAAAGATAATATTGTGTTCCACTGCATCGTGTTCCCTTCAATGTTGAAAGCACATGGAGATTTCGTATTGCCAGATAATGTTCCATCAAACGAATTCCTTAACTTGGAGGGCAACAAAATCTCTACAAGTAAGAACTATGCTGTATGGTTGAACGAATATCTCGAGGAAATGCCTGGAAAACAGGATGTATTACGTTATGTACTTACAGCAAATGCTCCTGAGACAAAGGATAATGACTTCACATGGAAAGACTACCAGGCACGCAACAATAATGAACTTGTTGCTGTTTATGGAAACTTTGTGAATCGTGCATTACAACTTACCAAGAAGTATTATCAAAGTATCGTACCTGCACCAGGAGAACTGACAGCACACGATACAGAAACTATCGATGAATTCAAGGGTGTAAAACAAAAAGTAGAATCTTTGCTCGACCAGTTCAAGTTCCGTGATGCTCAGAAAGAAGCAATGAATCTTGCACGAATCGGTAACAAGTATATTGCTGATGAAGAGCCATGGAAACTGATTAAGACTGATCCTGAGCGCGTAAAGACTATCATATACATATCATTACAGCTTACAGCAAATCTTGCTATTGCATTTGAGCCATTCCTTCCGTTCTCATCGAAAAAACTCCGTGACATGTTAAACATGGACAGTTTCTTATGGGAGCAACTTGGAAGCATGGAAATACTCGCAATAGGCAAACAATTAGGTGAGCCTCAACTTCTGTTCGAAAAGATCGAAGATGATGTTATTCAGTTCCAAATGGATAAATTGGCTGCAACAGTTGCTGCAAATGCAGCTAAAGCAGCTAAGGCTGAACCAATAAAACCAGTAATTAGTTTCGATGACTTCGAGAAATTAGATATCCGAGTAGGAACTGTACTTGAATGCGAAAGAGTACCTAAGATGAAGAAACTGTTACGTTTCCTTATCGATGACGGATTGCAGAAACGAACTATTGTCAGCGGTATCGCTCAATGGTACGAACCAGAACAACTTAAAGGAAAACAAGTACTTTTTGTTGCAAACCTCGCACCAAGAGAATTCAAGAACGGACTTGTCAGCGAAGGTATGATTCTATCAGCACAAGACTGGGATGGTAGCATTCATGTAACAGGTCTTGAAGATACTGTTAAGGCTGGAAGTCAGGTTTGTTAATAGTGAATATAATTAAACATACAAATACACAATAAAAGCTACGACTAAGTAGAAT
>JAGABW010000082.1 GCA_017614465.1 Bacteroidaceae bacterium | reverse complement strand
GCTCCACGTGCTTTTTACACCCCTATTTTAAGACAAATCGGTGTTCCAAACACCAGTTACGGAGAAGACTATGCTTTGGGACTTGCTTTTTCACGAAAATATAAAATCGGTCGAATTTACGACGAACTGTATTTATGCAGAAGATGGGATGGAAATAGCGATGCTGCCCTTTCTGTTGACAAAATCAATGCCAACAACTACTATAAGGATTCTCTCCGCAGTATAGAAATCGAAGCACGTCAAAACCTTAACAAATATTGGGCTCAAGACATAAATGAATTAAATCTTGAAGAGTTTCAAAAGAAACAATTCGACTTATGGCCTGAAGTAGCAGAACGATATAAGCAATTGTCAGATGTTAAGGTAAAAGAACTGCAAATAGACGGAAAAACCATTCTTGTACAATACAACCCAAGTAGGATTGTTTCAACAGGTGCAAAAATGGATAAAAAGACTATTGAAAACAGACCTTGTTTTCTATGTGGCACAAACAGACCAGAGATGCAAATAGGCATTCCGTTGCTTGGAAAATTTGAATTATTAGTCAATCCGTTCCCTATCCTGCCTATGCATTTCACGATTGTATCACGTACACATACCCAACAATCAATTAAGGGACATTATGAAGAGATGCTTCAACTCGCTGATTTAATGCCAGATATGATGATTTTCTATAATGGACCTAGATGTGGGGCAAGTGCTCCCGACCACATGCATTTTCAGGCAATACGTAAAACAGAATTGAATCCGATCAGCCTTAACCACATAATCAAAGGAACGGATATTAGCGACTGTATGTCTCAATTCTCGAAAGTAATGGATGACTTTTCCAATATCTTTTGCTGGAAAGAAGGTAACGAGTATATTACATTGGTTATACCAAGAGCTAAGGGAAGACCAGACTGCTATCCTCAACCAGACCAGAAAAACGATTCCGAGACAGAACAGTATATGATAAGTCCTGGAGCATTAGATATGGCTGGATTGATTATCACTCCACGATTAGAAGATTTTGAACGATTGACAAGTGAAAAGGCTGGTGAAATATTAAAAGAGTGCGGAAAATGACAATACCTAACATAACAGTTGGAATTTTAAATTCGCATAAAATTGAATTTCACTTGTGTGGCTATGATATTGATGATGGCGACTATGTGGTGGAATATTCAAATGATGCAATAAGCTTCAACGGAAGGATTTATAAAGAATTATCCTTTCAGCCAATGAATAAAAGTTCATACTTCACTCTAAAGGATGTTACAATAGGAATACAGTTTCATTGGCAAAGACAAGAGCAACAAACATTTCGTGGCAAATTGAAGTTTATTACTGAAAACGAGAAACTTACAGCAGTCAACATCATTTCGATTGAAGAATATTTAAAATCTGTCATCTCATCAGAGATGAACTCAAACGCATCGCTTGAATTTCTGAAATCTCATGCCGTAATTTCACGAAGTTGGGCATATGCCAGAATATACAATTATTCTCATCATGATCTTTATGATGTGTGTGCAGATGATCATTGTCAACGCTATCAGGGCATACAGCGAATTGTTAATGACAATGCGATACAAGCTGTGTTTGAGACAACGGGAGAGGTTTTAACATACGACGGAGAAGTATGTGACACAAGATATTCTAAATGTTGTGGAGGTAAAACTGAGTTGTTTTCTACCTGTTGGGAAGATGAAGACAAACCTTATCTTATATGCAAAGACGATCCGTTCTGCGACACACATGACTCCAGAATTCTCTCTCAGGTATTAAATAAATACGACATGGAAACAATGGATTTTCATGATTGGGAGGTGACTTATAGTCAAAATGAATTATCTGAGATAATAGAGAATAAATTACATAAGAATCTCGGACTTATAACCAACCTGATTCCATTAGAGGCGGGACCGTCTGGAAGAATAAAATATCTTAGAATTGAAGGTGTTAACGGTTCTATAACTATCGGAAAGGAACTTGAAATCAGACGTGCTTTGTCAACTTCACACCTGAAATCATCTGCATTCAAGGTTGAACATTCTAATGATAATTTCATTCTTAGGGGACAAGGTTGGGGACACGGAGTTGGTCTGTGTCAAATCGGAGCAGCTGTAATGGGCGAAGAAGGAAAGTCATACAACGAGATTTTGGACTTTTATTATCCACATGCAAAAATAACAAAACTATATTAACAATGAAAAACAACAATAAATCTCCTTGGGCGTGGATTCCTACGCTCTACATGGCAGAGGGACTCCCAAATGTCATTGTAACTTCAGTGGCGGTTGTGCTTTATATGCAAATGGGACTGACAGATGCAGAGATAGGATTATATACTGGATGGTTAGGCTTACCTTGGATTATCAAACCTTTTTGGAGTCCATTCGTTGATTTATGTAAGACAAAACGTTGGTGGGTACTATTAACTCAGTTGTTATTAGGTTCATCATTAGCAGGTATTGCATTTACATTAAATACCGACTTTTGGTTTCAAGGCACCATGTTTTGCTTTTTCTTGATGGCATTTTCAAGTGCTACTCATGATATTGCAGCAGACGGATATTATATGTTGGAACTCGATGAACACCAACAATCATGGTTTGTAGGAATTCGTAATACCTTTTATCGTCTTGCTGTCATATTCGGCAATGGTGTATTAGTACCACTTGCAGGAATACTACAGAAGATTTACCCCGACAGTCATGCTTTTGTTTGGAGTCTCGTGTTTTATGGTGTTGCAGCCTTATTCTTGGGATTCTTACTTTGGCATTGTCGTATGATGCCTAAAGCGAAAGCAGATGTAAGGAATAATGTCACTTTCACAGAAGTAACAAAAGGATTGGGCAAGATGTTCAAAGAGTTCTTCACACGCATGCATTGGCGAGAATTGCTCTTTGCCATTATATTTATAATGTTCTATCGATTCCCAGAAGCATTACTTAATGCCATGAGCAAGACCTTCCTAACACGTCCGCAAGAAGACGGAGGATTAGGACTATCATTGGAAGAATATGGTATAAGTTATGGAACGGTAGGATTAATCGGTCTTCTGCTTGGTGGTATAGTAGGAGGATGGTTGGCAAGTCGCGACGGATTGAAACGTTGGTTGTGGCCTATGGTTTGCGCTATCACCCTACCCGATGCCGTATATATATATATGAGTTATGCTATGCCAGACAATATGATACTCATAAGTTCGTGCATATTCATAGAACAGTTTGGATACGGACTTGGATTCACAGCACTGACATTATATATGCTCTATTTCAGTATGGGACAGTTTAAAACATCGTTTTATGCCATATGTACAGGTTTGTCTTATTTAGGACTACAAGTACCTGCGATGTTCTCTGGATTCCTTAAAGATGCTGTGGGATACCAAACATTCTTTATAATCGTCATGGCATTGTGTAGTATTACATTCTTGGTTGCATGGTTTGTAAAAATTGATCCAGAATTTGGTAAAAAGAAAAAAGACTGAAAATGAAGGTACATTATAAGAGCATCATAAGATTGATATTTGCTATAGCAATTCTTTCAATTATTTCATTGAAAAATGCTAATGCACAACGTAAGACAGACTTGTTGGACAGAGGTTTGGTTGCCTTAAAAGTTCAAACAGGAGTATATGTCAGTTGGCGAATACAAGCAGATGAATACTATGGTGTGACATACAACCTATACAGAAACGGAATATTGATTGCACAAAACCTGAACGTATCTAATTATGTAGATGTAAACGGAGATAATTCGAGCACTTACACCGTTGCAGCTGTAAGAAACAACGAGAACGGACAACAATGTGCAGCCGTATCACCATGGCAAAACCAATATTTCGAATTTCCCGTTTCAAACATTCAAGCACGTAGTGGTGTAACTGTGTGGAAACAGAATAATCCCAGTACCGCTATGGCAAACTACACAATCAATGACATTTCACTTGGAGAT
>JAGABW010000081.1 GCA_017614465.1 Bacteroidaceae bacterium | reverse complement strand
ATATTATATTTGCAAATTAATTACGATAATTAGAAATAGACGAGAAATGAACGCAAGTGATAGCATCGTTATCATTCCTACATATAACGAGAAAGAGAATATAGAAAAAATCATTCGTGCCGTATTTGCTTTAGATAAGTGTTTTCATATTCTTGTAATCGAGGATGGTTCTCCAGACGGAACTGCATCGATTGTAAAGCGTTTGATGACCGATGAGTTTTCAGACAGATTGTTCATGATAGAACGTTCTGGCAAGTTAGGTCTTGGAACAGCCTACATCACAGGTTTTAAGTGGGCATTGGAGCGCAAGTATGATTATATATTTGAGATGGATGCCGATTTCAGTCATGCACCAGCCGATTTGCCACGTCTGTATTCAGCATGTGCCGATGAAGGTTATGACTTGGCGATAGGTTCCAGATATATCTCTGGTGTGAATGTTGTCAATTGGCCTATGGGTAGGGTGCTGATGTCGTATTTCGCATCTAAGTATGTGCGTTGGATAACCGGTTTCAATGTTCATGACACAACAGCCGGATTCAAATGCTATCGTCGTAGAGTACTTGAGACAATCGAATTGGATAAGATTCGTTTCAAGGGATATGCGTTCCAGATTGAGATGAAATTTACCACATACAAATGTGGATTTAAGATAAAGGAAGTACCGGTAATTTTTGTGAATCGTACCGAGGGTACTTCAAAAATGAGTGGAGGTATCTTCTCTGAAGCCTTCTGGGGTGTGATGCGGTTACGTCTGGACGGATGGTTCCGTAAATATCCTAAGGCAAAGGATTAGGTGCTGGTCATTGACAGATGTCATTTCATTATAATTAAAAAGCCGTTTAATCAATTAATCTTATCTGAATAAATTGAAAACAGTTATATATAATGCAACAATAGTGAATGAAGGTCGCACTTTCGTCGGATCTGTTATTATTGAGGATGAATTTATAACAGATGTGATTGAAGGCGATGCATCAGAGTTGGTTGATGATAATCAGGAGCAGATTTTTATAGATGCAAATGGACTTTATCTCTTCCCTGGTGTTATAGACGATCATGTGCATTTCCGTGAACCAGGTTTGACTCATAAGGCAGACATTGAATCAGAAAGCCGTACAGCAGCCGCAGGTGGTGTTACTTCATACATGGAGATGCCTAACACAAAGCCGCCTACAACAACTCTTGAACTGTTGGAGGAGAAGTATGAACTGGCCCGCAGCAAGAGCCGTGTGAATTATTCATTCCTGTTTGGTGCAACTAATGATAATGTCGATGTTCTTAAGGAACTGGATCCGCGAAGAGTGCCGGGAGTGAAGGTGTTCATGGGTTCAAGTACAGGAAACCTCTTGGTTGATGACGACGATGCCATGAAGCGTATTTTTGAGTCCAGTCCTTTGAGAATCGTGGCTCATTGTGAGGATGATAAGATTATTCAAGAGAATATACAGCAATTCAAGAAGAAATATAAAGGACAGAACGATTTTCCTGTAAGGTATCATTCACGAATACGCAGTGTGGAGGCTTGTTATGAGGCTTCGAAGCGTGCGGTAGATCTTGCAAAAGCTACAGGCGCACGTCTGCATATCGCCCATCTGTCATCGGCTCGTGAGTTGGAACTCCTTGAAAAGACTCAGGATATACCTCTGAGCCAGAAACAGATAACATCAGAAGCCTGTATAGCACATCTTATGTTTACCACAGAAGATTATGATAAATTAGGCACAAAGATAAAATGTAATCCGTCTGTAAAGACAATAGAAGACCGCAGTGCTTTGCGTGATGCTTTGCGCGACGGACTGATTGACGTGGTTGCTACAGACCATGCTCCGCATCTGCTCAACGAGAAAGTAGGAGGTGCGCTGCAGGCTATGTCGGGAATGCCTATGATACAATTCTCTCTTGTGTCAATGTTAGAGATGTGTGACAGTGGTTGTTTTCCTATAGAGCGCATACCTCAACTGATGAGCCATAATCCAGCCGACTTGTACAAGATTGACCGAAGAGGATATATCCGTAAGGGATATTATGCCGATCTGGTTCTTGTAGATCCTAATGCTAACTGGCAGGTTGCCGAAGGACGATATTATACAAAGTGTGAATGGACCCCAATGGATGAACGTACATTCAAATGGAAGGTTGTGCGCACATTGGTTAATGGTATTACTGCTTATCTTGATGGTATCGTCATCGATGGTATAAGAGGAAAAGAACTGGTTTTTGAATGTTAGGAAAATTAGATATACAATCTTTATTACATCTGATCAGTTGGCCACATTTCTTTTATACATGGAATGTGAGAGACAATACGCCTGAGGCTGATAATCTGAAATCAGAAGCAGTGGCATTTCTGGAGAAATATATAGGAAAATGCCATGTCAACTATATGCTTCATACCTATGATGTGATACATGAGGGTGATGATATCATTATCCAGTCGGGTGACAATGCAGGTTTGCGTATTCCTTTCCTGAGACAACAAATTCCGAATTCAGAAGGATATTGTTTATGTATATCAGATTTTATAGGTGAACAGGTATCTTTGTTTGCGACATCTGTGGAGCCGATAATGATTGATGAGAATATAGATGATGTGTATTATTCCTTATTGGCACAAACACTTTCTGATAGAATGGCCGAGGCTGCAGCCGAAAAGATTGCAGCAGGAGTGAGACCTGCGGTGGGGTATCCGTCGATACCAGATATGTCGATAAATTTCATCTTGGACCAATTGATGGATTTCAGTAAGATAGGTGTGCAGTTGACAGATAGCGGAATGATGATGCCACATGCTTCAGTTAGCGGTTTTATCCTGGATCATCCAAAAGCCCAGTATTTTTCTGTTGGTGATATTTCAGAAGAGCAACTTTTGGATTATTCTCAGCGACGTGGGTACACTTATGAACAAACAAAACGATTTATTCATGCGTAGATTTTTTAAAGCCATATTGATATTTTTTGCAACAATCTTAGCAATTGCCGTAGTGTTGTTTGCTGTTGGATATTTCTATGGTTCCCGTCATTTTATAGTCAAAGAAAAAACTATATACATAGATGACTTGCCTGAAGCTTTTGATGGATACCGAATCCTTCAATTCAGCGATTTTCATGCAGGCGCTTTCCATATGGGACATGAATCCGATGTGGAAGAAATTGTAAATCTGATTAATAGTCAGAATTGCGATGTGATTTTCTTTACAGGCGACCTTGTTACCATTAAAGCACAGGAACTGGATGGTTTTGAGGATCAGTTAAGTAAACTCAAAGCTCCAGACGGTGTCATTTCGATAATGGGAAATCATGATTACAACCTGTATCAGAGAAATAATACAATGGCCCAGCATCGTGCAGATACACAAGACCTTATCCGAAGACAAAAGAAACTCGGATGGAATCTGCTGCTGAATGACCACACGTACCTATATCGTGGAAATGATTCAATTGCTGTTGTGGGTGTTGAAAATGATGGAATAGCTCCACGTTTCCCAGAATACGGTGACTTGGGAAAAGCTCAGGCTGGAGTGGATTCATCTGTGTTTAAAGTGCTGCTTAGTCACGACCCAACACATTGGCGTAGAAAGGTGCTTCCAAATACAAATATAAGACTGATGCTTGCCGGGCATACTCATGCTGGCCAGTTTAAGATTTTCGGATGGTCTCCGGTTGCATTGGTTTATAATGAATGGAGCGGATTGTATGAAGAGAACGGTCGTTTCCTCTATGTAAACGAAGGTGTTGGATGTGTTCCCGTACCATATCGTATTGGTGCATGGCCCGAGGTTTCTATAATAACCTTAAGAAAGAAGTAGAATATAGCATAATTATTGTTGATAATTAAAAAGTAAAAGAGTATGTTAAGAGTTTTATATATAATCTATTCTTTCCTGATAGCATTGCCATTATTTATAGTGGTAACAGCAATTACAGGTGTTGCAGTGTTTGTTGCTTCGTTGTTTGGCGACAGAACATATACAAGTTATTATGTTCCAAAGGTATGGGGACGATGTGCATGTACCCTTTTTCTGCTTCCTGTAAAGATTGAAGGACGTGAGAAACTTGACTCAAAGCAGTCGTATGTGTTTCTTGCAAATCATCAGGGTTATTTTGACATATTCCTTATTTATGGCTATCTCGGACATAATTTCAAATGGATGATGAAGGAATACCTGAAGAAGATGCCGTTTGTGGGATTTGCTTGTATGGCAAGCAGACAAATTTTTGTTGGAGACAGCATCTCGTCGATTGGTAGGGCTGTTGCTCAGGCACGTGAGACCTTGCGTGGAGGAATGTCAATGGTGATATTCCCTGAAGGAACTCGCTCGTTCGACGGTAAGATGGTTCCGTTTAAGCGTGGAGCATTTATGCTTGCCAATGAAATAGGATTACCTATTGTGCCAATAACAATAAACGGTTCTTTCGATGTGTTCAGCAGAAAGGCAAATATTGTGTCATGGGGACGACTGTCATTAACCATTCACGATCCAATCACTGATGAACAGCGAAAAGGTAAGCAGACAAAAGAGATAATGCAGGAAGTGTATGATATAATTGACTCAAAATTAGAGAAATAACGGGTTGTTGTTGTCCGGCTGATTTTGTAGATACATGCATCTGTAAATGTCTGAATGACTCCTGACAGACATTCTGCGGATTTGTAGAAAAACTCTTCCAGTAGGGATTGCATGTACAAATAATATTAATCAGACTAAATTTCATTGATATGGCAAAAGAAAAGATAGCATATGTGTGTAGCTCATGTGGATACGACAGTCCTAAATGGATTGGACGTTGCCCTTCTTGTGGAGAGTGGAATACCTTCTCGGAAGTAAGACAAGGAAAGAAAACTGCCTCCAGCGCAACTCAGACTATGGGATTTGCTCTTGATGTGAAATCAAGTCCGATTCATATAAGTAAGATACAGACAGATGCAGAGGCACGTATCAATATGAATGATGACGAGCTGAACCGAGTTCTTGGAGGAGGTCTGGTACCAGGCTCTTTAACATTGCTCGGTGGTGAACCTGGTATCGGTAAGTCAACATTGGTGTTGCAGACAATACTGAACCTGAAAAATATGAAAGTATTGTATGTCAGTGGTGAGGAAAGTGCCAAACAGTTGAAATTGCGAGCCGACAGAATCATCGGTGAACGAAGCCTGAATCCTTCCTCGGATATTCAGGTCGTATGTGAAGTGATGATTGAGACTATATTTGAGCATGTGAAATCAGTGAATCCTGATTTGCTGGTTATCGACTCCATACAGACTATGGCAACCGAAAATGTTGAGAGTAGTCCTGGAAGTATCAGTCAGATTCGTGAATGTGCGGCGATGCTTCTGAAATTTGCGAAAGAAAGCGGTATTCCTGTCATCATGATAGGTCATATCAATAAAGAGGGTAGTATTGCAGGGCCGAAGATTCTTGAACATATGGTAGATACGGTTTTGCAATTTGAGGGTGATCAACATTATATGTATCGTATAGTCAGAGCCATAAAAAACCGATTCGGAAGTACTGCTGAGTTAGGAATATACGAGATGATGGCAGATGGCTTACGTCAGGTTACCAATCCGTCGGAACTGTTGCTCTCAGATACTTCGTCAGACGATGGCTCGTTCAGCGGTGTTGCCATTGCATCGTCTATTGAAGGAGTGCGCCCTTTGTTGATAGAAACTCAGGCTTTGGTAAGCAGTGCAGCATATGGCACACCACAGCGTTCTGCAACCGGATTTGATATCCGTCGAATGAATATGTTGTTGGCAGTGTTGGAAAAACGTGTCGGATTCAAGATAAGCCAGAAAGACGTTTATTTAAATATCGCTGGAGGAATCCGTGTGACCGATCCGGCAATTGATTTAAGTGTTATAGCTGCAGTACTTTCAAGTAATGTAGATACAAGTATAGAACAAGGTACATGTATGGCAGGAGAAGTGGGACTGAGTGGCGAAATCCGTCCTGTAAGCCGAATCATTCAGCGTAT
>JAGABW010000080.1 GCA_017614465.1 Bacteroidaceae bacterium | reverse complement strand
TTCGACTGGTACAAGGAATATGCAATTGGCAAAAAGGCAAAAAATCCTTATGCTGATTATAAACATAAATGGACAGCTGACCTCGGAGCGAAATACAAGAACCCTATAATCAATGGTGACTTCCCCGACCCTGACGTTATCCGCGTTGGCGACACATTCTACATGGTTAGTACAACTATGTTCTACTTCCCTGGCGCAACAATCCTGAAATCAAAAGACCTTGTAAACTGGGAATATTGTGCAAATCCACTAAAACAGATTGCCAACAACAACGCTTATAACCTCGAAGGAGCCAACCATTACTCACAAGGTCAATGGGCTGCATCGCTGAATTATTCAGGTGGAAAATTCTACCTCTATTTCATCTGCTATGGCAGGGATAAGGTTGACAATACAATGAATATCCTTCTCACTACAACTAATCCTGAAGGAGAATGGGATATGACATATATGGATGACCATTACTACGATTCAGGATGGCTGTTCGACGATAAAGACAAAGGTGGCGACGGATATATCTATGTTGCATGTGGTATAGGAGACATCTATGTGAACAAACTTAACAGAAATCTTCAGAAAATCTCGTCAACAAAAGTTCTTTCTCTCGGAAACGGGCTCGAAGGATGTCATATGTATCACATAAACGACTATTATTACATATATGCTACATATGGCGGAACAGAAGGCAGTCAGACTATCTTCCGTTCGAAAAATCCGATGGGACCATACGAAGAACACGAAGGACGTGTATTTGCCAACCAGCATATTCATCAGGGAGCACTTGTTGACACCCCTACCGGCGAATGGTGGACCGTATTGTTCAAAGACGCAGGTGCTATCGGTCGTATTCCTTATCTTGAACCAGTGAAATGGGTTGACGATTGGCCTGTAATCGGTAATAACGGTATTGATGTGACAAAGAATGGTGCCTCATATAAAAAGCCTACTGTTGCTGATGCTAATAGTGTCTCTGACAAAGAAGATCTACAAAAGAAATATCTTCAAACAAACGACACATTCACCAATCCTAAGTTAGGACTTCAATGGGAATGGAACCATAATGAAGTGGAATCGGGATGGAGTTTGTTTGACAATCCAGGAAACCTAAGACTTTACACAACAAGTGTAACAGATAGTCTTATCCGCGCACGAGGCTCACTCACCCAACGTATTCTTGGCTATAACCCTGAAGGAACAAGTTCAAGCAGATACTACAACTCATACGGAACAATAAAGATGGATATCAGCCACATGCAAGAAGGTGACGTGGCAGGTATATCAATATTCCAAGACCCTTACTCACAAATTGGAATCAAAGTGATAGATGGTAAACGCTATCTTTATAGTGCTCTTGTTTATGCTTTTGACGGTGGAAGCAATGGAAAGGAAATCATAGGAGATGAAATAACTCAGGACATAATCTATCTGCGTGCTGTGGCTAATTTCGGAACAAACAAGGCTAAATATTATTATAGCCTCGACAACAAGACATGGACAAAATTCGGTGTTGACATGGACATGAGATTCATTCTGACCATCTTCACTGGAAACCGTTTCTTCATCTACAACTATGGTACTCAAAGACTTGGCGGTTATGTAGATATCGACTGGTTCTCAACAGAGCCTGTATATGAAGAAAGTATGTTCTATAACGTGAAAGAATTGGTTACATACACTCCAGAAGACCTTACAATAGAATCATTATCTATAAACAAAAAGAATATAGTAATGAACACAAGTTCTTCATACGCTTTGCAGATAATTAGTAAATCGGTTTCTGGAATGGAAACAAATGTTGCTGCCAACTGTATTTACGATATAGAAAACACCGATTTCATCGATATTATCGGCGGACGCATTATTACAAAATGCGAAGGTAGCACAAATGTTACAGCAACATATACCGACCATTTTGGCAATATTAAATCGGTTGATTTCAGTGTTACTGCATCAATCTTCCCATTATCAAGTGAATGCTTTAACCCAAGCATATATGGCACAGGTACATTCACTGAAAATACAACCACCCTACAAACCAGCCAATATGGTTTTGGCGGATGGGTTTACAACAATGGTATCGACCTCTCTGATTACAATTACATCGTTGTAAAGACAAAACGTTCTACTACATGTAATCCTTCATTCAGAATATTCGACAAGAATGATTACTGGTCAGACCCATATATACGCAACATGGGTAAATATATGAAAATTGCAATAGACCTTCACGATATGAAATCTGAAAATGGACGTACTATCGACCCTTCACACATATATATGGCTGGATTCTGGACAGAAGGAAATGATAAGGTTTATATAAAAGAAGTATTCCTATCAAACGACGGCGTTAATCCTGCAAACGGAATAGAATCAGTTATATACCGAGATGAGGATGACGAGGAATACGGAGAAGACACCGAATCTGTAACAAATATTCAAGGTATGAGATTAAGCAGTCCGCAAAAAGGCATTAATATCATAAGAATGACAGATGGAACAACAAAGAAAATCCTTATAAAATAAGCTGAATCAAACATATTCGAGAAAACGAGCGACACACACATTTGTCGCTCGTTTTTTATATATCAAATGTATTATATGTTTCATTAGCAATAATTTATGTTACATTAATATTTTATTAATCATCATTTATTCTATAAATTTGCATAACTTAACTTAATAAGTATTATTCATGCCATAAAAAACTAATTATTATTACTATATTATTATTTAATCAAATTTCTATTTCAATGAAACAACAATTCAAGAACTGTTTACTAGCAATTACTATTGCTCTATGCGCTCCATTCTATGGAGGGTTTGGTAATAATTGCCATGCTCAGTCTTTTGGCAACACTCCACCGCTTCATGTGGACGGAAAATGGTTGAAAGACCCACAAGGTAATAAAGTGGTTCTACATGGTGTTATGGACACGCCAAGTCCTTATTTCAACAACAACAGATGGGGATGGAGTTGCGACGACAACTCAGTAAACTCATGTATCAATTACTTTGACAAACTGTTCACTGCTATTACAGACACTCGCAATGGTGCATATTGTAATGTATTTCGTCTGCATTTAGATCCTTGCTGGACTAACGACAATAATGTACATTATTGCGACAAAACAGGCGATGGCGAAGCCAACATCGAACATTTCAGTAAGACAAGACTTGAAAAGTACATGAAATCGCTGTACTGGAAGATTATTGAAAAGGCTTTAAGTCACGGACTGTATGTCGTTGTACGCCCACCAGGCGTATGTCCTGAGACTATCAAGGTTGGAGATGTTTACCATAACTATCTTATGGAAGTTTGGGACATCGTATCTAAAAATGATTCTATTCTGAAATATTCAGGACAGGTAAGCCTTGAACTTGCTAACGAGCCAGTAAACGTACATAACGCATACGGACAAGATACAAAAAGTGCTTTGCACGATTTCTTTCAACCAATTGCCGATAAGATACGTTCAAATGGCTATAGAGGTATAATCTGGGTACCTGGAACTGGTTGGCAATCAAATTATACGAGCTATTCGAGCAATCCTATCACTGGATATAACATCGGATATGCTGTTCACGACTATGTGGGATGGTATAATACCAATGAAAACAACTACAATGCCAATAACGCTATAAACTCATTCAAATCAAGTGTGCCTGTTGTAGTGACTTCTCCTATCATTATCACTGAGGTGGACTGGAGTCCGGAAAAACCAGGCACCGGCCACACTAACGAACATGGCGACTGGGTTACTGCCAATTACGGAACATGGGCTACTGGCTCAACAAGCAAATGGGGTTCGGCATATAAGGCCGTACTTGACCATTTCGAGAATATCAGCATGACCCTTTCTGGAACTGCATGCTATATTGATATCGATAAATCTCTTGCAACAACTCCAGCAAAACCTGTAATTGCATTCGATGGTAACGAAGAATGCTGCGGAAAAGCATGTTTCGACTGGTATAAAGAGTTTGCAACAGGTTCTGAGCCTAAGATTCCATTTGCCGACTACAAGCGTAAATGGTCTGCCGACTTAGGAAATACATATAAAAACCCCGTTATCAACGGAGATTTTCCTGATATAGACTGCATACGTGTAGGCGACACATTCTATATGGTTAGTACAAC